>DXHZ01000083.1 GCA_019113145.1 Candidatus Avanaerovorax faecigallinarum
CAATGGCGGGGAGGACACACCTGTACCCATCCCGAACACAGAAGTTAAGCTCCCCAGCGCCGATGATACCTGGCGGGAGACTGCCCGGGAAAGCAGGACGTTGCCGGTTTCTTTTTCTAATATGGCTCCATGGTCAAGCGGTCAAGACACCGCCCTTTCACGGCGGTAACCCGAGTTCGATTCTCGGTGGAGTCACCAAACCAAGCCGCCAATGTCATAAGATGTTGGTGGTATTTTTTAGATTTTACCATCAGATAACGAAGGCGAATATATGCGCGATTGGCGGAATTGGCAGACGCACTAGATTTAGGTTCTAGCGGGAGACCGTAGGGGTTCAAGTCCCTTATCGCGCACCATAACAAAAGAGTACCCGAGCGGTACTCTTTTGTTATGTAAGCATAGAATCAGGAGGGACTTGAACCCTAAGAGGGCACGAGCGTAAAGAAGAACCGTCCGGTGGACGGCTCTTCAGCGAGTGGTCCGAAGTCTCGATGGCGAGACGAGGAGAAAGGCTGCCCGCAGCCGTGTCCCTTATCGCGCACCATTAAAAAAGAGATGTCAGAAGGCATCTCTTTTTTAATATCGCGAATAGAATCAGGAGGGACTTGAACCCAACTATACCTTGAGCATGTGTGAAACACATCTGCTGAAGAATTCCCTGACGAATAAGTTTATCTCCATATATGATATTTCATTTCCCGTCGAACAGATGAGATATCCGCTTTCCACACCGGGTAGACTTTCAAGCTCATGTGCCGCCTCGGAACCCAATATTCGGATAGCATCAAGAAAAGTTACTCCTTTAGTACTTTCGCAGGGGAAGACAACCTCTACCGATTTATCAGCGCGTACTGCTCTTACGGAGTACGGAGCATCTGTCGTCGGAAAAGAAATATAGTCGCAGGGTGGATTTAAGATACCCTTGACAACAAGATTTTTTCCTGAGAGACGGCAGCTTTTTATATATCCCTGACGAACGGGGAATCCTGTTCTGAACATGGCTTTATGAAAATCCGTGCTTCTAATGACCGGAAGAAGTCTGTAAAGCTGTCTTATATCGTCAGCATTGTGAAGAAGAATTTTGTTCCGGAGCGCAAAACTTCCCGTGTTCAGGTACCGCTCAAACAGCCTGACGCTTTCATATCCGGAGATAGTGTCGGATCTGAAAGTCGATATGCCGAGGAATTCTTCTATATTTTTCTGTTTAAGGCCGGAAAGCATGTCTCCCAGAGCAGAATAATCCCTGACCAGTGTATAAAGATCCAGGTTGTACTTATCAGGGACGGATATGCCGTAGGCCGATGCACGTTTTTTCAGAAACGGAATGTCAAAATGTCTGCCGTTATAAGTTATGATTATGTCGGCTTTGGAAAGAACAGAACAGGTTTCTTCAATCACATGCTTTTCATCTGAAAGGTCTTCCGCCAGAAGTTGTGTGAAGAATGCCCCGGACGAATTGACGGAAATAATTCCTGAAAGAATGAGTCGTGAAGACGTCGGATTCAGTCCTGTTGTTTCTATATCAAAGACTGCAAGATTTTGTTTTTCAAAATACGTATCGAATGTTCTGCCCGGAGAGGTCAGAAGCGTTGTATTATCTGTGATTCTAAGCATTTTCAGGTCCTTCTGATGTCTATATATCCTGAAAACAAAACAGACTGCAGGGGAGCAGTCTGTTTTGTTCAAAAGGGGTATTGGGATTAGAGATTAATGAGGTTATCAGGGGGATAACCACATCTTTATTTTAGCAAAAGAACTTAAAAAGTCAATAGATTTTTGTTATTTTTGCGAACATATTTTGTTATTATTGTATTGATGATATGATATAATGAATACGGAGGTTGATATGGTTTACGAAGAGAAAACGCTGAAGAGCGAGAAAATATATGAAGGACACATTTTGAATCTCCGAAAGGATACCGTAACGGTTATAAACGGGGAGTCAGAAAGAGAAATAGTGGAGCATAACGGCGGGGCGGTTATCGCTGCCATAAAGGATGACGGGAAAATAGTGATGGTTCGTCAGTACAGAAAGGCAGCCGGACGCATAATGCTGGAACTTCCAGCAGGAAAAAGAGACGGCAGAGAAGATTACCTTGAGACAGCGGGAAGAGAGCTCAGGGAAGAGACCGGGTATACGGCGGAAAACATCAGATTTATTACAAGGATGTATACAAGTCCCGGATATACGGAGGAAGTGCTGTACCTTTATCTTGCTTCGGATCTTGTTCCGGGAGATACGGATTTTGATGAAAATGAAGCCATAGATATAGAGGAGTATCCTCTCGATGAGGCAGTAGCAATGGTTCTTTCGGGGGAAATAGAAGACGGTAAAACGCAGACAGGGATTCTGATGGCTAAAGCCATAATCGACAGAGAGAAAAGCGGGGAGAACTCACGATGGAAATAAAGGAATTCATAAAACATCTTATAATTGAGAAGAAGGTTTCGGAAAGCACTGCCGACGCATATGAGAGGGATGTGAAATATTTCGAGAAGTTCTTGAAAATCAGAGGTGTGGGAAAGCTGGAGGATGCTGCCGGTGCTGATGTTGCAGCCTTTGTCCTGGCGCTCAGAGAGCATGGAAGATCGGACGCCACGATTAACCGAAGGATTTCTTCTGTACGTGCGTTTTATAAATTCCTCGTATCAAAGGGCGAAATTTCGGTCAACCCGGCTGCTGATATAAAGACTCCGAGAGTAAAGAGAAACGAGATAGAATTTCTGACGGTGGATGAAGTTGAAAAGCTTCTGGAACAGCCGGATGAAACGGTAAAAGGAATAAGAGACAGAGCCCTTCTCGAGATTATGTACGCTACGGGAATAAAGGTCAGCGAGGTTATAGAACTAAAACTCTCGGACGTCAATCTGAAAATGGGATTTGCGACTTTAAACGGCGATCATGGAAGGGCAAGGATTGTTCCCATAGGCAGACCGGCCAGAGCGGCGTTGTCTTCGTATATATCCACTGCCAGAAAGGCCTTTATGAAGGAGAGAGACAGCGAAGATCCCGACGGAACCCTTTTTGTGAATTACATGGGAGGACCGCTTACCAGACAGGGATGCTGGAAGATACTGAGCCAGTGCGGAAAGGCTGCCGGAATAGAAGGTAAGATAACACCCCATATCCTGAGAACGTCTTTTGCTGTGCATATGGTTCAGAACGGAGCCGACCTTAAGACTTTACAGGAGCTCATGGGTCACGAGGACGTGACGGCGATGAAGGTGTATTTCTCCATGACGAAAAACAGGATAAAGGATGTATATGACAGGACTCATCCGAGAGCATAACGGTGAAAACACTGTGCGATTTGATGTATTATGAAAATAGCGTGAAGATAGGGTTAATACCGGCCGGATAACATTGAACCGGCCGTATAACAATAGTGGTATAAATAATCGCGTGACTAGTTAAAGACAGAGCACTTCATTTAACGGAAAGATGGAGTGCTCTTTTCTTGAATTAACCCGGATATTTGTTGTATGGACCATTCTTGGGTTAGGTACGCTTACACTGTGAAGCTGTGACCTCAGGGTGCAACGTATGTCTTTAGACAAGCCAAGGAGAGCTCTCTTTCTAAACCTTTGAAAGTTGCTCACTCCTCTTGAAACGGGAAGATATGAACGGATTTTACCATTGATATTTTCAGATACACTGTTGGACAATTTACGATTGTTGTATGGTCTCTTAAAGAAGTGTAGTATCTCTTTCCTACAGGTAATAAGGATGTCAGAAAACTCTTCGTACTGGCAGATTATAGAAGTCTTGAATTTTCTGAGTATGAGGTTAAATCTTTCTACGGCTTACTCGTAAGAAATACATCGGTTGAAATATCGGTATTACTCTTTGTGACCGTAAGCTGCGGCAAGAGAAGGAAAGGCGTTCAATATCATATTTAACAGGTTTCACTTGTTAAGATACTGATTAAAGCGATGGTTAAATACTTTAGGATTATCAAAATACACGTCATTTATAACAAGGAGCCATCCCCATTTTTCAAGAGGTAGTATGCATTGGAACCGTATTCACATTGTTTCATAAGGCTAATCTTGAACTTTTCAAAATCATATACAAGATGTTTTACTACGTGAAAAGGGTCTACGGCTATACAATTGTATTGGGCAGATATGTCTTCGCTACATCCTTATATGGCTGCAACATGTCAATGGTAACGTACCTGATTTTAAGTCTTTCTTCCCGTGGTATTGCAGAAAAATACAGAGATATATCCGTTTTACCGCATACCGCACACTTTGCAGATGTATCTGTTGGCGTTGTAGCGGATATTACTCTTGTAATCATGTAGTGCAGGATGGTTGATAGGCTTTAGTTTGCGTCCATGCCCAATCATCAGGGAATTGTATATGGGACCAGGTCTTAGGCTTTCGAATGAGAGTAATATTGCAATACACCGTATCATCTACGGTGCTGATATCACACTTAGCGATATCTTCGCTTTTACGATTCAAGGGAGTAGTGATGTAATCAACAGTATAATGGTGTGGGCATCCTTCCAATCAGGAGTAATTATATGATATATGAAAGGCGGAATTAGCACCTACACGATAATTTAGAGCGCAATTTTAAAGGCGCGTACCGTTAAGGCTACGCGTCTTTTGACATACTGAGGAAGGAGACTGGAGAATGGGAAAAAAGAGAGAACACGGTATAAAGACAAATGCAATGAGGATTCTGGACGGAGCGGGGATAAAGTACACGGTTCACACCTATGAAGCCCCGGATGGATTTCTTGACGGAGTGTCGGTTGCAAAGGCGACGGGACAGAACCCGGAGCAGGTGTTCAAAACCCTCGTCACCATAGGTCACAGCAGGGAGAATTACGTGTGCGTCATTCCCGTAGCCGAAGAACTTGACCTTAAGAAGGCGGCTGCTCACTTTGGCGAGAAGAACATCGAAATGATAAGAGCCGCAGATATTACGAAAACCACGGGTTAGATAAAGGGCGG
>DXHZ01000084.1 GCA_019113145.1 Candidatus Avanaerovorax faecigallinarum
AGGCTGCCGTAGAATTTGCAAGAGTTGAGGGAATTCTCCCTGCCCCTGAGAGCAGCCACGCCATCAAGGTGGCCATGGACGAAGCCCTTAAGTGCAAAGAGACCGGCGAAGAAAAGACCATCCTTTTCGGACTTACTGGAACCGGCTACTTCGATCTGAAGGCATACGAGCAGTTCAACAACGGCACCATGAGTGACTACATACCTACGGACGAAGACCTTGCAGCAGGCTTTGCGGGCCTTCCTGACGTAGAATAAGAAATATGATGAATCATTAAAACAGGAGTAAACCATGCATCCGCAGAACCCACAGTACACCATCACGCCCGTCGCCCGCATCCGCACGGACTATCAGAGCAAATTCGGAATTCCCCGCCAGAGTGGAATGACAGACTCGAAAGGAATAATAGTTTTCGAACCCGGATTCAGGAATCCGGACGCCCTACGGGGAATAGAAGAGTTTTCCCACCTGTGGCTGCTGTGGGTTTTTTCCGAGAACGTGGACAAAGAGTTCACTCCAACGGTAAGACCGCCCCGCCTCGGAGGAAACGAGCGCCGGGGCGTCTTTGCAACCCGGGCCCCCTTCAGGCCCAACCACATCGGCATGTCCTGCGTAAGGCTGGAATCCGTGGATTACGACGGTCCTGACGGGCCCATTCTCAAAGTTTCCGGCGCCGATATGCTGGACGGAACTCCGATAATAGACGTTAAGCCTTACGTTTCAATGGACTGCATTCCGGACGCATCCTGCGGCTTTTCCGATGCGGCTTCAGGCTACAGGCTGAAAGTTTCAATTCCCGACGAATCCGTTCTTTCCCCGGTTCCCCCTGAAAAGCGGCAGGCTTTGTCGGATATCCTGGCCCTCGATCCCCGGCCTTCATATCACGACGACCCGGAGCGGGTCTACGGTTTTCTGTTCGCAGGCTTCGAAGTAAAGTTTACGGTTTCCGGCGATGTGCTGACCGTAGTCAGCTGCGAAAAAGCGTAATAACGTAATTATGTGAATCAAGATTTAGTCACCGTACCTGTAACCCTGCCGTCTTTCACCACGTATATGCGGTCAAAATTCTCCGTAAGGTTAAGGCGATGGGTTACGGCAATTACGGTTTTCTCCTTCGGAATGCCCTCCAGCTTCTGTTTCAGTATTTCTTCCGTTTCCGGATCCAGCGCAGAAGTCGGCTCATCTATTATGAGAATATCTCTGTCCTGATACAGTGTCCTGGCAAGCGAAATCCTCTGCAGCTCTCCTCCTGAAAATCCGCTTTCCTTTCCTGAAAGTTTCGTCTCATATCCGCTGCCCGCTGCTTCTATGGTATCGGACACGCCTGCATCAGCGGCAGCCTTTTTTACTCTGTCCATATCCTGCCCCCTGATATCGAGGGCAATATTCGCTTTAACATCAGCATCGAACATAAATATGTCCTGAGGCATATATGCAATGTGCCGCCTCCAGGCCGTTACGTTTTCCTCATTCACGGGGCATCCGTCTGCGGTTATCCTGCCGCTGTCCGGCAGGTAAAGTCCTGCTATAAGTTTTACTATTGTCGACTTGCCGCTTCCGCTTTCTCCGACAAAAGCTATTTTGTCGCCCCGCCGTATTCTAAAGCTCGCCCGGTCGAGTACGAGTCTGTCTCCATAGGAAAACGACACATCCTCGAAAACTAATTCTTGGAAAGCAATTTCAGTCGGATTATCGGCTTCTGGGCTTGACGGAAGATCTATAACCTCAAAAATTCTTTTTAAGTTAGGGTAATGCCGCTTTACAAAAACCTGCATATTCATAATGGATATAATACCTTCATCTATCTGATCTACGAGGGGAAGAGCAAGCATAACAGCTGAAAACTCTATAAGCCCCTGTTCCGCAAGAAATGCCCCCAAAAGAAGCAGGAGGACCACAGAAAAGCAGTCTGCGATAAAAATCATAACCGCAAATCTTAATCCCTCATATTTATAATATGACCGGGCGCCGTCACGATAGGCGTAGAGTTTACCTGCCAGCATTCTCCTGAACATATCAGATGCTCTGAACATTCGTATTTCTGATGCGCCCTCTATACAGTCTGCAAGAAACACTATCGCCGAATTCTTATCGCTTACCATTTTTGAACTGCTCTTTTTTATCTTCTCAGCACTCATCTTCAGAACAGCCGTGTTGAGAATTCCGCAAAAAACGCACAGCAGGGCTATCATCCAGTTCACCGCCATAAGGAATCCCACGGAAATCACGCCGGAAACCACAGGCTGAAAAATCCAGCTGCTCATATAATTTCCGATTAAATTAAGCCCTGCATTTAAATCAATATTAACTCTGTTCAGCACTTCGCTGCTGCTAAGCTCTGATACAGCCCTTTCATCAGCGTTGAAATAGCCGTATATCATATCTTTTCTGATACGGATTCTCGATTTTTCTTCGATGTATGTGAAACCTGTCGTCGCAAAAGCCCCTGCAAAAGCGAAAATACATATAACAAGCAGATAAAGTCCCACTTCTCTCACTTCCACTATATCTATATCGCCGGTAATATGCGAAAAAATGGTTTGAAGCAGAACCCCTACCGATGAGAATATGAGAAACATGGCAAAGCCGTTCACAATGGTACATACAGTGAACAGAGGAATATATTTCTTCGTTTTGCCGACAAACCTTCTGTAAAGTGTGAACTCACAGCTTTTCATTACCGCACCTCCTCTTTTCCGCTTTTCCATCGCTGAACTCGTATACTTCGTCAAAGAATCCGGCAAGCTCATTTTGGTGTATTACGGCTATAACTGTAGAGTCCTTTTTTATCTCAAGCAGATTGCGGATGACCGTTTTTGCTGTTTCAACATCAAGAGCGGAAAAAGACTCATCAAAGAGATACAGTTCTCCATCTGCCGCGGCAGCCCTGGCAAGAGCGATTCGCTGTCGCTGTCCGCCGCTTAAGTTTCCTCCGTTTTCACTTAAAACCGTTTCATCACCTTCAGGAAGACCTTCTATGACGGCCTTCAGACACAGCTTTTCATATATCTCGTCAATGTCGTTTAGAGGCCTTCCCATAGATACATTATCTCGCACCGATATTGAGAACATATGGGGAAACTGTCTCGTCAAAACAGTTTCTCCGGTTGTAACCATTCCTGTTTCCGCCATCAGTTCACCGGCGATTATTTTAAGCATTGTCGATTTGCCGCTTCCGCTCTCTCCGACAAACGCGACTTTACTTCCCCTGCGTATCCTCATTGATACACCTGAAAGAGCCCAGGCTTCCTGTTCCGGATATCTGTACCATATGTCTTCCGCATATACATCGTTTTTTAAACCAGCCATTTCATTTCCAGTTTCCTCTTTTTCCGCTACAGCCAAAATAGTAGAAATCCGTTTCCTGGCAGGCCTGGTCTTTACCGCTTCAATTATAAGGTCTACATAGTGAAGCTGACTTGATACGGTTTTTCTGCAGAGATAAAAGACAGATATAAACGTGCCTGCACTAATGAGCCCTCGTGGAATCATATAGATTCCGGCTGCACATATGCTTATCACCGGAAGCATTCCGCAGATTATGCCTGCAGTCTTAAGCGGCATGGCTATGCGGCTCAGTTTGAGTTTCTTCCTGTAGAACTCCTCCTCTTCGTCTTCATACAGCGCCCGGGCAAAGCCCTCAGACTCAAAGCATTTTACTATGATGCGGTTTTTCAGTACGTTTGCCAGCTTCTCGTTCAGTACAGCTTCACAGCGTTTTATCCCCTCGCCCGTTCTGTTCATGATTCTGCTTATTATCATCTGAATTCCCACCGACAGAATCACCGCAGCAAAATATGCGGCTGTTATTTTCCAGTCGATAATCAGAATATATATCATTATTACAATCAGACTTACAGTCTGAAGAAGAATGTTTGGAAATGTCTCAGAAGAAAACCTGCATATTTCATCGGCATCATTGCTTACAGAGTTATATAAATTTGTTTTTCCGGCATCGTTCAGCTTGCCGAAAAAAATTATGTTCTGAATCCTTTTCTGTAACGCGGCATAAACATCCCCGTTTATCCTGCCTTTGCAGTACGTGAATATGTAAGATATTATAACTTCAATAATATAAAGTACGCACGTGACGACAGCAATCCGGCCTGCCCCCCCCGATACCGTTTTCCGATACGTGCTCCGTCAGGCGTCCCATAGCATCGGAAGTAAGCACAGCCGCCAGAGGCGTAATAAAGCACATAAGCACCAGCAATATAAAATACCTGTATCCGAATGCCTTAATTTCTCCGATAATCAGTTTCACTTTTCATACCCCACAGAGTTTAAACGGAGCTGCCCCGAAGGAAGAAAAAACAATCTCCTTATGGGCAGCTCTCCTGTAACTATTTATCCATCAGATGGCAGGCCACGAACCTGTCCGGTTCTACCTCTCTTAGAGCCGGCGCTTCCTGAGCACACTTTTCTGTAGCGTACGGACACCTGGTTCTGAAGTAACATCCGCTAGGCGGGTTTACCGGACTCGGTATTTCTCCGCTCAGCATATTTTTTGCTTCCTTCCTCCTCTCAGGATCCGGAATCGGAACAGCTTCAAGAAGGAACTGGGTATACGGATGAAGAGGTCTTGCATATATATCCCTTGTAATTCCCAGTTCGCAGACTTTGCCGAGAAACATCACGCAAACTCTGTCGGACAGATATCTTACAACCGACAGATCGTGGGAAATGAACACGTATGTCAGGTTCATCTCTGCCTGAAGGTCTCCCAGCAGGTTCAGTATCTGTGACTGTATTGAAACGTCAAGAGCGGATACAGGTTCATCGCATATAACAAGCCTTGGATTCAGAGCGAGAGCTCTCGCAATGCTGACCCTCTGGCGCTGACCTCCGGAGAACTGGTGAGGATACCTGTTCATAAACTCCGGCCTTATTCCCGTCTTCTTAAGAAGGTCGGCAATTCTATCCTCCATCTCGCCTTTACCGCTGTACATATTATGGGTTATCATCGGCTCAGCGATTATATCCTTTATCTTAAGACGGGGATTCAGCGATGCGAAAGGATCCTGAAATACCATCTGCATCTGTTTTCTCATATGCCTGAGTTCCTCTTCCTTGAGAGTGTTCAGTTCGGTGCCGTCGAAGAACACCTCACCTCTCGTGGCATCCAGAAGTCTCAGCATCAGTCTGCCCAAAGTGGATTTTCCGCAGCCGGATTCACCCACAACGCCTAAAGTTTCACCTTCATAGACATGGAGATTGACATCGGTAACGGCGTGGACGGTAGCTTTATTCTTTCCCCAGGCTCCGGACTTTGTCTTGAATTCCTTGGTGAGATTCCGGGTCTCTACTAAAACCTTCTTATTTTCCACTTTCCATCACCTCCTTATTGTAAAGGAAACACCTTACTTTGTGGCCGTCTTCCAGCTCATAAAGGTCAGGCTGGTACATGGTGCAGATTTTCATCGCTTTATCGCAGCGAGGACAAAATCTGCAGCCCTGAGGCAGATTAAGAAGGTTTGGAACCATTCCCTTTATGGTATAGAGATGTGTCTTCACTTCTGTCATTTTAGGAATTGAGTTCATAAGTCCGAAGGTATACGGATGGAGCGGATTCTTGAAGAGTTCTTTTACCGGAGCCTCCTCCATAATTTTTCCCGCATACATTACGTATACATAGTCGCACGATTCCGCCACAACGCCCAGGTTATGGGTTATCATTATTACAGCCGTACCGACCTCTTTCTGAAGCTGACTCATAAGGTACAGAATCTGCGCTTCAATGGTTACATCGAGAGCCGTAGTAGGCTCGTCCGCAATCATAAGTTCAGGATTGCATATCATGGCCATTGCTATCATTACCCTTTGTCTGAGTCCGCCGGAAAGCTGGTGAGGGTAGACGCTGAACCTCTTTTCCGGTTCAGGAATTCCGACCTTGGCAAACATGTCTATTACCTTGGCCTTTGCGTCTTCCTTGGAGATCTTCTGATGAATCATAAGGGCCTCCATAGCCTGTTTTCCTATGGTGTACACAGGATTTAAGGCTGTCATAGGCTCCTGGAAAATCATCGAAATACGGTTTCCCCTTATGTCGTTAATCTCCCTTTTGTTCATTTTGAGAAGATCTTCGCCGTTAAGCTTGATAGTTCCGTCAACTACCCGTCCCGGCTTCTTCAAAAGCTGCATTACGGACATGGCCGTCATACTTTTTCCACATCCGGATTCTCCTACAAGGCCTACGGCTTCACCCTTTCTTACGGTTATATCTACACCATCCACCGCAGGAACTATTCCCTTGGATGTGAAGAACTGAGTCTTAAGCCCTCTGATTTCAAATATACTATCGTTATTTACCATAAAATCACCGCCTTATCAGTTCTTCAGGGACGGATCCAGTTTGTCCCTAAGTGCGTCACCTAAGAAGTTGAATGCAACAACCAGAAGCAGTATAGTTATGCCCGGCGCCAGTGTGGATACCGGAGTCATCTGCAGATACTGCTTTGATTCATATACCATGAGACCCCAGCTTGTTGAAGGAGGCTGTGCTCCTATACCCAGGAATGAAAGGCTGGACTCTGTGAGAATATTGCCAGGTACGTTCATTGTAAACAACACGATAAGGGTCGGTACACAGTTTGGAAGTATGTGTCTGCGTATTATGGTCCCACGCTTTACACCTATAGAAGTAGCTGCCTCAACGTACTCCTTTTCTCTCAGTGAGAGAACTTCCGATCTGACTACACGAGCAGTTCCTGCCCAGCTTACTACGCTCAGCGCCATGAATATGGTAAGCAGTCCGTTGCCGAGGGTATACGAAATCAGCATCGCCAGAAGCAGCGAAGGAAACGCCATGAGCACGTCTGCAAGTCTCATTATTATCGAATCTATTTTTCCTCCGTAGAATCCGGCTATAAGTCCCAGAGCCGTTCCTATGGTCATAGATATTATTGTCGGGAATATACCTACCAGAAGGGAGACTCTTCCACCGTAAAGCATACGGCTCAGTACATCTCTTCCGTAGTTATCCGTTCCGAGCAGATGCTCGGCAGACGGTCCCTCAAGTCTTCTCGTAAGATCCTGCACATATGGGTCATGGGGCGCCACTACAGGAGCAAAAACCGTTACCAGTATAAATATCACTATCAGAATCGCCGATACCAGTGCCAGCTTGTTATGCCTGAACATGGACTTTATCTGTTCTTTAATCGTCTCATCAGGCGCTATCTCGGATTCCGCCTCAGCCTCCACTTCTGCAGGCTGCGTAGCTCCTTCAGGTATCCAGTCCGTACCTTCCATGGAAAATCCGCCGGCTATTCTTTCCGCTGCCAGATCGGCAGCTCTGTTCAGTTTTTTAGAATTCATAGTCTGCCTCCCTACTGCTCACGGATTTTAGGATCCAGGAACGAATACAGAATATCCGCTACCAGATTTCCGATTATAATTATCATTGTCGAAAAGATTACCGACCCCTGAAGAAGCGGCATATCTCTGGTGTTGACGGCAGATACCATCAGCACTCCTATTCCGCCTATACCGAATACCGACTCGGTGATTACGGCTCCGGAGAGCAGGCTTGCAAACTGCATTGCCATCATCGTAACTACCGGAATCATCGCATTCTTAAGTCCGTGCTTCACTACTACAAGGCTTTCATCCAGACCTTTGGCCCGGGCTGTTCTGATATAGTCGTTTTCCATGATTCCCAGCAGACTGGATCTGGTCAGTCGGGCGATTGTTCCCGATGAAGTCCAGCCCAGAATAACAGCTGGAAGAATCATGTGAGCAGGTGTGGAATATCCGGAGATAGGAAGCCATCCCAGTGTGTATCCGAATATAAACTGAAGCAGCATCGCTCCCCAGAAAACCGGAAGAGAGATACCTACCAGCGAGAATCCCATAAGGAACCTGTCCAGAAGTGTATCCTTCTTAATTGCCGAGATAATCCCGGCAAATATGCCTATCACCCATGACACAATTGCCGATGTGATAGCGAGTTTTACCGTGTTAGGAAATGAATCCGCAATCAGGTCTGATATAGGTCTGCTCAGTTTATATGACGTTCCCAAATCTCCCTGTACTGCATTTATAAGGTAATCTATAAATCTTTCCCATACCGGATCGTTCAGCCCCATCTGCTCTGTTACTCTTTCTATAACGTCCGGGCTTGCTTTTTCACCCATCATTACAGATACCGGATTTCCCGGCAGAACCTGCAGCATCAGAAAGACCACGAGAACCACGGCGACCATAAGCGGTATGGATATCAGGATTCGCTTAATTACATATTTAAGCATGCTTTTTCTTCCTTTCAATCTCTTTCCCCGGCTTCGGACTGTAACGAAAAGGGATTACCCTCGCCTGCGACGGTAATCCCTTAATAATTGTCATCAGTACTAGCCAAGGTTAGGTCTTATGCATTTTTTTACATTAAGACTGATTTTTTATTCACCTGACAGCTCCAGCTCTACTCCGTAGAAGCAGCAGTCGCCGTATCCTGCCCAATGAGGTACAAATCCCTTAACTCTATCCTGAACCAGTCTTACTTTCTCTGCATGCCAGAGCGGAATCCACGCAGCATCGTCCTGGATTACCAGTTTTTCAAGTTCCTGATACTCCTTGACTCTTGCATCCTCATCCGTCATATGTCTTGCAGCTTCAATTCTGTCTATAGCATCAGTGTTATAGTAGTTGAAGGATCTGGTAACTGTCGAATCAGCTGAGAAGAATGTGTAGATAAAGTTATCAGGGTCGTTGATATCAGCGTACCAGGTTGCCATATACATAGGCAGTTCGCCTGTAGCGCGGACATCATACCAGGATGCTTCGTCCATCTGGTCAATTGTTACATTAACTCCTATTGCTGCAAACTGCTGCTGAATGATGGCTACCAGGTCAGTGGTTGCCTGATCGTCGTTAGCGGTCGTAGCGATAGTCATATCAAATCCGTCAGGATATCCTGCTTCTGCCAGCAGTTCCTTTGCTCCTTCAGGATCATAAGGAATCTCATCAAGGTCTTCGTTGTATCCGATAAGTCCCGGAGGATAGATTCCGTTTGCAGGGACTGCGGTTCCCGAATACATCTCTTCTATTATAGTTTCCTTATCGATGGCCATCTGGAGAGCTTTTCTTACATTCACATCATCAAACGGCTCGATATTCTCGTTGATTGCAAGGTATGTTACGCCAAGCACTGTCTTAGGAACGATATTGTCTGACCATTCCTCTGACTCCTGATATTCCGGAATAAGATGTCTTGCAACGTCAAGATCGAATATGTCAGTCTGTCCGGATTCGAACAGCATCTTCTCAGTATCTGCATCAGGTATTACCTTGATGAGAACACCTTCAATCGCAGGAGCACCCTGCCAGTAATCAGGATTTGCTTCCAGATATACGTGATCGTTGAGAACCCATTCCTTAAGGATGAAAGGTCCGCATCCTACAGTGTACTCAGGGTCGTTTCCGAACTTGGTTACGCTCGGACCACCGCCTGCTTCGTCAGCTTCTTCACAGGCTTCTCTGTTAAGGATGGACCATCCCGGAACGCTCAATGTAGCCAGGAACGGCGAATACGAATCATCGAGAACGATGTCGAAATTGTAATCGTCTTCGATTATTATTCCTTTTCCTTCTACGGTTTCCGCATTACCGTCAAGGACATCCTTCGCACCGGCTATCATGTTCATCCAGTCGGTATTGAGCGCTGCTCTCTCTGGATCCAGCATGCTGTCTACCGTATAGAGCACGTCGTCTGCCGTTAAGGTTTCACCATTAGTAAATGTGACTCCCTCTCTCAGTTTAAATGAATAAGTTTTTCCGTCATCAGATATGGTCCATGACTCCGCAAGACCCGGAACAATTTCCAGTTCACCGTCTTCGTTAGCTTCAGTCTTTGTCAGAGTATCAAATACGTTAAGCTGAATGATGTAGTCCGCAGTCGTCTGTCTCGGATCTCCTGACTCAATCTCATCAGTATAAGTAACTCTTAGAACATTCTCACCAAAGCCATCGTCATAGGTTACCCCTTCGGCTCCGCCGCCGCTGCCGCTATCACCGCCGCAGCCTGCCAGCAACGTCACAATCATCGTTGCAGAAAGCAGGGTTGCCAATAACTTCTTTCTCATGTTTTCGCCTCCTTTGTTGGTAAGAGTTGCACATTCTTAACTAATATATAATATAATTATGCAAATTTTGTGCCGATTTGCAACAATGGCTGTTTTCTAACGTTTATTATTATTGGTCTTTTCTGATAATTGGATTATCGCTCTTTTAATAGGATTTTCTGCATAATTTCATCTTATTATTATCAAAAATGTATAACAAAAAGGAGAGCCTTCGCTCTCCTGTCTCTCCCTTTCTATTAAGCCTACTCTTCCTTTTCCCCGTTGAGAATACTGCAGCTCAGTACCAGCGACGAGATGCGTCCCTTTATGGTGGAATCTCTGGACGTCATGGATATAGGACATCTTCCGCCCAGTATCACGCCGCCCATGGTTGCGCCGCCGAAGGTGTAGATGGATTTAACCAGCATATTGCCGGCGGCTATTCCCGGTACCAGAATTATGTCGGCGTCTCCGGCCACGGGACTTGCGAATTTCTTTACCTTCGAGGCTTCCGGAATCATGGCGAGGTCGAAGGAAATAGGGCCCTCCACTATGCAGCCTCCGATTTCACCTCTTTCGCTCATTCCCTTAAGGGCTGCGGCCTCCACCGTCTCCGGCATCTTCGGGTTTATCTCCTCTACGGCGCACATGCACGCCACCTTAGGCTTCTTAACGCCGAAGCTGTGGAAGAGCTCCACGGTGCTCTCTATGATTTCCTTCTTCTGGGCCAGATTCGGGGCTATCTGCATTCCGCCATCGGTGATTGCGAAAAGCTTATGGTAGTAGTCCGACTCAAAGACGGCGACGTAGTTCATCATCTTTCCCGCTCTGAGCCCGTGCTCCTTGTTGACAACGGCCTTCAGCATGGTAGACGTGTGAAGAAGTCCTTTCTGCAGAAAATCGGCGTCGCCGCTTCTGATAAGCTCCACCGCCTTTACTGCGGATTCGTGGTCACTTTCTGCGTCTATTATCCTCGACTTGTCTACGGTTCTGCCTATCTCCTCGGCCGTCTTAAGTATCTCGTCCTTAGGGCCCGTCAGAATGTAGTCCACAAGTCCCATATCGTGGGCCTCCAAAACAGCCTCGAGGGTTTTGTCCTCAATGGCCGAAGCCACGGCTACGGTACGCTTTGTGTCCGACTTCATATTCTCTCTGATGTCGTCAAAATTTTTCAGAACCATATCAATCCCTTCCTTTCGTCAAACATAAACTCACGCTTAACCAAGCGCCTTTATTATCCTCTCTATTACGTCCTCCACCGTGCCGCCGTCGGCTTTCACCCTGACGTCGCACCGGGATTCGTAAAGAGGAGTTCTCGCATTGTAGAGATCCTCGAGGGTCTGACCCTTTTCCAGCGTCACCCCTCTGGTCTTTATGTTCCTGAGCCTTTCCAGCACCGATTCAAGACTTACGTCCAGATATACAACGATGCCGGTTTTTTTGAACTTCTCCAGAGCGTCGGGAAAATACACGGCGCTTCCTCCCGTGGCTATTACGGTGTTTTCAGCCTCCACGCCGAGAAGAACCGCTTCCTCTACCCTGTGAAAGTAGTCGTTTCCATTTTCGTCGATTATCTCCTGAAGGGTCTTTCCCTCCCTCTGCTGAATGAGAAGATCCGTGTCTATGAACGCTTTGCCGAGGGTCTTGGCGAGTATTACGCCTACGGTGCTCTTTCCCGACGAAGGCATTCCTATGAGTATTATATTTCCGCTCTTTCCGCAAGCCATAGGCTGTCCACCTCCGCGTATTTGCCGGCAGGAATCCTGAGGGCGTATCCGTAGTCACTTTCCAGATTTTTGTACAGTCCGTCGTCAAGGAGAACCGTCAGCTTCTCGTCTCCCGGCGCCGTGCTCTCGTCCCAGATGATGAGATATTCCTCCCCGTCATTGGCATAGTAGATAAGATCCACCGGCGTCACGTCCGGCCAGTCCTCTCTGATGCTTTCTGTCACTACCGCCTTGTAAAGCTCCATAACCCTGTCGTCCCTGCCGTTATCAAATATCATTATCTTTTCCAGAAGCTGAGAGCTGAAGCTTACGACTCTGAATACGGCCTCCCCGTCCACCGCTTCGTCGGGTATTTCAAGGCTGTTAAGCTGATCCACCAGGTCCGGCTCGTGATCCGGCGCAAGGTAAATTGTCAGCTTTTTCCCCGGATCCATGTACATGACCGGATACTCCACCAGCGTCTCGTCGCCGCAGGCGGGACACTTCACCATGAAAAAGCTGCCGTCAAGAATCGCGTCTTTATATTTCGGGTCCTCGGAGACGTCGACGAACTCCGTCATGGGCACGTTCATCTCTTCTCCGCAGTTTTCACAAATAAGTTTAAACGTGTTCATCGTTAACCTCCGGGAACTTCATCTGCTCGCTTCCGTCATCGTCGTACTCGTCGTCCCCCGAGGACAGAACCCCCTCAAGGTCGTTTATCTCGGGAAGCTCCTTTATGGAGCTGAATCCAAAATGCTTTAAAAACTCGTCGGTGGTTCCGTAGAGAATCGGCCTTCCAACCGCTTCGGATCTTCCCTTTTCCTCCACGAGCCCCTTTGCGGCAAGACCCTCCATGACCCTGTCGCACTTGACCCCTCTGATAGAGTCGATTTCTGCCTTTGTCACAGGCTGCTTGTAGGCCACTATGGCGAGAACCTCAAGGGCCGACTGGGACAGCTTTCTCACCCTTACCGGCGTGCAGAGCCTCTCTATAAACTCGGCGTTTTCCGGCCTGGTGGCAAACTGAAAGCTCTTTCCTATCTGCCTTATCATTATGCCGCGGCCTTCCCGGTCGTACTCTTCCTTCAGCTCCGTAAGGTATGCCAGAGCGTCTTCTTTCGATATATTGCAGACCTCCGCCGCCGTCTTCACCTCCAGAGGCTGTCCCCAGACGTACATCATGGACTCCAGGGCGGATTTTATGGTTTTCTTACTGTTCAATTTCTCTATCCTCCTCGTCCGCAAGGGAAATGGATATGTCGCCGTACAGAGACTTCTGCTCGGCGGTTATCTCGTGGTCTCTCATCATCTGCAGCACAGAGACAAAGCTTACGGCTATGTCGTATTTATCCTTCCTGTCCGGAACCGTCTCCTTAAAGCTTATGCGCCTGCTTCCGCCTTTCAGGGCCCTCGTCAGGTGCTCCCTGATGAAGGTCATCCTGTCCTCCATGGTAGCCCTGTCTCTTTCTATACGGGTATATCTGGCCCTGACTTCATCGGCCCGCTGCTTCTTCGTAAGGAAAAGGTCAAAAGCTGCCGCGAACTGATCCAGATTGAGCCTTAAAAGCTCGTCGGGGCTGTCCGTGTACTCGGAGATGTCCTCCTGAGGCTTCTCGTATATCAAAGCCGTCAGCTCCTCGCGTTCTTTAAGCATCTGGGCGCACTCTTTGAACCTTCTGTATTCCAGAAGCTTTTCCACCAGAGCGCTTCTCGGATCTTCCTCGTAATCTCCGCCTTCAAGAGGCTTCGGTCTCGGAAGTATCATCCTGGACTTTATATCTATGAGAGTCGCCGCCAGAACCATAAACTCGGTGGCCGCGGCAACGTCGGTTTTCTTTATTTCGTTTACGTACTCGATGTACTGCTCCGTGATTTCGGAAATGCGTATGTCGTATATGTCCATCCGGGCGTTCTCAATGAGGTACACCAGCAGGTCGAAAGGCCCCTCAAAGCTGTGAAGTCTTACTTTGTAGCTCATTTCCTTCCTCCCTGATTTTTAAGAGCTTCCTTCTCGGCGATGCCCGTGTGGTAGTTATAGTAGAGAAGTCCCGTAACGACTACGGCGCAGCCCACTATCTCCCAGCCTTCAGGGATCTGTCCCAGGAAGATTATGCCCAGGACTATGGCAAATACCGATTCTCCCGACTCCCATGCCGAAACGTAAAGGGAATCCACGTAGCCGAAGCAGAGATTGAACACGGCGTGGGCCCCGATCTGGCACACAAATGTCATCGCCACTATGAGCAGGTAGTCGTGAGCGCTGTATCCCAAAATCGGCGTCTTTGTCGCTACGATTCCAATGACGAAGCAAATCCAGCAGGATGCGAACACGAGAAAAACGTACACGCTTCCCGCTACGGTCTTTCTCACTTCATTTCCTATGGCAAAATATATGCCCATGCAGATTGCGGCGCCTAAAGCCAGCATATCGCCGGTGAAATTTCCCGAGGAAAGCTGCCTGTAATCAAAGCCTGCAACCATGCAGCAGCCTAAAAGAGCCAGGACTATTCCCATTACCGGCCTTATTCCCACCTTCCTTCTGAGGACGAAAACCGTTATGACGAGAACCACCAGAGGGTGCATTGCGGCGAGCACCACGGCGCTTGCCACGTTAGTAAGCTTTACCGCGTTAAACCATGTGAAATAGTGGCCGAACAGAAAAGCTCCGGCTATGAAGGTCCAGATAAGCTCCCTCGGCTTAACCGCCTTGAGCTGCTCCCTTTGTTTAAGGAAAACCGGGATGGCGCAGAAAGGAACGCCCACCGTCAGCCTCCAGAACCCTATGGCAAGGGACGGGGCCGCAATGGCGCTTCCGAATATTCCCGACGACGAGCTTGCGACCACCGCCAGAACCACTACTATCTTCACGTATTTTTTCAAGAAAGCGTTTTCGTTGTTCATCTAATTATCTTCTCCTGTTACGAGCTTCCTGAGGCTCTCGGAATAAGGCGGGTACGCTATGCCCTTTTCCGTAATCACGGCCGTGATGTCGTCTGCGCATGTCACGTCAAAGGCCGGGTTGAAGGTTTTAATCCCCGCGGGAGCCATGGGCCTTTCGTACCACATTTCATATATCTCTTTTCCGTCCCTTTCCTCTATGACGATGTCCTCCCCCGTAGCCGTTTCAAGGTCTATGGTGGACGTCGGCACGAACATGTAGAACGGAATGTTATACCTCTTCGCAAGGATTGCGACTGCCGACGTTCCTATCTTGTTTGCCCCGTCGCCGTTTGCCGCCATGCGGTCGCAGCCCACCACAACAGCGTTGATTTTTCCCTGCTTCATAACGGTGGCCGCCATGTTGTCGCATATCAGTGTCACGTCGACTCCTGCTTTGTTAAGCTCCCAGGACGTAAGCCTTGCCCCCTGAAGGAGAGGCCTTGTCTCATCGGCAAACACCCTGAAGTCGTAGCCATTTTCCATTCCCAGATAAATCGGCGAGAGGCAGGTTCCGTATCTGCTGGTTGCCAGGGCTCCGGCGTTGCAGTGGGTGAGAATTCCCATGCCCGGCTTAAGGAGGGTCAGGCCGTACTCTCCCATGGCCCTGCAGGCCGCCTCGTCCTCGGCGTGAATGGCGGCCGCTTCATCTCTGATGAGATCAAGCGCCTGATTTACAGTCGCTACGGCAGTATTGTCAACCTTATTTTTAATTCGGTTTACGGCCCACATCAGGTTTACCGCCGTAGGTCTTGCACCTTTTATGTACTCGCAGACTTTGTCAAAGACTGCTCTGAATTCCTCAATCGTCTCCGGAGCCTCGCGCTTCACCGCCACGTATACTCCGTAGCCTGCGGCAACTCCTATGGCAGGCGCGCCCCTCACCTTCAGCTTATATATGGCGTCCCAAATGTCGTCTGCCGTCTCCGGCTCCAGCCACTCCTCCGCGCCGGGAAGCCTGGTCTGATCCAGTATGTACAGCCTGTCTCCCTCAAACTTCAGAGGCGTTATATCAGAATAATGTCCCATAGATTTTCTCCCTTTGTTTATCCTTCTATTCCTCGGCGCCCATAAGCGCCAGCTTCTCTCCGATCCACACTCCGGCAAGGCACGCCGCGAGACTTATTACGCAGTAAACTCCCGCCAGCAGCGTCCTGCCCTCCTGATTCATGTTATATGCCTCCAGTGACAAAGCCGACAGTGTGCTGAAGCCGCCGCAGAATCCCGTCTGCACGAAAAGCCTCAGCTCCTCGGGCATATTCTTTCTCACCGTCAGTCCGGCAAAAAATCCAATTACGACGGCCGCAGTTATATTGATAAGAAGGGTCCAGACCGGAAAGTCGGTTTTTACCGGAATAGATGAAATCCCGTATCTCAAAGCCGCTCCCAAGGCTCCGCCGACCCCTACAAACAGAAAGTTCATTTCCTAATTCTCCGCTGATTTATAAGTGTAATACGAGTAAACGCCGCCGGCGCGCCCTAAGCCTTCCAGTTCAGGCGGGACTTCTGCCATCGGGCTTTCATCGCCGGACTGGCGCGGCCTTATCCTCACCTCACCGGCGCATTACGAAAAATTCGGTGTCCGTCAAAGTTTCGGCGAACACCGATTTAATTGTATTTTATATTTTTCAATCCCTGAAACCGCCGGGCTCTACAGTCCGAAAAGCTCCTTTACCGCGTCCTCTTCAATGTCCGCGCCTATTACGCATATCTTGCCCGTAACGTCGGCGCTTCCGTATCTCACATCAGGCTCGCCTGGAACGTAGTCGAAGTGGATCCATCTTCCGTCCTCGCCCTCGACGATTCCCTTGGCTCTGAGCACCTGTCCGTACTCGGTGAAGTTCCCCAGCTTTCCGAGAGCTTCCTCTATGCCCTCCGCAGTGAACTTTTTCGCCGTCTCCACGCCGAAGCTGGTGAACACTTCGTCGGCATGGTGG
>DXHZ01000085.1 GCA_019113145.1 Candidatus Avanaerovorax faecigallinarum
GCTCAAGTGTCGCTCCGGCCTTCTGCGCTACAAAAGCGGAACCCCATATCATGGCGGTCAGAAGAAGCAGAAGATCGCTTTGCAGTTTCTTGCTCATAATTTCAACTCCATTTTCCATAAATATTCCCGACGACAAAGTCGCCACGAATATATTATATAGGTGCAAGTCAGAAATGGCAAATAATTGGTTTATTTTTTTGAAAAAAAATGCGATAATATAGAAGTGTGTATTCATCGATGACAGCGAAAGGACGGACATGGAAAATATCAATAGAGAACAGGAAAAAAGATTTTACAGCGCCCTTGCAAAAGTGGGCAGGGCAGATGAAGAGGCGATGAAAGCGGCAAAGGAGCGTCAGGACTATCTGGCAAAACCGCCGGGAAGTCTTGGAGGCCTCGAGGATATATCGGTCAAAATCGCCGGAATTACGGGAAGGTCTTACGGAAACGACGTCAGAAAGCAGGCCATTGCCATAATGAGCGCGGATAACGGCGTCGTGGAGGAGGGCGTTGCTTCTGCTCCTCAGTCCGTAACGCTGATGCAGACCATAAACTTTACCAGGAGGATTACCGGCGTAAGCTCCATGGCGAAATACTTCGGAATAGATCTTCTCGTAACCGACGTGGGAGTTGCCATGGAAATACCGGAGGAACTTTACACCGACTCAATGCTCACCGAGGACGGAAAGATAACCCGTCTCATAGTTAACAGAAGGATAGCAGACGGTACGGCCAACCTTGCGAAGGGACCCGCAATGACGAGAGAGCAGGCGCTTACGGCGCTCAACGTGGGCCTTGACGCCGCCGAAGCCTTTAAAAAGGCGGGAGTCCAGCTCATGGGCATAGGCGAAATGGGCATAGGAAACACCACCACTTCCACTGCTTTAATCTGCGCCCTTACGGGAAAATCCCCGAGGGAGCTTACGGGAAGAGGGGGCGGACTTAACGACGAAGGCCTCACTAAGAAGATAAAAGTCATAGAGGATGCGGTAAACGGATTCTGCATGGCCGATCCACTGGAAAAGCTTTCCTGCATAGGCGGCTTTGACATATGCGCCATGACAGGCGCGTTCATAGGCGCGGCAATTCACAGAATACCCGTCGTGGTGGACGGACTGATTTCCGCAGCCGCGGCATGTATGGCGAAGGAGTTTGCGCCGACCGTTACCGACTTTATGTTCGCATCTCATAAGTCCTACGAGCCGGGATATTCCATAGCCGTTGAAAGGCTGGGTCTTACTCCGGTGTTCACTCTCGGAATGAGACTGGGAGAGGGAAGCGGATGCCCGATAATGTTCAAGACCATCGAGGCGGCCTGCGCTTCCATGGATTTGATGAAGACTCTGGAGGAGGCTTCTATCGAGGCCGACTACCTTGAAGAAATAAGAAGGGACAATCTTTTCTGATGAACGTGTTCATAAGCGGCGGCGCCAAAAACGGCAAGTCAATGTTCGCCCAGAGGGCGGCAAAAGAGATGGCGGAAGAGAAGGGAACGCCGCTGTATTACGTTGCGACCATGATTCCCCATGATGAAGAGGATGAGGCGCGCATAGCGAGGCATATAAGAGAGCGGGAAGGCTGGGGCTTTACCACGGTGGAAGCCGGAAGGGACATCTGCGGCATTCTTAACGAGGCGGACCCGGACGGCGTATTTCTTTTAGACAGCGTGACGGCTCTCCTTGCCAACGAGATGTTTTCAGAGGACGGATACGACCCCGGCGCCGGGGAAAAGGTGGCGGAGGAGCTTGCGGAATTTGCCCGCCGGACGGGAAACACCGTGTTCGTATCCGATTACATATATTCCGATGCGGCAAGGTACGACGAGATGACGGAAAACTACAGGCGCGCCCTTGCTGCGGCCGACAAAAGGCTGGCCCGGGTATGCGACAGGGTCGCAGAGGTCAGCTGCGGAACGGTCATATTCCACAAAGGAGATGCAATTTGAAATATATAACGGCTTTTTTCATGGCCTGGGGGAATTTCCTGGCCATTCCATGCCCCCGGAAAATATGGAACGGGGAATATAAAAATCTGATGCTGGCCATGCTTCCTTCGGTGGGGCTGGTTCACGGAGCCATTGTCGCGCTTCTGTTCGGAATCTTGGTCATAACGGTATTTCCGGTGTATGTTACCGGGTTTATCGTGACCCTCGCGGTGTTCGGACTGTGCGGATTCATACACCTTGACGGGTTCATGGACTGCTGCGACGCGATTCTTTCAAGGCGTCCCCTGGAGGAAAGGCAGCGCATACTGAAAGACCCGAATACGGGAGCTTTTGCGGTAGTATCCGTAATATTTCTCATTCTGTGCTGGTTTGCCTGTGCCGTTGACCTTACGGAGGCCGTCCTTCTCAGCGCAATGAAGGAGATACTGTCGGGAGGCGGCAGTCTCTTCGGCGTAAGTCCGGGAGAATCCGCAGCGGCGGCGCTCCTGCTCATACCCGTGTTTTCGAGAGGTATGGGCGGCCTTTTCGTTCTGACCTACGACCCGATAGGGCACAGCCAGTACGTGGAGGATGCGGCAAGAGACGATAGAGGAAGCTGCAGAACGGTAATCGCCATACAGCTTTCCCTCTATACTGCCATAATCGCCATAATATGGCTCTTTACGTGTGGAGGCGTTCCGCTGACCGCTCTCGGGGCCGCAGTGATGACTTCCCTCGGGGCATACGCGGGATGCGCATACGCCAGAAAGCAGCTGGGAGGCATGAGCGGCGACATTGCTGGGTACAGTATCTGCATGGGAGAGGCCGCAGGACTGCTTTCGTTTATCGCGATGATTCACCTTGTATTTTAGGAGAAGATATGATTCTGATTTTCGGAGGAGCGTACCAGGGAAAGAAGGAGTACGCCGTCAAAAACTACAACATTGAAAGCGAAGATATTCTGACTTTGTCGGAAGAGGACAAGACGCTTCCCGACGCCCGGGCATACGGAAATTTTCACGAGTTTACATACGGCTTTGCGAAGCGGGGAGAGTCGGCGGACGAATACCTCAGGGAGAATATGGAATCCCTTAAGGACAAAATCATAATTTCCGACGACATTTCGTCTGGGATAGTTCCCGTAGACACCACCCTCAGAGCATGGAGAGAGATGCATGGAAGATGCCTGAACATGCTGGCGGCGGAGGCCGACGAAGTGGTTAGAGTGTTTTGCGGCATAGGGAGCAGGATAAAGTGATGACTTCGAAGATATATTTTATAAGGCACGGGATAACCGAAGGAAATATAAAGAAGTGGTTCTACGGCTCCACGGACATTCCTCTGACGGAGGAGGGAAAGCGGGAGCTTGAGATAATAAAAGAAAACGGAATCTACCGGCTGCCGGAGGGCGGAGAGACGGGTTTTGTGACATCGGGACTTAAGCGGGCGGAGGAGACTCTGGAAATTCTCTTCGGAAAGCGGGAAAGACAGGTTCTCGAAAACCTGAGAGAGATGGAGTTCGGCGAATACGAGTGCAAAAGCTTTGCCGAGCTTTCGGGAGATCCGGTTTTCGACAGATGGTGCATGGATGAGACCGGTGATACGGCTCTTACGGGCGGCGAGTCGAGAAATCACTTCAGAAAACGAGTGAGAGAAGGAGTCAGGGAGCTCATAGGACTTCACAGACTCAGGGAGCTTTCCGTAAGACATAACGGAAAGGACGCGGTCACCGTGGCGGTATGTCACGGAGGCGTCATATCGGCGGCAATGGAAATGCTTTTCCCTGAAGCCCGGGATAATATGTGGCAGTGGATGCCGGAGCCGGGCGCGGGATTTGCGGTATATTTTAAAGACGGAGGTGCAGTGATGTACGAAGAAGTGAGCGGAATAAAAAAGCTGGGTTTTGGAATGATGAGACTCCCCATGAAGGACGGGGAAATCGACATGGAACAGACCATGGAAATGGTCGATATGTTCCTGGCGCACGGATATACCTATTTTGATACGGCCTACAGCTACCTTGACGGAAAGTCCGAAATAGCCGTCAGGAAAGCCCTGGTGGAAAGACACCCGAGAGAAAGCTTCAAGCTTGCAACGAAGCTTCCGGCGTGGCTTGCGGCCGATGAAGCCTCCGCGAAGAAGATGTTCGACGAGTCTCTGGAAAAAACGGGAGCCGGATATTTCGACTACTATCTCCTTCACAATCTTGGAGACAAGAGAACGGAAAGCTTCGACAAATACGGAATATGGGACTACCTGGCCGAAAAGAAAAAGCAGGGTCTCATAAAGAATCTGGGATTTTCCATGCACGACACGGCAGAGGCTCTGGACAAAGTGCTCACCGACCATCCCGAGGTGGATTTCGTGCAGCTTCAGATAAACTATGCGGACTGGGATAATCCGTCCGTTCAGTCGAGGCTCTGCTACGAGACGGCGAGACGTCACGGTAAGAAAGTGGTGATTATGGAGCCTGTCAAAGGCGGCTCGCTTGCGAATATGCCTGAGGCCGTTTCTGGTATTTTCAGAGAGGCGGACCCGAAGGCGAGCGCAGCTTCATGGGCCGTAAAATTCGCGGCGTCCCTTGACGGAGTGATTACGGTTCTCTCCGGAATGAGCGACCTGAACCAGATGAGAGACAACCTTGCCACCATGGACGGATTTTCAGGCAGGCTTACGGACGAAGAGGAAAATGTTATTGCAAAGGCTGTAGAGGCCATAAACGCCATGCCTAAGATTCCTTGCACTGAATGCGAATACTGCAAGAAGGGCTGTCCGAAGGAGATTAATATCCCGGATATTTTCGGCGCGATGAACAAGTACCTGGTATTCGACCACCTTCAGGGAGCCAGGGACAGCTACGGCTTCGCCACGAAGAACGGCGGAAAGGCTACGGACTGCATACAGTGCGGTCAGTGTGAATCCGTATGTCCGCAGCACATTAAGATAATAGACGAGCTGAAAAAGTGCGCGGAGACTCTGGAGGGATAGAAATGAAGGTAAGCGCAGCATATTTCAGCCCTACCGGCGGCACGGAAAAGGTGGTAAAAATCATCGGAGACGAAATGGCCGCCGGAGGACAGATAAGATATATAGACCTTACTCAGACGGGCTGCAACTTTTCCAAATACGAAATGGAAGCGGGCGAGATTCTGGTAGCGGGAGTTCCCGTATTCTGCGGAAGGGTACCTGCCGTCTGCATAGAACGCATAAAGAAATTTAAAGGCGGCGGAGCCATGGCGGTGCCCGTTGCCGTATACGGAAACAGAGCCGTTGAGGACGCTCTTTTAGAGCTTTCGGACGCTCTGACGGAAGCGGGCTTTCGCGTGATTGCAGGAATAGATGCGGTGGCTCAGCACTCCATCGCCCCTGCCATAGCCCAGGGAAGGCCGGACGAGTCAGACGAAGCCGAGCTTAAACTCTTTGCTCAGACTATAAAGGGACAGGCGGCGCTGGCCGCAGTCGAAGGTGATTCATCGGAGGCCATGGTGGAAGCGCCGATTCCGGGAAACAGACCTTATCAGCCGATGAAGGACGTGAAGCTCTATCCTTATGCGGACGAAAGATGTATGGTTTGCGGACTTTGCGCATCGAAATGCCCTGTAGGAGCTATTCCCATGTCAGAACCCTATAATACGGTGGAAGAAAAGTGCATTTCCTGCATGAGATGCGTAAGGCTCTGCCCTATAGGTTCCCGCTCGGTTGATGAAGAAAGAGTAAAGGGCACGGAAGCCCATCTTAGGGAAGTCTGTCCCGAGAGAAATGTGAACAGGCTGTACATATAGCCGGGGAATTTTTCATGGATAAGAAGAGAAAAGCAGGCATAGTAATAGCGGCGGTTCTGCTGGCGCTTGCTCTGGGAAGCGCTGCATGGTACGGTTCCGCCGTGGAAAGCGGACGGATAGTGAAAGATAATCAGACGACTGAAGAATCCGGACCTGAAGAGAAGAACGAAGAAGAAAAGCAGGACGAAGAGACTGAAGAAGAAGTTCCGGAAGAGGAAGCTTCCGAAGGGGAAGAAGAAATCTCTTCGGAGGAGGAAAACGGCGAAAGCGCGAATTCCGGTTCTTCCCAGAATACGGGAGATTCGTATCCGAGGCCTGCCGGAACGTCTGTGGTGTCGAATCCCGAGAGCATAGCGGTTCTCGTGAACAAGGCAAACTTTCTGCCGGAGGGCTGGGAGCCTTCGGATCTTGTTTCCGTAGGAGGAGGTCAGCAGCTCAGAGCGGAGGCGGCGACGGCCTTAAGCAGCCTTAAAGCAGCTGCAGAGGCTGACGGATACACATTTAACGTCATCAGCGGCTACAGGACAAAGGAGACACAGATAAGCCTCTATTCAAATTATATGGCACAGGATCCGGAGGGAGCTCCGTATCTCAGCGCATACCCGAGGTCCAGCGAGCACGAACTGGGGCTTGCTATGGACATAAGCCCGGACTGGTCCCTGCACTACGACCTTCTGGAGACGGGACTTGGAAAATGGATGACGGCTCACGCTCACGAGTACGGCTGGATCCTGAGATACCCGGAGGGAAAGACTGAAGTCACCGGCTACGTGTTCGAGGCGTGGCACTACAGATATGTGGGAAAGAGCCTTGCGGCTGAAATAAAGAGCAGCGGACTTACGCTGGAAGAATATTACGGGAGTATTTAAAAATGGCTAAGAACGATCGAAAAATATTAACCGACAGAAAGATGGCGAAAAACAACGTGCGCCACAGCGATGCGGAGATAGACAGACTGGGTGCAAAGACCGAGCTGCTCATAAAGGCTTCGAAAATCGGTACAATAGCGATAGTGGGAGCGGTGCTCCTGTATATGATTGTGACATTTCCTCAGTACTACAGGGCTACCGGAGGCGTGCTTCAGGCAATTCTGCTGACTGTAGTGTGCGCCGCAGTCTGCGGAATAGGTATAAACGGAATACTTTACTCTCTGATTGCAAAGCGTGCGGAGGGATCTTTCTGGACGGCATACAGGCAGGAAATGCTGGTAAACATGCCGGAGGAAGAGTCCGAACTTATAGATATGACTATATTCAAAGAAGAACCGGGACTGGAGTATGAGCAGATGGAAGCCAGCGTTCTGGTGAATATCAGATATGACAAGCTGTGCTATACTCATGACACCCTTTACGGCGAATATGGAGATACCTGTTTCAGAATGACAGATCTCAAGGCCGGAGTCCCGCAGAGAAATGAAAAGGGCCGGGTAGAAAGCCGTACGATTTTTGACGGAGTGCTGGGCATGGTATGGAATGACGAAGCCGAACCGCTCAGGAAAAACGGATTTCTGCAGATTTTGTCAAAGGATTACAGCCCTGAGACGGCGGGCCACACCGTTGACCACATAATCGAGACAGGAGACGAAGAGTTCGACAGTACATTTACTGTTTACGCCCAGAAGCCGAACAGGCTTAACGGTTTTTTCACCGACGATTTCAGAGAAATCCTTCTGGATATAAAGAAGGACGCGGGCTGTCCCGTTGCGGTGTCATTTAACGGAGGCTGGCTGTTCATAGCTCTTAACAACTGCCCTAAGTACTTCGAGGCTGAAGCGAACAAAAAAACCTCTCAGAAGAGAGAGGAAATGAAGAGCTTTATCAGGGTCATAGACGGAGCCGGCAGGCTGTTTGCCGCCGCCGTGGAAAGCACGCCTGTATAAGGAGTCCGGGCGATGAACAGGGCAACCTTAAAATATTCTTTTATGCGCTCCCTGCCTGTAATGGCAGGGTATATCGTTTTGGGCATAGGCTTCGGCGTGCTTCTGGCCGACAAAGGATATTCCTTCTGGTGGGCCATACTCATGAGCACGGTGGTACTGGCAGGCACCCTTCAGTACGTGGGTGTGGAGCTCCTTGCCACGGGAGCGTCGCTCATATCCACCATACTTATGAGCCTTATGATAAACGCCCGGCACCTCTTTTACGGAATTTCCATGCTGAAAAAGTACGGGAGGATGGACTGGAAGCGGTTTTACGCCATCTTCGCTCTTACAGACGAGACATATTCGCTGGTGTGTACAGATGATGTTCCCGACGGCGTTGACAGGGAGTGGTACTATTTTCTTCTTTCGATGATGAACCACAGCTACTGGATTATCGGAAGCTTTATCGGGGCGTTTATAGGAAACACCTTTGAGTTCAATTCCGCCGGGGTGGATTTTTCCATGACCGCGCTCTTTGTCGTGATGCTGGTGGAGCAGTGGGAAAAGAGCAGAACCCACATCCCGGCACTTTTAGGCGGAGGAATCACATTAATCTGCCTCATCGTATTCGGAGCCGATTACTTTCTCATTCCGTCAATGCTCATAATAGCGGCAGCCCTTCTTCTCCTGAAGCCTGCCATAACAAAAGCGGAAGGAGGCGATGAGGCATGACAGACACGGGTCATTCACTTCTTCTAATAGGAGCCATGGCTCTCTGCACAATGTTTCTCCGCTTTCTGCCTTTTATGATGTTCTCAAAGGGAACGCCGAAGGTGATTCTCTATCTGGGGGACGTGCTGCCAAACGCCATAATCGCCATGCTGGTGGTCTACTGCCTTCGGAACACGGACTTTACCGGGCTTACCCACGGAATCCCTGAGATTGTCGCGGTTCTTTCCGTCGTCGCAGTTCACAAGTGGCGGCACAACATGATACTTTCCATTCTCACGGGAACGGTTATCTATATGATTTTAATTCGGGTTATGTAAAAGAGGAGATGAGAAAAATGCTTTATCTGCACGTTTATTACACTGCGAAGAACGGTAATGACTTAATGAATTTTCTACGCGAGGCGGAGGAAGCCGGAATCGTCAGCAAAACGAGGAAGGAGAAGGGCTGCCTTCAGTACGGGTATTTCATCTCGGCAGAAAACGACAGAGAGATGGTCCTCCTGGAAAAGTGGGAGACCGCAGAAGACCAGAAGGCGCACGGGACGCAGGAGCATTTCAGAATGCTGGGAGAGATAAAGAACAGGTACGGTCTTGAGACCAGAATCGAGAAAATCGAGAAGTAACGGCAGGCGTCGTTTTGACAAAATGGTCTGCTGAAGAAAATCGGTCAAGGCGAAATTTGCCATTCTAAGTGAAATAATAAATCAAGGTCAAGGAAAAGCGCCACGTCTTCGGCAATTTCCTTGACCTTTTGTTTAAAATGTATTCTTTCTGGCAAATTTCGCCTTGACAAAGGGCATCGAATCAAAGGCTTTTGTCAAAACAGAGATAATACCGTCGTAAAAGTACGGCTTAAAGCTTTCCGTTGACTTTATTCTCTATCTGATCGACAGCGTCTATCACGGCGAATCTGAAGCCGTTCTTTTCCAGCGCGGAAACTCCCACTATCGTGGTTCCTGACGGCGAGCACACGGCATCCTTCATCTGACCGGGATGATCTCCCGAAGCCAGGGCCATTTTACCGGTACCGGCCAGCATCTGGGCTATGAGCCTGTACGCAACAGGCCGCGTCAGGCCGTGTTTGCAGGCGGCGTCTCCGAGGGCCTCCATGAACATGGAAACGAAGGCGGGAGAGCAGCCTGCAACGACTCCTGCAATGCCCATGTGGTCTCTGTCCAGCCACATGAATGTTCCCAGATTTTCTAAAAGCTCCTGAACGAAGACTTTCTCGTCGTCCGTCAGGGTGTTGTCTTCCTCGCAGATGAATATTCCCTCGCATACCGAGACGGGGGTGTTCGGCGCCGTTGCAACGCAGTGAGATTCCGGAAGGATTTCCGAAAGGGTGTCGCAGTAGGTGTTGGTTGCAAGAGAAATGACCACCTTGCCTTTCAATGCATCCTTTACGGGGGTCATTACATCCTTTACCATGTAGGGTTTAACTCCTATGAAAACCACATCGCATGCCCGGCAGACCTCCTCTGCATTTTTGCAGGCGTGAATGCCCTGGGCTTCTGCCCTGGATTTAAGCCTGTCATAGTTCCTGGCGCAGGCGTAAATCTGCTCCGGTTTTACTGCGCCTGAGAGCATAAGGCCTATTCCTGTAGCTCCCGCCATGTTGCCGTAACCGATGAATCCAATCTTTACCGTACCAATGTCAAGCATTACAATTACCTTCCTTTTCCACTACATCTCTGCAGTGGCTTCCTTAAGCCAGCTGCGCACTTCCCCGTCAACCATAGGGCCGATTTTGTCGTAGACCGTCTTATGGTACGAGTTCAGCCATTCAAGCTCTTCCTCTGTCAGCATGGACACGTCTATTCCGTCTCTGTCGAAAGGACAGTAGGTTATAGTTTCGAAAGCCAGCATGCCGTCCGGCTTCTTCACGCAGAGTATTTCGTTTTCGTGACGTATGCCGAACTCTCCCTCTATATATACGCCCGGCTCGTCGGAAGTTATCATTCCCGGTTCTATGACCGTCGTTCCGCGGGAGCTTATGCTGTTAGGACCTTCATGGACGCTGAGAAGGTGTCCCACGCCATGCCCAGTTCCGTGGTTGAAATCGAGACCCTCAGCTTTAAGAGGTTTTCTGCAGAGGGTATCCAGCGCCACGCCGTCGGTATCCGGCTTGAATTCAGCCATGGCAAGGTCGATGTGGCTTCTTAGAACCAGGGTAAAGTATTTCTTCATCTTATCCGTTATGGGGCCCATGACGAAGGTTCTGGTTATGTCCGTAGTGCCGTCCTCGTACTGGCCGCCCGAGTCAACCAGCAGAAAACCCTCCGGTTTAATCTCGGATTCACTTCCCGCCTTCGCCGAATAGTGGCAGAGGGCGGCGTTAGGGCCGTAGCCGGAAATGGTGGTGAAGCTGAGATCTTTGAAGCCCTTTCTCGCTTTCCGGCAGCCCTCGAGGTAGTCGGAAGCGGTGATTTCGGTCTGAGGGCCTTCGTTTAACGCCTTTGTCTTAAGCCAGTACATGAAGTTCACCATGGCCGCGCCGTCCTCAAGATGGGCGTGAAGGGTGCTTTCAATCTCCGTATGGTTTTTCACAGCCTTGAGAATTTCCGCAGGGGATTTTTCGTCTATGACACTTACGCCGGGATCCAGGCTCTTTATGAGGGCGTAGGATGCATCGTTGCAGTTTGTGAGAAGAGATTTTCCTGCAGGAATCTCCTTGACGTCCTCGTAGATTTTAAAATAGTCCTTTACCTGTACGCCGTCGGAAACCGGGGCGTCCGCTATGGCGTCTTTGAAAACATAGAGGTTTACGCCGTCCGGAGCAACCAGAGTAAAGGAAAAGAATACGGGGGTGTTTTCAACGTCGTTCCCTCTCATATTGAAGAGCCACGCCGTTTCCTCAAGCTTTGTGATGAGGTAATAATCGGCGTTTTTTTCGGACAAAATCTGCCGGATCTCTGAAAGCTTTTCTTCAAATGTCTTTCCCGTAACGGAAAGGGGAAGAGTGTATATGGCTGCGCCTTTAAGGGCGGGCCTTTCCTTCCAGACTTCATCTGCAAGGTCAGTGTCGTAGACGATTCTGCCGCCTTTGTCCGCCATTATCTTTTCATATCCTGCGCCGAGGGTGTCGCTTACGACTCTTCCGTCAAAGGCAAGAGTCTGCCCCTCCGCCATGTTTTCTTTCAGAAACTCCTCGATGGTCGGAACTCCCGGCTCGTTCATCCTCATGAGGGTGACTCCTGAGCCTGCAAGCTCTTTAGCGGCCTGAATGAAGTATCTGCCGTCTGTCCAGAGGTATGCGCCGCCTTCGGTAACGAGAAGGGTTCCCGCGGAACCGGTGAATCCCGAAACGTATCTGCGGAATTTGAAATAGTCGTTTACGTATTCCGAACCGTGAAAATCGGTGGTTGGAATGATGCAGGCGTCGATACCGCGATTTTTCATCGCTTTTCTGAGGTCTGTAAGTTCCTGTCGCATGATTGAATAATCCTCCTTGAAAGCTATTTTGCGAATACATCCTTCGGTACCCGTCCGTTTACGACAGAGGCGGTTATTCCTATGAGAATACCCGCCGCAATGCCGGAAAACATGAGCACCGGAAGATATACGAACATCTTCAGATTCGAGACGAGGGCCGAAGCCACCAGAAGCTGTCCCATGTTATGCGCCACGCCTCCCGCCATGGAAACTCCCGCCATGGAAAAGAGGCCGGTTCTCTTTAAGAGCCACATAACCGTAAGGCTGACGACACCCCCCGCCAGAGAGTACAGCGCGCCGAAGAGGCCGTTAAACAGAAGTCCCGCCACGAGGATACGGATAACGTTAATTCCCATGGCGTACCGGAAGTTCATATTGTAGAGTGCCAGGATAACCACCAGATTGGCGATTCCCAGCTTGACTCCCGGTATTCCCGTGGACAGTGGAAGTATGGCTTCGATGTAGGAGAAGATAAGAGCGAGAGCCGCAAACATGGCGCTTACGGCGATTCGCCCCGTTCTGCTATGCCACTGCATCGTATCCGCCCTCCCCTCCTTCAATCTCCACCATGACCCGGTTAGGCAGGCAGACTATGCTTTCGTTAGTTTCCGATATGGCTCCGGTCTCCACGCAGACCTGGTTTTTACAGGTCGAATATGTCATTTGCGCAGAGCCGTCTTTTATGGTAATCTTATTTGTGTGGCCGTCTCTTTCAACGGTGATTTCCTGATCGTCCGAAAGAGAGTATGTGCCGTAGATTTCGCCGTCCACGGTTATTACAGCCTTTGCGCCGCGGGAGGCGGAAAGGACGCTGACCGCAGACAGTGCGATTCCGATGAGAATGAGAATCGCCAGAAGGACGAAATCAGCTTTTTTAAACATGTTTTTCATCAGAACTCCTGAAAAAGAGGTATATATGAAGAGATTGATTTCCTTAATAAGCGTTTTCACACTGGTGACAGGTCTTATTATAGCACAGACCGGCTGCAGCGGAAAGACCGTATCGGCCGTGTCTAAGACGGGCTACTACTTCGACACTGTCTGCCAGATAGACATATACGACATGGAGGATATGAGCGAGGAAGCGGCAGGAGAGCTGATAGATGAAGCTTTTGACCTGTGCGACGAGTTCGACTCCCTTCTCAGCAGGACAAAGCCGGGCTCCGACGTATACAGGGTGAACAACGCGGGCGGAGAGCCTGTAGAGTGCGACGGGCGCACCGTCGAAGTCATAAAAAAGGGCATAGAATACGGCGAGCTCTCTGACGGGAAGTTCGACATAACCATGGGACGTTTAAGCGACCTCTGGCAGTTCGATTCTGTAGAGCCGGTGCTTCCTTCGGAAGGCGAGATCGAAGAAGCCGTTAAAACCGTGGACTACACCGGCGTTGAGGTGGACGGAAACACTGTGACTTTGAAAAATCCGGAGGCGCACCTGGATCTTGGAGGAATCGCCAAGGGCTACATAGCCGATAAAGTCAGCGAGTTTCTGCGTTCCGAAGGGGTAACGTCCGCCATAGTGAACCTTGGCGGAAACATAGAGGTTATAGGATATAAAGGCGACGACGAAGAAACGCCGTTTAACATAGGAATAAAGAAGCCTTACGGGGACGAGGGCGAGATAGTGGGCTCGGTGAAGCTCCACGACGCTACCATAGTTACGTCGGGAATATACGAGAGATTTCACGAGATAGACGGGAAGAAGTACCACCACATTCTCGACAGGAACACGGGATATCCGGCAGAGACGGACGTTGACAGCGTGAGCATAGTGTCTGCTGCGGGAAGATCCGTGGATTGCGACGGCCTCTCCACCATCTGCCTGATTTTAGGAGTGGACAAAGGCCTTGAGTTCATAGAATCCATGGACGGCGTGGAGGCGGTTTTCGTCGATTCAAAGGGAGAAATCCATCTGAGCTCAGGACTTGAAGGCTTTGAAGAAGCTTAAAAATATAAAGGAGGATAATAAAATGCAGTCAGTAATCACCGGTGAAATGCTGCAGGGCTTTGAGGAAAAATTCGAGAAAGACCCTGTAAACAGAGTGGCTATGAACGCCGCAGTAAAAAACGGCATCAACGCGAGCGCCGACAATTTCCTGGCAAGAAGGGACACCAGACATGATTTTTCCGTGAAAGTGGAAACGGGGGAAATAACGGACCAGAAATCCTCCGGCAGGTGCTGGATGTTCGCAGCCCTTAACGTTATGCGCCTTGAGGTAATGAAGAAGCTGAACCTTAAGACCTGCGAGCTGAGCCAGAGCTATTCCCTCTTCTGGGACAAGCTTGAAAAGACGAACTACTTTCTGGAGAGCATTATCGAGACGGCTGACGAGCCTCTTGACGGAAGACTGGTTCATCACCTTCTGACGGACCCTCTCTGCGACGGCGGTCAGTGGGATATGTTCGCCAATATAGTGGAAAAGTACGGCGTAGTGCCAAAGGATGCAATGCCTGAATCCGCAAGTTCGTCGGCTACGGCTGAGATGAATAAATACCTGACCTGCAAGCTGAGAGAGTTTGCATGCACTCTAAGAGAGGCAGTAAAGGGCGGCGCTTCCGAGGACGACCTGGCATCCATGAAGGAGGAAATGCTTTCCACCGTATACAGAATGCTTTGCATATGCCTCGGAACACCTCCGAAGAAATTCACATATGAGACGAGAGATAAGGACGATAAATTCGTAAGAGTTGCCGACATCACCCCGCAGGATTTCTATAAGGAGTATGTGGGACTTGATATGGACGACTACGTGAGCATAATCAACGCCCCTACGGCAGACAAGCCTTACGACAGGATGTATACCGTATCATACCTCGGCAACATCAAAGGCGGCAGAGACGTGGCATATCTGAATCTTCCTGCCGAAGAGCTGAAGAGAATGGCCATCGCCCAAATGAAGGACGGAAACGCAGTCTGGTTCGGAAGCGATGTGGGACAGTCGAGCTCTAAAGACGGAGGCCTTATGGATCTCGACGTTCACGACGTGGAGGATCTTTTCAGCACGGAGTTTACGATGGATAAGGCTCAGCGCCTCGATTACGGCGAAAGCCTCATGACCCACGCAATGGTGCTTACCGGAGTAAATCTGGACGAAGATGGAAAGCCGAACCGCTGGAGAGTTGAAAACAGCTGGGGCAAAGACGCCGGAAAAGACGGCTACTACGTAATGACGGACCGCTGGTTCGACGAATACACCTATCAGGTTGTCGTAAACAAGAAATATCTTACCGATGACCAGAGAAAGCTCCTGGAGACGGAGCCTGTAGCGCTGAAGCCGTGGGACCCGATGGGAAGCCTGGCAGGGTAGAGAGGAGCCGGTGCGCGGAAGCCGGTGCGCGGCGGAGCCCGGGAGCGGTGTTCTGCCGTTTTTGACAAAACACCGTCCGAAGTGCCGTTTGGTCAAGGCGAAAATTGACCAAACGCCGAAGTAAATAAAGCAAGGTCAAGGATTTTGGTTCCAGTTGGAGTGATTTCCTTGACCTTATTTTATTCGGCATGTAGTTTTGTCAAATTTCGCCTTGACCTTTGCGTTAAATTTGCGTATGTTTGTCAAACGCCCCCGATAGTGCAACTTAGTAAGGACGTTAAATATCCCCATCCTTACGCCAAAGCTCCACCATGGACTTTACAGACTCGTCTATCTCCCCGAGGGGTATCTGGTTATAGTAAAAGGCCATGAGTTTTTCTCCGCTGCCGGCGGGCAGGGACAAAGGCTGCACCCGCAGGCCCAGTGATTCGGCTTCTGCGGCAAGGTCTGCGGCCTGCGCGGCGGTGTTCACCTTAAGTATCAGGTTGATTCCGGAAAGATTGTTAATTGGCGATATGAAATCGCTGCCGTATTGGGAAAGGGCGTCGAGAGCCGCTTTGAGTTTCTGCGCGTAGAGGGCGCGCATTTTTTTTATGCCTGTGTAGTAGTACCCTTCCTCCATGAAGAGGGCGAGGGTCAGCTGTTCGGTCTTGGAACAGGTCTGGCTGTAATCGTCTTTAAACGATTGGAAGATTTTCGCCATGTTTTCAGGAAGTATCATGTAGCTTATCTTTATTGCGGGAAAGAGAGTGGACGAAAATGAGCCGAGATAAACTACGGGCGAGCCGGAAACCAGTCCCTGAAGGGCGGGGAGAGGCTTCCCGAAATATCGGAGCTCGCTGTCATAGTCGTCCTCTATGATTACGCTTTTCGTTTCCTTTGCCCAGTCGAGGAGCTGGTAACGCCGTCCCACGGGCATGACGGAGCCGGTGGGGAACTGGTTGGATGGACTTACGTATACGGCGGATGAACGGGGACGAGGGAGGTCTTCGATGACGAGCCCGTCTCCTTCGACTGGAATGTTTTCTATGTCAAAGCCGTGATCTCTGAATATGTTGAAAACCGGAGTGTAGCCAGGATCTTCAACACATACCGTTCCTATGCCCATGCGCCTCAGTATTCTGCAGAGGTACCCCGCAAGCTGCTGGGTTCCGGCCCCGATTACAATCTGGTCGGGACGGCAGGTCACGCCCCGGGATGTGTACACGTAGCGGGATATCTCATATCTCAGCGCAATTTCTCCCTGCACATCGCTTCCGAAGAGGAGAAGATGAGTGTAGTCGCTGAAGACTTTGGACATGCACTTTTTCCACTTCTGAAAGTCGAAGCAGGATAAATCGTATTTAAACGATGATTCGTGAAATGTATAGGACGAGAAGTCAAAATCCTCTGGGGCCGGAGCCGAACCGCTTTCGGCGGAGCCCGGAAGGTCGGACACGAAGAATCCCGACTGGGGGCGGCTGTATATGTAGCCTTCAACGAGGAGCTGGTTGTACGCCTGCTCGCTGGTGGTTACGCTTATGCCGAGATCCTTTGCGAGCTTTCTCAGAGAAGGCAGCTTTTCGCCGGCAGGCATATTGCCGCATGTGATCTCCCCTTTTATATATCCGTAGAGCTGAAGGTAAAGGGGAGTTTTAGAATCGTTTGGATTTAAGACGACAGGTTTCATGAAAAAATCCTTTCCTGCAGATTTTGTCAAAACTGTATTTATGAAAAAATCATATTCTGCATATTTTAAGATAAACACTTTGATGATATTATAGTACCCGGACGGCGAAAAGCGCAACCGGCCGGAGAAAAATTTATTTGATTAGATATGGACGCCGTAATATAATATTCCAGTAAAGAAGAGGAGAAAATATATACCTTGCAGGAGGATTTAATGAATACGAATCTTTTCTTCAAAAGTACCGACGACCTTGAAGGGCTGGGATTGGGATTTTCCCTCTGGGGACCGGGACATCTTATCTGGCTGGGATGTATTTTCCTTGCCGTGTGGCTGATTTCTTCGGCGTATAAGAAGGCCGGGTACAAAAGGCGCAGACTGATGGCGGGAATTTTTGCATTTTTCCTGCCGGTGAGTGAAATCATAAAGGACTGCTACACCGTATCGATCGGCCGTTTAACATAGAGTACTTTCCGTTTCATCTCTGCGGAATATCCATATTTATAATACTCATAGACTACCTGAGACCCAACAGATTCACGTCACAGCTGGTGATGTATGCGTGCATGCCGGGAGCGCTGGCGGCGCTTTTGTGCTGCAACTGGACGGCGGTGCCGTTTTTCAACTTCTACTGCATACACAGCTTCGTTTTTCACGCCGTCATCGTGATTTACGCCATATGCAGATACAGAGGCAGGGAGATTCGCCCCGAGTATTCGGGAATATGGAAGAGCGTTGCCGTAGTATACGGTTGGGCGATTCCCATGATAGCGGTCAACGGCAAATTTGACACCAACTTCATGTTTTTAAATAAAGCCTCCGAGGGCTCGCCGCTTACGGTGCTGGTGGATCTTTTCGGAGAGGATATGTACTACGTTTCATTTGCCGTATTCGTGCTCATCGTGTGGCACATAATGTACGGAGTGTACAGCCTTATCAACAGGACGGTATTCAGAGGCGGAGCTTTTGAGATGAGCGTTTAGGCGGAAAAAAGGAACACAGGAAAACAGAGGAGATTTTACTTGAGCGAGATAATCAGAATCGAGAACATGAGCTTCGAATATGAACGGGACGAAGATCGCGAGCCGGTGAGAGCCATTCGGGATCTGTCTTTGTGTGTGGAAAAGGGAAGCTTTACGGCCATAATCGGAAAAAACGGCTCGGGAAAATCCACTCTGGCAAAGAACCTCAACGGCCTTCTCCTTCCGACGGGAGGCAAGGTGTTCGTCAAAGGCTGGGACACGGCGGACGAGGAGCACATCTGGGACGTGCGCCAGACTGCGGGAATGGTATTTCAGAACCCGGATAACCAGCTGGTATCGTCCATTGTGGAGGACGATGTGGCTTTTGGCCCGGAAAATCTCGGGGTGGACCCGGCGGAGATAAGGCAGAGGGTGGACAAAGCCCTTTCTTCTGTAAATATGGGAGAATACAAAAACAAATCTCCGCACCTTTTGTCGGGGGGACAGAAGCAGCGCATCGCCATTGCTGGAGTGGTGGCCATGAAGCCGGAATGCATAATATTCGACGAACCAACGGCCATGCTGGACCCAAGGGGCAGGCAGGAGATAATGGACATAATCGAGGAACTTCACGACGAAGGGATCACGGTTATTATCATAACCCACTTCATGGACGAGGCGGTTCGCGCGGACAGGATAGTAATAGTAAACGAAGGGCGTATTTTCCTCGACGGAACTCCCGGGGAGGTGTTCAGGGAATACGACCTCATAAAGAGCATAAGCCTGGACGTTCCCATGGCCGTGGAGCTGGCTCAAAGGCTAAGGAAGCGCGGAGTAAAAATACCGGAAGACGTTATAACTTCCGAAGGACTGGTGGAATACGTATGTCAATACAGGTAAGGGGGCTTAAGCACGTCTACAGTCCGGGACTTCCGGACGAGCAGCTGGCCCTGGACAACATAAATTTCGATATATACGACGGAGAGACCGTTGCCGTGGTCGGACACACGGGCTCGGGAAAATCCACCCTCGTTCAGCATCTTAACGGGCTTTTAAAGCCGACAGAGGGAACCATAACCGTAGGCGGCGTGGAAATTACCGCGCCGGGTACCTCCATGCTGGAGGTGAGGCGCAGAGTGGGCCTTGTATTTCAGTATCCCGAATATCAGCTTTTCGAGGAGACCGTGGCGGCGGACGTAGCCTTCGGACCTAAGAATCTGGGCCTTTCTGAAGACGAGGTGAACTCCAGAGTCCGCGACGCCATAGAGCTTGTGGGGCTCGACTACGGGGAAATAAAGGACAGATCGCCTTTCGAACTTTCCGGCGGCCAGAAGCGCCGTGTCGCCATAGCCGGTGTTATAGCCATGAAGCCTCAGGTCCTCATACTCGACGAACCGACGGCGGGACTCGACCCGGGAGCTCACAGGGACATTCTTAGTATGATAGAGGAAATAAAGGAGATTTCGGGAAACATCACCATATTCGTTTCCCACAACATGGCCGACGTTGCGGCTCTTGCGGACAAGGTCATGGTAATGGATAGAGGAAGGCTTCTCATGATGGGTACGCCGAAGGAAGTATTTGCTCAGAAGGACAGGCTGAAAGAAGCCGGACTTTCGGCGCCTCCCGTTACGGAGCTCATGGTGGAGCTTAAGGAAAAGGGCGCGGCAGTTGACGATACGGTTCTTTCGCTGAAGGAGGCGGAGGAAGAGATATACAGGTTTTTGACGAGGAATCGCTAAATGATAAGAGATATAACCTTAGGACAGTACTATGCGGCGGATTCGCCCATACACAGACTGGACTCCAGAGTAAAAATAACGGGGGTGCTCCTTTACATAGCAGACCTGTTCATAGTGGATGACTTCATAGGGTTCGGTCTCTGCGCCGCTGCGCTGTGTCTTTACGTGGTTCTGTCCCAGGTTCCCGTTAAATTCATAATGCGGGGACTCAAGCCGATACTCCTTATACTCATAATGACGTTCTGCCTGAATATATTCATGGTTGACGGCAGAATACTATGGCAGTGGGGATTTCTCAAGGTGACCGACGAGGGAATCTATACGGCGGTATTCATGGCCGTAAGGCTCATTCTTCTCATCATCGCATCGTCGCTGCTCACTCTTACGACAAAGCCCATAGAACTTACCGACGGCATAGAGAAGCTCATGTCTCCTCTGGCAAAGATAGGGGTTCCGGCTCATGATATAGCCATGACCATGTCTATCGCCTTAAGGTTCATACCGATGCTCCTGGAGGAGACCGATAGGATTATGAAGGCCCAGCAGGCCAGGGGCGCAGACTTTGAAAGCGGAAATATCCTGAGACGGGCAAAATCCCCTATTCCCATTCTGGTTCCGCTCTTCGTAAGCTCGTTCAGAATTGCCCAGGATCTTGCCATGGCCATGGAAGCGAGGTGCTACAGAGGCGGCAAAGGCAGGACGAGAATGAAGGAGATGAGGCTTAAGGGCATGGATTTTCTGGCCTTCTTCCTCATGCTGGCGTTTTTGGCGGTGGTTATAAGTGAAAGGGTTGTTTTCTGATGAGACAGAGGCGTATAAAGAACATAGATGAAAAGCTTGCCGGCTGCGGCGGTATCATAACGGAAAAGCCAAAGGAGACAAAGGGACGCTGGCAGGAAGAATTCGGAAACGATAATCCCGTCTACCTGGAGCTGGGCTGCGGGAAGGGCAGGTTCATAACGGGGCTTGCAGCTCTGCATCCGGAGTGCAGCTATATAGGATGCGAGGGTCATTTAAGCGTAATATACAGGGCCGTATCAAAGGCGCAGGAGGCGGAGCTTTCCAACGTTCGCTTTATAGCCGAATACATAAACGACATGGATGCGTATTTTGCGCCGGGAGAACTTTCAGGGATCTATCTCAATTTCAGCGACCCGTGGCCGAAGGAGCGTCATGCAAAGCGCAGACTTACGTATTTTGAGAGGCTTAAGGCTTATGGACGGGCAGTAAGGCCGGGAGGATTCATTCAGTTCAAGACCGATAACGACGAGCTCTTTAACTTCACACTGGAGCAGATAGAGCTTGCAGGCTTTGTCCCTGCGGAGGTGACGAGAGACCTTCACGGTTCGGAGTACATGGCGCAGAACGTGATGACGGAGTACGAGGAGAAATTCTCTTCGGCGGGAAAGAATATAAACTATGTGAGGATAAATCTTTAATAAATTAAGGGCAGCAGGCTCTCACTTAAAAATGTTAGAATACCCGGCATTCTGTTGAAGAACCGCCGGGGTTTAAAGTATAATCAGTCTGTATGAGTTACCTCTTCGACAGGGCCCTGCGGTCCATCCTGATCATGCCGAATGAGGAACCAGAGAGAATTGCATGGAGGTGCAATAGTATGTCAGAATTTAAAATGGCGGTTCAGCGCGGCCGCAAGATTCCGAAGGAAGATAAGATTTTCGGAATCAGCCGCAGAGCTAACGAAATGATCGCCGAGAAAGGCAAAGACGCAGTGATTAACGCCACCATCGGGGCCCTTCTCGATGACGACGGAAATCTCATGGTTCTTTCGTCTGTGGACAAAACCTTCAAGGCTCTGAAGCCTGACGAATACGCAGCATACGCACCTATAGGCGGAACGCCTGCGTTCAAAGCCGCAGCCATAAAAGCGGCTCTGGGCAAGTATCAGCCTAAAGGATACGTTCAGGCGGTAGCGACTCCGGGCGGAACAGGAGCCATTAAAAACACTATCGCCAACTATTCCGAAGAAGGGGATAATGTTCTCACGGCAGACTGGTTCTGGTCGCCGTACGGAACCATTACTTCCGAAATCGGAAGAGGCGTTGAGACCTACGAGTTCTTCACAGAGGACAGAAAGTACAACATTGCGTCGTTTAAGGCAAAGGTGGACGACATGCTCGCCCGCCAGGACAGACTGGTAGTGATAATCAACACGCCGGCCCACAATCCTACGGGATACGCACTTACAACAGAAGACTGGACCGGGGTTAAGGACGTTCTTGCGGCAGCACCGGCGGATAAGAAGATCGCTCTTCTGGTGGATGCGGCCTATATCGACTTTGCGGGAGACGAGGACAAATACAGAGAGTTCCTGCCTGTTCTGGAGGAGCTTCCGGAAAACGTTCTTCCTGTCATAGCCTACAGTATGTCCAAGACATTCACCCTTTACGGAGCGAGAACGGGCGCAATGATCTGCCTTGCTCCTACGGAGGAAATCGCCGAGGAGTTCAGACGGGTCAACGAATTTTCTTCCCGTGCGTCCTGGTCCAACTGCTCCAGAGCAGGCCAGAGCATAATTGCTAACATTTACGCCGACGAAGCACTTAAGGCAAAGGTTTCCGAAGAAAGAAAGGAAATCAGAGACATGCTCTTAAGACGTGGAAAGGCCTTCGAGGAAGAGGCGAACAAAGCCGGACTTGAGATAGTTCCTTTCGATGCCGGATTCTTCGTGTCAATTCCATGCGACAATCCGGACGAGCTTTCCGCGGCGCTGGAAAAGGAAGGAATGTTCCTGGTGCCGCTGGCAAAGGGCGTAAGAGTTTCTGTAGCATCCGTTTCGGAGGCAAACTGCAGAATTCTTCCTGCAAAGATAAAAGCAGTGATGGACGAACTGAAATAAATGGTGTATAATTAACACGTAGTTCACATTCGGGGATACCTGAGCGCATTTTGCGCAAGGGTATCCACTGTTGTTTTTTGGCGGAGATAGGACAGAAAGTGTTGGTGAATTGGTAACATTATGATGGCGACACCCGGTTCAACTTTTTCTGGATAAACCTGCGGTTTGGTATAATAAAATTCTATCATTTACAAGGTTTACACGGTTTTGGTTTACTTTTTCGCCTCTCTGCACCTCGTATGAGCCGAGATTTGTTCACGCTTTTAAACCAAAGCGGGTGAAACCCGGTGAAAGGTAGAATTTTGTTCTACTAAAACGGGTCATACTGCCAAAATGTTTGAACTGACTATCGATATTATTGCCCTATGACAACACCTTATCAAATCCTGTTGTCCTATATCCCTTTTTGGCGACGATTGAGTGAAGAATGTACTTGCGGTATAATAAGGGCATAAAAAGGAGATGACTTTATGCATAGGATAATACCAATCAGAGACCTTGAGAATACATCAGAACTTTCATGCATGGTTAAAGAATCTTCCGACCCTGTTTATGTTACGAAAAACGGGTATGGCGAAATGGTCATAATGAGCATGGAAGCTTATGAGGAAAATGCTGAAAGACTCAGGGCTCTGGAGGATTATGTAAGACGGGAAGCGGTTTGTAACTCCGAAAATAAAACGGAAATGCCTTCTGATGATGGAAAGGCATACCTCAGCAATGAAAAAGATATGATAGTGTTCCGCCATGGAGGAACGACTATTCGTTTTAGAGGCCCATACTCACTGGAGCATTTTACATCCATAAAAGAGTGGGATAAAGGTTATCTGGTGGTAATGGCAAAATATGAGCATAATGATGAACCGGAAGAGGAATACATAGACCTGGTTCCGATACTTAAGGATCTGGAAGTTGAGCCTTCAGCATTCTTGAATTCTATAACGGAAGTGAGATTGGATTATGGACGACATTGAAATTATACGCCTGAGTGAGAAAAGAGAATACATAGGGGCTGCGGCGGAGTGGTTTGCGGATAAGTGGTCGGTTCCCGAGGAAGAATACAGAAAAAGCATGGCCGCATCGACCGAGCTTGGAAAGCCTGTTCCGTCCTGGTATGTCGTTACCTGCGAAGACGGAAATATAATCGCGGGGGCAGGCGTAATAGAAAACGACTTTCACGACAGAAAGGATCTGACGCCTAACCTGTGCGCGCTCTTTGTGGAAGAGGAGTACAGGTGCAGAGGGATAGCGGGAGAGCTCCTGGACAAAATATGCGTGGACATGGCGAATGACGGAATTACAAGGCTTTACCTTATTACCGACCATGACGGTTTCTATGAAAGGTACGGGTGGTATTTCCTGACCATGGTCAGAGAGGACGACGGCGGTCTCATAAGAATGTACGCTCACGACCAGCAGCACGTGGTCGTAAAGGACTACGACCCGGCGTGGGCGGACGAATTTGAAAGGGAGGCGGCTCTTATAAAGTCCACTCTCGGCAAAAACTGCGCGGCCGTTCATCACATAGGAAGCACATCTGTTCCGGGACTTGCCGCAAAACCGGTAATAGACATTATGCCGGTGGTGAAAAGTCTCGACGAAGTCGACGAAGCGAAGGAAAGACTGGAAGAGCTGGGTTATGAATATCTGGGCGAGTTCGGAATTGCCGGCCGCAGGTATCTGCGCAAAGGAGGCAGCGAGAGGACTCACCAGGTCCACATATTTGCGGAGGGCGACAGCGGGAATATAGAAAGACATCTTGCTTTCCGCGATTATCTGAGAAGTCATACCGATGCGAGAGACGAGTACGACAGACTGAAGAAGAGCCTCGCAGAAAAATATCCCTATGACATTGAGAACTACTGCGACGGTAAGGACGAATTCGTTAAGAAGGCGGAAGGGGCGGCTCTTGAATGGAAGAGACGAACCGGCGAAACCGGTGAAAAACCGGCAAAAATGTGATTGCATACTCCGGCTCGGTGTGATATAATATCACCGCTGTGTAAGCATAGCGAAATAAATTATGCACGGGGTTATACCTGAGCAGGAAAGAGGTAAAAGCATGAAGGAAGGAATCCATCCTGAGTATAAGGAATGTAAAGTAACTTGCGCATGTGGAAATACTTTTGTCACCAGATCGACGAAAGAAGAAATGAGACTTGATGTCTGCTCAGCGTGCCATCCGTTCTTTACAGGTCAGCAGAAGTTCATCAACCGCGGCGGTCGTGTTGAGAAGTTCAAGACCAAATATCACCTTGACTAATACTCGAACAGGAAAGCACCTCAGGTTTGAAAGCCCGGGGTGTTTTTTTACAGGGAAAAGCGTGCGGGCGCCGTCCCTTAAACCTTTTCAAACCGCTAAACCTATGCTATACTAATGGTTTAGATGAGCTTTAATATATAAGTTGAAATAAGGAGAAATTCATGTTCGATAAACTTGATTTCATTACGGAAAAATATAAGGAAATGGCACTTAAGGTTTCCGACCCGGAGGTTATAAACAACCAGCCTCTCTGGCAGAAATACATTAAGGAAATGGGCGAGATGGAGCCGGTGGTAAAGAAGTACGAGGAGTACAGAAAGGCCAAGACCGATCTTGCCGATGCCAAGGAAATCGTGGAAAACGAAAGCGACGAGGAGCTTCGCGATCTTGCAAAGATGGAAGTCAGCGAGCTGGAGGAGTCCATAGAGAATATGGAGGGCGAACTTAAGGTGCTGCTTCTGCCGAAGGACCCTAACGACGAAAAGAACGTAATTCTCGAGGTCAGAGCCGGAACCGGCGGCGACGAGGCTGCACTCTTTGGCGCGGACCTTCTCAGAATGTACACCAGATATGCGGAGCGTCACAGATGGAAGACGGAGCTGATGGATTTAAACGATACGGGAATCGGCGGAGTGAAGGAAGCCGTGCTTCTGGTAAAGGGCAAAGGCGCCTACTCCAGGCTGAAGTATGAAAGCGGCGTTCACAGAGTGCAGCGCGTGCCTGAGACGGAAGCCAGCGGAAGAATTCACACCTCCGCAGCCACCGTTGCGGTGCTTCCTGAGGTTGACGACGTAGAAGTGGATCTGGACCCTAACGACGTAAGAGTCGACGTTTACCGCGCTTCCGGAAACGGCGGCCAGTGCGTAAACACCACCGACTCTGCCGTAAGACTTACTCACATTCCTACAGGGCTTGTGGTAACCTGTCAGGATGAGAAATCCCAGATAAAGAATAAGGAAAAAGCCTTCAAGGTTCTCCGTTCCAGACTTTACGACCTTAAGGTCCAGGAGCAGAACAAGGAGATTTCCGAGGCCAGAAAGAGTCAGGTGGGTTCCGGCGACAGAAGCGAGAGAATAAGAACGTACAACTTCCCGCAGGGAAGAGTTTCCGAGCACAGAATCGGACTCACCCTCTACAGACTGGATTCCATTCTGGACGGTGACCTTGACGAGATAATTGACGCGCTGATCACTCACGATCAGGCTGAGAAGATGAAGGCGTTCTAAGAACTGTTTGAAATAGAAGGAATTTAAATGAAAACTCTGCTGTTTGAGGATAATGACGAAGGTATCGCAAAAGCTGCGGAAATACTGAAAAAAGGCGGACTGGTGGCCTTCCCCACCGAGACCGTGTACGGTCTCGGTGCCGACGCGCTCCGCGCGCCGGCTGTGGCCGCGGTTTACGCGGCCAAGGGAAGGCCTTCTGATAATCCCATGATCGTGCATATTGCGGATCCCGCGGACCTGGCCGGATTAACGGAGGATATGACCGGGGACATGGAAAAGCTGATGGCAGCATTCTGGCCCGGCCCCATGACCATGATAGTGAGGAGAAAACCTGTGGTTCCCGACGTAACCACGGGCGGACTCGATACGGTGGGAGTAAGACTTCCGTCTAACGAAGTTGCAAGAAAGCTTATCAGGGCGGCGGGCTGCCCCGTGGCGGCGCCCAGCGCCAACCTTTCGGGAAGACCCAGCCCCACTTCCGCAGAACACGTTATAGCGGACCTTGACGGACGCATAGACGGGATAATAGTCAGCGGAAGCTGCGATGTTGGGATAGAATCCACCGTAGTTGACGTTACGGGAGATACTCCCGAGATTCTGCGGCCGGGAATCATAACCCCGGAGGATATGGAGAAGGTTCTCGGAAAGCCTGTGAAGCTGGATCCGGCGCTCTTTTCAGGGCCGGGAGAGGATTTCAGGCCCAGGGCTCCGGGAATGAAATACAAACACTACGCGCCGAAGGCCGAGATGCAGATATTTGAAGGAGAACCGGAAGCGGTGAGAAAGGCCGTCATTGCCGAAAAGGAAAGACTTGAGGCGGAAGGAAGAAAAGTCGCCGTCAGGATATTCGAGGAGGGAGCGGAGAGAAACGCCGCTCACGAGCTGTTCGCGTTTCTGAGGCAGGCAGACGAGGACGGAGCGGATAACATACTGGTATCGGCTCTGCCGGAAAAGGGAGTCGGCTTTTCCGTCATGAACAGGATGCTGAAGTCGGCAGGATACAACATAAAAAAGGTTTAGCGGGCACGTGCTTTGCGCATGTCTTAGGTTGAACGCGGCGCAGGCTTTGCGGCGTGCCGGGGGCCGAGCCGGCACGGGTCTTGCGCGGCAGACATCAGATGCCGTGGCTGACATAATGTAACGCCCGGCCCGAGAGAAAGGAATTATGAGATGATTATTGCGGTTGCAAGCGATCACGGCGGTTTTGAGCTGAAGAACAGGGTGAGAGAGCACCTTAAGGAAAGAGGAATAAAGGTTGTGGATCTGGGCACGGATTCCGAAGAATCGGTGGACTATCCGGTTTACGGAAAGGCATGCGCCGAGGCCGTGGCTTCGGGAAAGGCCGATCTCGGAGTAGTATGCTGCGGAACGGGGATAGGAATCTCCATTGCGGCGAATAAGGTTAAGGGCATTCGCTGCGGACTTTGTACGTCGGTGGAAATGGCGGAGCTTACGAAGAAGCACAACAACGCCAATATGATAGCCCTGGGCGGAAGAACCACCGACCCGGATCTTGCGCTTCAGATAGTAGACAGATGGCTCGATACGGATTTTGAGGGCGGACGCCACCAGAGACGGGTGGACATGCTCGACGAGATGTAAATAAAAAGGGAGGATTTTATGGGAAAGGTATACGTATTCGATCATCCTCTCATTCAGCACAAGGTAGCGCTGATGAGAATGAAGGAGACCAACGTCAAGGATTTCAGAGACCTGGCAAGAGAAATCGCCATGCTCATGGGTTTTGAGGCGACGAGAGATCTGGAGCTTGAGGAAGTGGAGATAGAGACTCCGATATGTAAGACGAGAGTCAATATGCTTAAGGGTGAGGACATCGCCATAATTCCAATCCTGAGAGCAGGCCTCGGCTTCGTTGACGGAATGCTGGAGCTGGTTCCTAACGCCAAAGTCGGTCACGTGGGACTTTACAGGGACCCTGACACTCACGAACCCGTTGAATATTACTGCAAGCTTCCTACCGACATAGGAAAGAGAAAGATTTTCGTTCTTGACCCTATGCTGGCAACGGGAGGCAGCGCGGTTGCGGCCATAGATTTCATAAAGAAGAGAGGTGGAAAGGATATAGTGTTCATGTGCCTTATCGCGGCTCCGGAAGGCATCAAAGCCCTTCAGGACGCCCATCCGGACGTTGACATATATATCGCCTCCAAGGACGAAAGGCTGAACGAAAACGCATACATCGTTCCCGGTCTGGGAGACGCAGGGGACAGACTTTACGGTACTAAATAACAAGGAGAGTTTCGATGAAAAATTTTATTCCGGACAGCGTAAGCGAACACACTAACGTATTCGACGTTCTGAAGGAGCGCGGATTTATTGAGCAGACCACTGCCGACGAGGAAGTCATAAGAGAACTTCTGGGGAAAGAGAAGATAAAGTTCTATATCGGTTTTGACCCTACTGCGGACTGCCTGCACGTAGGCCACTTCATGCAGGTCATCATCATGATGTACATGCAGAAGTACGGACACACTCCTGTAGTCCTTCTGGGCGGCGGAACTGGCATGGTGGGAGATCCTTCGGGCCGTCAGGACATGCGTCAGATGATGACTGTGGACACCATAGACAACAACTGCGCCCAGTTCAAGAAGCTCTTCGATAAATACCTGGACTTCGACGACGAGTGGAAGTATGAAGGAAACGAGGGAGTTTACACTCCGGGACATCAGAATAAAGAGCCGGAAGCTGGAAAGGCTATCTCCGTAAACAACGGAAAGTGGCTGAGACCTCTTAACTACGTCGAGTTCGTCCGCGAGATAGGAACATGCTTCAACGTAAACGAAATGCTCAGAGCCGAGTGCTTCAAACAGAGAATGAAGGGCGGACTTTCCTTCTTCGAGTTCAACTACATGCTCATGCAGTCTTACGACTTCATGGTTATGGCAAGGGATTTCGGCGTTAAAATGCAGTTCGGCGGAAACGACCAGTGGTCCAACATCATCGGCGGAGTAAACCTTACCAGAAAACTCTGCGACAAGGACGTATACGGCATGACCTTCTCCCTTCTCACCACCAGCGAAGGAAAGAAGATGGGAAAAACCCAGAAGGGAGCTCTGTGGCTTTCTCCTGAAAGGACGTCCCCTTATGAGTTCTACCAGTACTGGAGAAACGTGGCCGATGCGGACGTTGAAAAGTGCCTGAGAATGCTCACGTTCCTGCCTATGGACGAGGTAAAGAGACTTTCCTCTCTGGAAGGCGCAGAGATAAACAAGGCAAAGGAAATTCTGGCCTTTGAGGTTACTAAGCTGGTTCACGGCGAAGAAGAGGCAAGGAAGGCTCAGGAAGGAGCAAGAGCGGCCTTTGGCGGCGGCGGAGATTCCGCTAATATCCCGTCCACCGAAATGGCGGCTGCAGACTTTGAGGGAGAGGGCAAAGGACTCGTTTCTCTCATAAAGGAGCTCGGCCTCGTTCCGAGCAACGGCGAAGGCTTCAGAACCATCGAACAGGGCGGACTTTCCCTTAACGGCGAAAAGGTGACGAACCCTAAACTCTTCGTAACAGCGGACATGTTCAATGACGGCGAGCTTCTCATCCAGAAGGGCAAGAAGAAGTTCCACAAGGTGATAATAAAATAGAGAAAAAAGCTTACGGCCGTATACCGGATAAGGGTATACGGCCTCTTTGTTTGACAAAATGAGCAAATTCGGCGCAGGAGGTCAAGGCCGGATTTGCCATTTTCGGCAGCCAGAAGAAAAAAGGTCAAGGAATCGGATTCAATCAGACCGAATTTCCTTGACCTTTTCTATATAAATCGATTTTCTTGTCAAATTATGCCTTGACCTTGCGTGGCGATTTTGGCGATCAGGTCAAACTCCGCAATTCAAAGCCCACAGCCTGAAGCCTACTTCTCGCTGCCGTAGTGCTTCTTGCATGCTGCGTAAACAGGAATACCGATAAGAGTTACCACGATGCTTCCTATTGAAAGCAGGGTGTTGGCAGTTCCCGAAAGGAGCAGCTGGCTTACTATTACGTAAACGCCGCTTAAGATTGCCAGAGCCGGAATTACCGGATACAGAGGAACCTTGTACTTTCTCTCAAGGTTCGGCTGGGTCTGTCTCAGGCGGATTACGCAAACGAAAGTCAGCGTGTAGAATATCCAGCAGGAGAATACCGCCAGGTTGGTAAGCATGTCAAACTGTCCGCTGATGGAGAAGATGCATGCGATGAATCCGATGAGGATTACGGAATTGGAAGGCACGCTGTTCTTGTTCAGCTTTGCAAGAGCCTTGCTGAAAGGCATTGAGTTCTGCTCTCCCAGCAGGTATGCAACCCTGGATCCCGACATGAGGAAGCCGTTGGCTGCGCCGATTACCGAGATTATGATTCCTATCTTGATGATGAGACCGCCGGTGGAACCGAAGATGATTTCGGCTACTGCAGCTGCCGGTGACTCCAGATTCATCATTTCGTCAGCAGGAAGTACCCAAAGATATGCCAGATTTATAACGAAGTAAACTGCCATGATGATGGATACGCCGCCTACGATAGCGCGCGGCAGGTCTCTTCCCGGATTCTTCATTTCTCCGGCGATGGCGCCTACGTTGGTCCAGCCTTCGAATGCGAAGAGAACGGCAAGGAGAGTGGTGCCGAGTACTGCAGGAGCGCTCTTGCCTTCCGCAACCATCGGCGTGAATACCGGATTGTCGCCGCTTCCGATTATGAATCCGAAGATCATGATGAGGAAGAGCGGTATCAGCTTGCATATGGTGGATATAATCTGAATGCCGCCCGTGGTCTTGTTGCCCAGGGTGTTCAGAGCCACCATTATTATTATGGTGCCTATGGAAATAGGAAGCGCGAACTGCTCTCCCACGTAAACGGAAAGCTCGTCGCCAACTTTTACGCCATAGCCTGCAAGGAATGCCGGGTAGAATATGATTACCTGCATCCAGCCTGCCAGGAAGCCGATTTTCTCGTTGAACACCTCTCCCAGGTACGCAACCATACCGCCGGTCTTAGGAATGAGTACGGCAACCTCAGCAAAGGTCAGGGCCGCAAAAATACTTGCAAGTCCGCCCACAATCCATGCCAGCATACCGATTCCCGGAGCTCCGCCGGTAGCCTGATAGATGGCGTAAGGCTTAAAGAATACGCCTGCGCCGATTACGCACCCGACTACAACCGAAGTTGCCGACAGGGCGCCCAGCTGTTTCTTAAGATCTCTTTTTTCTGTCATTGCTTTACTCCATAAAATGTATAAAGATATAGATTTCATCGATAGATTAACGCTGACTAACCCGCTTGTCAACACGGAGTTTATCCTTTTTACAAAGTTAATGCATTTCTTTAAAAAATAATGTTTTTCATGAATTTGGTTAAATTTTTTTAAGCAAAGGCGCCGAAAACGGGCAGGAAGGAGGAACTGAAGCATTGAAAAACAATATAAGCGGCAGGCGGCTGCCTGCACGGCATAAATTAATGTGAAAAACAATTCAGAGAATATGATTTACGTATGCGCGCAAATGTGATATCATGAGGAATAAAGACAGTCAGAAAGAAGGAGGATATGAGTATGAGAAAGAAAATAGGAACGATGTTCCTTATATTCTGCATGCTTATGTGCACGACAGGCATAGCTATGGCTGTGGAAGTCGACAACGTGACTGAAACTCCGGGTGTGGAAAATAATACGGAAGATTCCACGGAAGTGACCACGGAAACTTCAGATGACGTTTCGGACAGCGAAAGCGATGACACGGTCGTGGAAACAGAAAATGACGAAACTGTGAAAACAGATTCGGAGACTATGGATGATGCTGACGACGTGACAGGCGGAACAGAGCCAGAAGAGTCTGTCACCGAAGAGCCTTCAGAGACATCAGCGGATGTTCCGAAGCTTATGAGCAGCGTCAAGGCAGCAGATCAGGAAGGCCTGGAGGCGCCTGCAAAAGCAGCTGCAGATAATTCTCTGGATGTTGTTTATGTGTCCAGCGACGGTGATGATAAGGAAGGCGCCGGAACTGAAGAAAGTCCGGTAGCTACATTGTCAAAGGCTGTCATTGTTGCCAAGTCAGGTGCAACAATCTATGTGATGAGTGATCTTACTATGACAAAATGTGCTCGTTACTATGGTAAGCATCTGACTATAACAAGCGGTGACGGTGGTCCTTACACTTTGACAAGAGGCGATGATTTTGCCGCACAGCAGGACAGTGCTCGTTCCACTTATAATCCTGCTTTAATAGAAGTGGACAGCACCAACGGCCCTAACACAGCGTCTCTTAAATTGTCAAATATTATTTTAGACGATGCGGCTAAACATGAAGGCAGTTATTTTGTTCAGGCTGATTCCGAAGGAGATGGACATACAAAAGTAGGCGACCAGGAAATCGGAAATACCGACATAGTTCAGGACGGTATAATCGCTACTTATAACAGCGTTGGCACTATAACTCTCGGAAAGGGTGCTGTTCTTAAGAATTATGGCGGAATGTGTGCTGTTCGTCTGTCCGGCGGTGAACTTATTATGGAAGAAGGCAGCCAGATTATAGACGACAGAGAAATAACTCGTCAGAAAGGTGAGAAGGGAAGTTTCGGACCTGCAGGCGCTATCTGGATACAGGGCGGAACACTTACCATGAATGGCGGTACTATCGGTGGGGCTGAAGGAGTTACCATGAACGGCCGGGCGGTCTATGTGGATAGCGGCACAGCTAACATCGGAGGCACCATTCAAAATATCAAAGGTGCGGATGCTGCATGGCAGGGACAGAACGGCGTTGCCGTACATCTGCGCTCCGGCGGTGAAGCCACACTTACTGAAACCGGTAAGATTACAAATGTTACCGGCACGAATACGGGAAACAACAGTGCTATATGGACACAGTACTGTAACTTTACAAGTGAAAAGGGCTCTTTGATCTCTAAAGTTGACGGATTCCCGCTGCTTCACTTTGATGACCTCGGCAATGACTACAGTCACGAAGTGTACCTCGACGGAACTATATCCGATTGTAAATGTGGCGGAGCATCGCTTCTCAGATCATGGTACGGACAGATTACTTTCGGTGAGCACAACGTAATTGAGAACTGTTCGTCCAGCAGTGCCGGCGGCCTCATCTATTCCAATAACGGTTCGCACTATACGTTTGCCGGAACTATCCGCAACAACACCGCTTCCAAGGGCGTGATTTATCTTGCCAATCAGGGCGGCGGCGGAGTCGTTGCCACTATTGAATCTACAGCAAAGATTGTAGATAATTCCAATCTTGCTATTCGCGTTAATAATAGTTCCAACCTGACTATGAACGGAGGCGAAATTTCCGGAAATAAAGGTGCCGGTGTTCAGATAAGCGGTAAAGATAGCTGGAAAGGCGTGAAGTTTATCATGAATGATGGAACTATTGCGGATAATGGTGGAGTTGGCATAGATGCAGCTATAGGTGGCAATGCGGTAGTTCAGTTGAACGGAGGCTCTGTTCACGGTAATGGAGATGGCACGGAAATCACTGTATGGAATGACTATACGGATGCTCCTGGTGCTTACGGCAAGAGCGAGAATGATAATATTTATATCGCTTCAGGAGTTCTTCAGGGTAATCGCACTGTTAAGGTAATGCATGGATATAGTTCAATTTTGGGTGCATTTTCCTTGAATCGTACTTTAGGAACTGTTACTCTGGACGATGGACATGGAGAAGTTGCATGGGCATTTGCTAATCCTAAGGCAGTTGATAAGATTACCAATCTGGTAACCGCTGAAGATAATCATGATAGTTGGAAAGCCGCTGCAGAAGATGCTTATTGGATTACACCTTATGCGGATTCATATCAATTCAAAGTGACTCGTCCAGACAAGGCTAAAAAAACGGACTTGTATCTTGCGTATATTCCGATGAACGATGACGGCAGCGTTCCTGATGATGCGGAGCTTACGCTTGAGAAGGTAGGAACCGGTAATCAGATTGATGTCACTATGAAAGGATTAGATGCCGATAAGAGCTATGCTTTCATGTTCTTTAATTCGAGTGAGTACACTCTTACGGCGGACAGCGTTACTAAGTACATCGGAGGCGGTGCAGGTGACGAAACTACAGGTAACGGATTCCCTGAACTCACTATCGGCGGTAGTGTTGATCCAATCTCTAAACTGGAGATTAAAGGAGTTGAAGTTACAGGTGATGATTTGATGTCTGAACTGCTCGGTAATATAGAAGCGACTTATACAAATGAAGATGGAGATGTTGTTACAGACGACTCTGAATCTGGTGAGTATACCGTTACTCTTAAATGGAAAAACGGTTTAACAAATGATGATGTGAGAATAAACGGTAACAATGTAAACCTTGATGGTATAGGTACGGTTATTGTGCGTCACATAAGTGATGTTTCTAGTGTACAGGCAGGCACAAATACTCATGAGCTGCTGACTACAGAGCCTACAGCTCCGGTAGAACACGCAGAGGCTATTGCTAAGACCGAAACAAATTGGGGTATTGTATATCAACCTGATTTCTATATCAACGATAATGAAGATTTTCTAATCGAAGATGCTTCCGGTATCCAGATTCTCGACGACGGTCTGCTCCTTGAAGAAGATGATAACCGTCAGGAACTGATGGAACAGAAAGCGGCTGACTATCTGGGAACTCCGGGCGAAGGTCGGGCTTACAGATACGATTTCCATTACCTTGACCTGGTTGATGCCTTCAACGGCAATGCGTGGGTATCCGCAAGCTATGGAACCACCGTATATCTGCCATATCCTGAAGGTGTTACTGCGGACAATGCCGAAGAACTGGGTGTAAAGGTTGTTCACTATAAGGACCTGCACCGTGAATACGGTATATCCGGTCAGGCTGAAGTTGAAGAAGCGATAGCGGCCAGTGAACTTGAAACTATGGAAGTGGAATTCGATGCCAACGGTATCAAATTCGATGTTCCTCGCGAAGGCTTCTCGCCGTTTGCCATAGTATGGCAGACTGAAGCTTACACCATAACGGCGACAGCCGGTGAAGGCGGTACTGTCGATCCTTCCGGTGAAGTAGTGGTGGTTGAAGGCGCAGACAAGACATTCACTATCACTCCTGACAATGGATATGAAATAGCTGAAGTCGTTGTCGACGGACAGGCTGTCGATCTTGCAGATGTTGTAAATGAAGACGGTACAGGAACTTACACCTTCGAAAAGGTGGACGGAGATCATTCCATCGAAATTACTTTCGAGAAGACCGCTGTAACGCCTGATTCCGGTGAAGATGAACCTGATAACCCGGCCGATGATCCAAACACACCTTCC
>DXHZ01000086.1 GCA_019113145.1 Candidatus Avanaerovorax faecigallinarum
AATTATTCGATGATCTCGGTTACTACTCCGGATCCTACTGTTCTTCCGCCTTCTCTGATTGCGAATCTCAGTCCTTCCTCAATCGCGATCTGAGTGATAAGGTCGATCTCCATTACTACGTTATCTCCAGGCATGCACATCTCTGTTCCCTCCGGAAGCTTAAGATCGCCTGTTACGTCTGTTGTTCTGAAGTAGAACTGTGGTCTGTATCCGTTGAAGAACGGCGTATGTCTTCCGCCTTCCTCCTTCTTCAGTACGTATACCTGGCCCTTGAACTTGGTGTGCGGATGAATGGTGCCTGGCTTTGCAAGTACCTGTCCTCTTTCAATCTCATCTCTCTGCACGCCTCTAAGAAGAGCTCCGATGTTGTCTCCGGTCTGCGCCTCGTCAAGAAGCTTTCTGAACATCTCAAGTCCGGTTACTACTACGCTTCTCTTCTCATCGGTAAGTCCTACGATCTCTACTTCTTCGCCTACCTTAAGTACGCCTCTCTCTACTCTTCCGGTTGCTACTGTTCCTCTTCCGGTGATGGAGAATACGTCCTCTACTGGCATCAGGAACGGCTTGTCGTTGTCTCTTTCAGGCTCCGGAATGTAAGTGTCGATTGCCTCGAACAGCTCTACAATCTTATCTCCCCATGGGCCTGCAGGATCTTCAAGAGCCATAAGTGCGGATCCTCTGATGATTGGAGTGTCGTCTCCAGGGAACTCGTACTCGTCAAGAAGCTCTCTTACTTCCATCTCTACCAGGTCAAGAAGCTCTTCGTCGTCTACCATATCGCACTTGTTAAGGAATACTACGATGTATGGTACGCCTACCTGTCTGGAAAGAAGGATGTGCTCTCTGGTCTGCGGCATAGGTCCGTCTGTTGCTGCTACTACCAGGATTGCTCCGTCCATCTGAGCTGCTCCGGTAATCATGTTCTTTACATAGTCAGCATGGCCCGGGCAGTCTACGTGCGCGTAGTGTCTGTTAGGGGTCTCATACTCTACGTGTGCTGTGGAAATGGTGATTCCTCTTTCCTTCTCTTCCGGTGCCTTATCAATCTGGTCGAATGCTATGTCCTCTCCCAGTCCGTATCTCTGATGCAGCACTGTTGTGATTGCCGCTGTAAGAGTCGTCTTGCCGTGGTCTACGTGGCCGATCGTTCCGATGTTGATATGCGGCTTGGTTCTTTCAAATTTCTGCTTTGCCATTTTTATCTCCTTCTGCCGCCTTTGTCCGGAGCCTTCTCATACTAAAAACCCCGAACCAGTGCGACGATTTACTTTATTACTGTTTATTTCCAATCTTCTCTACCAGATTGTCAGGAAGCTTTTCGAAGTGGTCGAACTGCATTACATATACACCGCGTCCCTGAGTCTTGGAACGGAGGTCAGTAGCGTATCCGAACATTTCGGACAGAGGTACCATACCTCTTACGGCTACAGCGCCGTTGTTCATTTCGGAACCTTCGATTCTTCCTCTTCTGGAGGAGATGTCTCCGATAACGTCTCCCATGTACTCCTCAGGTACGGTTACCTCTACCTTGAATATAGGCTCAAGGAGTACAGGCTTAGCCTTCTTTGCAGCCTCTCTGAACGCCATGGAAGCCGCAATCTTGAACGCCATTTCGGAGGAGTCGACTTCGTGGTAGGAACCGTCGTAAAGCTCTACGCCGACGTCGACAACCTGATATCCTGCAATAGGACCGTTTTCCATGGCTTCCTTGATACCGTCCTCAATCTTAGGAATGAATTCCTTAGGGATTGCACCGCCGACGATGGAGTTGACGAACTCAAAGCCTGCGCCCGGCTCTCTCGGATAAAGCTTGATCTTAACGTGTCCGTACTGACCGTGACCTCCGGACTGCTTAGCGTACTTGTAGTCAACGTCCGCAGTGGTGGATACGGTTTCCTTATAGGATACCTGAGGCTTACCTACGTTAGCTTCAACCTTGAATTCACGCATGAGTCTGTCTACGATGATTTCCAGATGAAGCTCACCCATACCTGCGATGATGGTCTGGCCGGTTTCCTCATTGGTGTAAGTCTTGAATGTAGGGTCTTCCTCTGCAAGCTTCGCAAGAGCGATACCCATCTTTTCCTGACCTGCCTTAGTCTTAGGCTCGATGGCGATTTCGATTACAGGGTCAGGGAACTCCATGGACTCGAGGATGATCTCATGCTTCTCGTCGCAAAGGGTGTCGCCTGTGGTGGTGTCCTTAAGACCTACCGCAGCAGCGATATCTCCTGCGTAAACCTTGTCGATCTCTTCTCTCTTATTGGCATGCATCTGAAGTATTCTTCCGATTCTGCCCTTCTTGCCCTTGGTGGAGTTGTAAACGTATGAACCTGCATCAAGAGTTCCGGAGTATACTCTGAAGAACGCAAGCTTACCTACGAACGGGTCAGCCATAATCTTGAATGCAAGTGCGGAGAACGGCTCGCTGTCGGAAGCCTTTCTCTCGTCAGGCTCGCCTGTCTCAGGATTGATACCCTGGATAGGCGGGATGTCTACAGGGGAAGGCATGTAATCGATAACAGCGTCCAGCATCATCTGTACGCCCTTGTTTCTGTATGCGCTTCCGCAGAGCATCGGAACCATTTCACATGCGATGGTCTGCTTTCTGATGGTGGTCTTGATCTCGTCTATGGTCAGCTCTTCGCCTTCCAGGAACTTCATCATAAGTTCTTCGTCGCACTCCGCAACGGACTCGATCATCTTCTCTCTCCACTCTTTAGCCTGGTCGAGCATGTCCTCAGGAATGTCGGTAATCTCGAATTCCTTACCCAGCTCGTCCTTGTATATTTCCGCCTTCATCGTAATCAGGTCGATGATTCCGACGAAGGTGTCCTCTGCACCGATAGGCAGCTGCACAGGAACGGCGTTAGCCTTGAGTCTGTCTTTAACCATGTCGACTACTCTGTAGAAGTTGGCTCCCAGAATGTCCATCTTATTGACGAAGATCATTCTCGGAACACCGTACTTCTCGGCCTGTCTCCATACGGTTTCGGACTGAGGCTCTACTCCGCCCTTTGCGCAAAGCACTGTTACAGCTCCGTCAAGTACACGAAGGGATCTCTCTACCTCTACCGTAAAGTCTACGTGACCCGGGGTATCGATGATGTTGATTCTGTTTCCCTTCCACTGAGCCGTGGTTGCCGCAGAGGTAATAGTAATACCGCGCTCCTGCTCCTGCTCCATCCAGTCCATTGTGGCGGCTCCGTCATGGGTTTCGCCAATCTTATGGGTCCTTCCGGTGTAGAAGAGGATTCTTTCGGTAGTGGTGGTCTTACCGGCATCGATGTGAGCCATGATACCGATGTTCCTAGTTTTCTCTAATGGAAACTGTCTGCCAGCCATTACTTTTCCTCCATTTCAATTTCAAATGATGCGATAATCTTCTCAAGAAACGATTACCATCTGAAATGCGCAAATGCCTTGTTGGCCTCTGCCATTCTGTGGGTATCTTCTTTCTTCTTTACGGATGCTCCGGTGTTGTTGGATGCATCGATGAGCTCCTTAGCCAGTCTGTCTGACATGGTTCTCTCTCCTCTCGCTCTGGTGGCGTTGGTAAGCCATCTTAAAGCAAGAGTCTGTCTTCTTTCAGGTCTTACCTCGATTGGAACCTGGTAGTTGGCACCACCGATTCTTCTGGCTTTGACCTCGAGTACAGGCATGATGTTGTTTATAGCCTTCTCAAATACTTCCAGCGGTTCTTCTCCGGTAGTCTCTTTAATCTTGTCGAAAGCAGAGTATACGATGCTCTGAGCTACACCCTTCTTTCCATCAAGCATGATGGAGTTGATGAGCTTCGCAACGACTACGCTGCCGTATACCGGATCCGGAAGTACTTCACGCTTTGGTACATTACCTTTTCTTGGCACTTCTCTTCCCTCCTAAAGTCTGACACTCTTTCTGTGACAAAAGGTGCCGTGCATGATTTGCAAAAACTTCTAATTGCACTTGTTCTCTTCACCCCGGCATGACGCACCGGGATTACTCCGTTCCGGTCCTGCAATTACAGACCGGCCGGCGTTTAGGCTTCGGGGGTACTCGACGTATCGCGAGAACGGTTTATTGCGAAACGCCGCGGCGCCTTAATATCTATGTATATTAAGGACACAATTTCCCGGATCTTTTTAGCTATTTCTGCTTAGGTCTCTTAGCTCCGTACTTGGAACGAGCCTGCATTCTGTTAGCAACTCCTGCGGTGTCGAGAGTTCCTCTTACGATGTGGTATCTTACACCAGGGAGGTCCTTAACTCTTCCGCCTCTGATGAGAACTACGCTGTGCTCCTGGAGGTTATGACCGATACCAGGGATGTAAGCTGTTACTTCGATACCGTTGGTGAGACGTACTCTTGCAACTTTTCTCAGAGCCGAGTTAGGCTTCTTAGGAGTTACAGTCTTGACAGATGTGCAAACGCCTCTCTTCTGTGGCGAATGAGTGTCTGTAGCGACTCTCTTAAGGGAGTTCATTCCTTTGCCGAGAGCAGGTGCCGTAGACTTCTTAACTGCGCTTGTTCTGCCCTGTCTTACTAACTGATTGATCGTAGGCATTGTTTTCTCCTTTCCTCATAAAATATATTTCACAGTCAAATTGACCCTAACTTTTTATCAGGGTCAATTTAACTCGAAACTGCTAAATATTTTATCACACTTTTTCAGAGGGTGCAACTAAATTCTATCGGAATTTTCCTCTGAAACGTCTGTGATTTCAACGATTCCGTCTGCATCATCATCTGCAGCGGCAGCCTCATCCAAAGCCTCCGCCTCAAATCCTTCAGCCACATCCTCATATACGGAATCCGCCGTCTCATTTTCTACTGCGGAAACAGCCTCTGCAGCTTCAGCCTCCTCGTCTTCCACCTGTTCAGGTTCGGCTACGAAGCTGTCGATGTACTCCTGATTCTCGCCGTAGTCAAGCTTGATGTTCTTATACATCTTCATGCCTGTTCCGGCAGGAATCAGCTTACCGATGATTACGTTCTCCTTAAGTCCCTGCAGCTTGTCGTTCTTTCCCTTTATTGCCGCATCGGTGAGAACTCTGGTGGTTTCCTGGAAGGACGCCGCCGACAGGAACGAGTTGGTTGCAAGGGACGCCTTGGTGATACCCAGGAGCATCTGCTTACCCGTAGCAGGAGCTCCGCCTTCGGCCTCCGCTTTTTCGTTGGCTTCTTCAATCTCGAACTTGCCGTACATGCCGCCAGGGAGAAGGTCCGTATCTCCCGGATCCTCAATCTTCATCTTGGAAAGCATCTGGCTTACTATAACCTCTATGTGCTTGTCGTTGATGTCAACACCCTGGTTCTTATATACTCTCTGTACTTCCTTGAGGAGGTACTGGTATACACCGGCTACGCCGTTGAGTCTGAGTATGTCATGAGGATTTAAAGGTCCGCTGGTGATGTTGTCACCCGGCTTCACATGATCGCCCTTCTTAACGGCAAGTCTTGCGCCGTAAGGAACGATATATGTTCTGTCGCCTTCCTCATCGTTTCTGACAGTAACCTCGGTCTTGTTGTCGGAACGCGCCTCAATGGCGATAACCGTACCTTCGTTTTCGCAGATCTCGGCAAGTCCCTTAGGCTTTCTGGCCTCGAACAGCTCCTCTACTCTCGGGAGACCGTGGGTGATATCGCTTCCCGCTACGCCGCCTGTATGGAACGTACGCATGGTAAGCTGTGTACCCGGTTCTCCGATGGACTGAGCCGCCGTGATTCCCACGGATTCGCCGATGTTAACCTCTTCGCCCGTTGCCAGGTTTCTTCCGTAGCACTTGGCGCATATTCCGGATTTGCTGCGGCACGTCATCGCGGAACGTATAACGACGGACTCGATTCCGCGCTTTACGATTTCCTTTGACATGTCGTCGGATATTTCATCTCCGCCCTTAACCAGCACTTCTCCCGTAGCCGGGTCGGTGATGTCGTTAAGCGCAGTTCTTCCCGCAATTCTCTGATCTAAAGGTTCGATTACCTCCTTGCCGTCGGTGAAGGCTCTGACCTCCACACCTTCGGTGGTTCCGCAGTCGAAATCCCTTACGATTACGTTGTGGGATACGTCTACGAGACGTCTGGTCAGGTAACCGGAGTCGGCCGTTCTGAGGGCCGTATCCGTAAGTCCCTTTCTGGCTCCGTTGGATGATATGAAGTACTCCAGTATGGAAAGACCTTCACGGAAGTTGGCCTTGATAGGAATCTCTACGGTCTTACCTGTAGCGTTGGCCATGAGTCCTCTCATACCGCCGATCTGTCTTATCTGGTTCTTGCTTCCTCGAGCTCCGGAGGTTGCCATGATGTTCAGATTGTTGTTAGGCTCCAGGGAATCCATAAGAGCGTCGGCAACGTCGTCGGTAGTCTTGTTCCAGATGTCGATTACCTTCTCATATCTCTCTGAGTTGGAGATGAGACCCATTCTGTAAGCCTTTTCGTACTTATCCACCTGCTTCTGGGCGTCTCCTACGATTTCCCACTTGTTGTCAGGAATCTTCATGTCGTCGATACCGATGGTGACTGCAGCCTTTGTGGAATAGTGGTAACCCATATCCTTGATATAGTCAAGCATTATAACGGTTCCGGTGTTTCCGTGAGCTCTGTAGCACTTGTCGATAATCTCGCCAAGCTTTTTCTTTCCGCAGAGGAAGTCGACCTCCAGGGAATATTTATCCTTAGAGCGGTCTACAAATCCAAGATCCTGCGGAATTTCCTGATTGTATATGAAACGTCCGACTGTGGACTCAACCAGCCTGCCGCGGGTATCGTCCTCTCCAGCGAACATTCTCACCTTTACCTTGGCGTGTACGCCTACTACGCCTTCTCTGTACGCCATGATCATCTCGTCCATGTCGGTGAAGACTTTGTTATCTCCCTTTTCAGGAATACGCTCAAAGCCTGCAGCCCTGTTCTCTTCAGACTGCTTCTCGTCCTTGAACTCGTCCATGACGTAGCTTACCTTTTCTTTTCCGTCCTCACCCTTTGTCACCTTCTTCGCAGTTCCCGGGTAAGTCAGGTAGTAAGCTCCCAGAATCATATCCTGGGTAGGCGTGGTTATAGGGGATCCGTCCTTCGGCGCAAGGATATTGTTCACCGAAAGCATGAGGAATCTGGCCTCTGCCTGAGCTTCCACGGAAAGAGGCACGTGAACGGCCATCTGATCTCCGTCAAAGTCCGCATTGAAGGCGGTACAAACCAGCGGATGAAGCTTGATTGCCTTTCCTTCCACCAGTACCGGCTCGAAGGCCTGGATTCCCAGTCTGTGAAGGGTAGGAGCACGGTTAAGCATAACCGGATGCTCTTTTATAACCTCTTCGAGTACATCCCAGACTTCAGGTCTTACCTTTTCAACCATACGCTTGGCGTTTTTGATGTTGTGAGCGTAGCCCTGAGCCACCAGCTCCTTCATTATGAAAGGTTTGAACAGCTCCAGAGCCATTTTCTTAGGAAGTCCGCACTGGTAGAACTTGAGTTCAGGTCCTACTACGATTACGGATCTTCCGGAGTAGTCAACACGCTTTCCGAGGAGGTTCTGTCTGAAACGTCCCTGCTTTCCCTTCAGCATGTCGGAAAGGGACTTCAGAGGTCTGGAACCCGGACCCGTAACAGGTCTTCCTCTTCTGCCGTTGTCTATGAGAGAGTCAACGGCCTCCTGAAGCATTCTCTTCTCGTTTCTGACGATGATGTCAGGAGCAGAGAGCTCGAGGAGTCTTGACAGTCTGTTGTTTCTGTTTATTACGCGTCTGTAGAGATCGTTAAGGTCGCTGGTCGCAAATCTTCCGCCGTCCAGCTGAACCATAGGTCTGATGTCCGGAGGAATTACAGGGATAACCTCCAGTACCATCCACTCAGGACGGTTTCCGGAAAGCCTTAAAGCTTCCACTACCTCAAGTCTCCTTACGATTCTCACCTTTTTCTGACCCGAAGCGTCCTTCAGCTTCTCTCTCAGGTCAGACGAAAGCTCCTCAAGGTCGATCTGGCAGAGAAGCTCTCTAACGGCTTCAGCTCCCATGCCTGCCTTGAAGGAATTTCCGTATCTTTCCTTGGCCTCTCTGTACTGCTGCTCGGAAAGAATTTCCTTATATCCCAGATCCGTATCTCCCGGATCGGTTACGATGTATGCCGCAAAATACAGCACCTTCTCCAGATTTCTCGGGGTTACGTCCAGGACGAGACCCATTCTGGAAGGTATGCCCTTGAAATACCAGATGTGGGAAACAGGGGCAGCAAGCTTTATGTGTCCCATTCTCTCACGTCTTACCTTTGCCTTGGTGACTTCCACGCCGCAGCGGTCGCAGACGATTCCCTTAAATCTGATTCTCTTATATTTTCCGCAGTGACATTCCCAGTCCTTCATAGGGCCGAAAATCCTCTCACAGAACAGGCCGTCTCTTTCCGGCTTAAGGGTTCTGTAGTTGATGGTCTCAGGCTTGGTTACCTCGCCGTGGGACCACTCGAGTATCTTTTCGGTGGATGCCAGCTTTATCTGCAGCGACTCAAAGTGATTGAGTTCGTTCAATGCATTCCTGTTAGTCAGATTCTCGCTCAAAGATTTCCTCCCCTTTCTTAATATTCATCATCAAAGCCAACACGGCTTGCGTCTTTGTCTTCAGTTTCTTCACTGAAGCCGGCCGCATAGAGTCCGTCTTCGCTTTCCAGCTTGTTTTCAACTTCCATAATGCTGTCGATTCCGGAGCCGTCGTCGTACTCGGAGGATTCTCTTATCTGAACCTCCTCGTTGTTCTCGGAAAGAACTCTTACGTCGAGAGCCAGGGACTGCATTTCCTTGATAAGAACCTTGAAGGATTCAGGGATTCCCGGTTCAGGAATGTTCTCGCCCTTGACGATTGCCTCGTAGGTCTGAACTCTTCCCACGATGTCGTCGGACTTGACGGTAAGTATTTCCTGAAGGGTGTATGCCGCGCCGTACGCTTCGAGAGCCCATACTTCCATCTCACCGAAACGCTGTCCGCCGAACTGGGCTTTTCCTCCCAGCGGCTGCTGAGTAACGAGGGAATAAGGACCCGTACTTCTTGCGTGAATCTTATCGTCTACCAGATGGTGAAGCTTCAGCATGTACATGTATCCCACGGTAACAGGATTGTCAAAGTACTCTCCCGTTCTTCCGTCTCTCAGACGAAGTTTTCCCGTCTCGGAATATCCGCAGTCCACCAGCATTTCTCTGATGTCCTTTTCGGTGGCGCCGTCAAATACAGGGGTAGCTATATACCATCCCTTTGTCTTTGCGGCAAGACCAAGATGAACCTCCAGAACCTGTCCTACGTTCATTCGGGAAGGTACGCCCAGAGGGTTCAGCATTACCTGAAGCGACTCTCCGTTCTCCATGAACGGCATATCCTCCTGAGGCAGAATTCTGGAGATAACGCCTTTGTTTCCGTGACGTCCCGCCATTTTGTCTCCGACGTTTATCTTTCTCTTATTAGCTATATAGCATCTTACGAGCTTGTTTACTCCCGGAGGAAGCTCGTCGCCTGCTTCGCGGGTGAATACTCTTACATCCACGACGATACCCGTCTCGCCGTGAGGAACTCTCAGGGAGGTGTCTCTCACCTCTCTGGCCTTTTCGCCAAAGATTGCGCGGAGGAGTCTTTCCTCTGCGGAAAGATCGTTCTCTCCCTTAGGGGTAACCTTTCCTACGAGAATATCCGTAGCGTCAACCTCGGCTCCGATTCTGATGATGCCTTCCTCGTCAAGGTTTCTCAGAGCGTCTTCACCTACGTTAGGTATATCTCTGGTAATCTCTTCAGGTCCCAGCTTGGTGTCTCTGGCCTCTGCCTCGTACTCCACGATGTGAATGGAGGTGAGAACATCGTCCATGAGAAGTCTTTCGTTAAGTATGATAGCGTCCTCGTAGTTGTAGCCTTCCCAGGTCATGAAGCCGATGAGAAGGTTCTTTCCGAGAGCGATTTCTCCCATGTCGGTGGAAGGTCCGTCAGCGATAACCTCGCCCTTCTCGATATGCTCGCCGTGGAAGACTATAGGCTTCTGGTTTATGCATGTTCCCTGGTTGGAACGCTTGAACTTGAGAAGTCTGTATTCGTCAAGGCCGTTGTCGTCGTCTCTTCTTATCGCGATGCGGTTAGCCTCCACGTACTCAACGGTACCCGAATTCTTCGCGAGAAGAACTACCCCGGAGTCTCTTGCCGCCTTGTATTCCATACCGGTTCCCACGTACGGAGCCTCGGTTACAAGCAGAGGCACTGCCTGTCTCTGCATGTTGGATCCCATGAGGGCACGGTTGGCGTCGTCGTTTTCAAGGAACGGGATCATTGCGGTTGCAACGGATACTACCTGCTTAGGCGATACGTCCATCATGTCCACAGCCTCACGAGGGAACATGGCGATTTCTCCGCCTACACCACGGGCTGCAACCTTTGCATTGACAAAGCGGCCCTCCTCGTCCAGCGGCTCGTTGGCTTGGGCGATGGTGAGAAGCTCTTCCTCGTCTGCGGTTATATATTTTATCTCATCTGTTACGATGCCTGTTTTCTTATCAACCACCCTGTACGGCGTCTCAATGAATCCGTACTGGTCGATGATTCCGTAAGTGGTGAGCGAGCCGATAAGTCCGATGTTAGGACCTTCCGGAGTCTCGATAGGACACATTCTTCCGTAATGGGAGTGATGTACGTCTCGTACTTCCATTCCGGCTCTCTCTCTGGAAAGACCTCCAGGTCCGAGAGCGGAAAGTTTTCTCTTATGAGTAAGCTCCGCAAGAGGGTTGTTCTGGTCCATGAACTGGGAGAGCTGGGAACTTCCGAAGAACTCCTTTACGGCGGCGGTTACAGGTCTTATGTTCATAAGAGCCTGAGGCGTCGCAACGTCGAGATCCTGGATGGTCATTCTCTCCTTTACGACTCTCTCCATTCTGGCAAGACCGATTCTGAACTGGTTCTGGAGAAGCTCTCCGACGGTTCTCAGTCTTCTGTTGCCCAGATGGTCTATATCGTCTGTATTTCCGATTCCGTAGTTAAGGTTCAGGATATAGCTGACAGATGCGATAATGTCCGCCATGATGATGTGCTTAGGGCAGAGCTCGTGCTTTCTCGCAGCCAGAGTCTCCCTGATTTCATCCTCGGTTTCAGCCTCTGCCAGAATCTCCATGAGTACAGGATAGTAAACCTTGTCGCCCAGCTTAAGTTCGGACACGTCAAAGTTGACATACCTGTCAAGATCAACGAATCTGCTTCCGATAACCTTGGTAACCACGGTATCGTCGGTCTTGCCGTATGCCATAACGTATTCCACGCCTGCGTTTTCAATTTCCTTTCCCATGGCTCTGGTGATTTTTCCGCCCTTTTCCACCAGGATTTCCCCGGTGTTAGGATCGATGACATCCTCGGCTGCCGTTACGTCCACCAGTCTGTTGGAAAGGCCAAGCTTTTTATTGTACTTATACCTGCCGACTTTGGCCAGGTCGTATCTCTTCGGATCGAAGAACAGAGAGTTCAGAAGGGATCTGGCGCTGTCCACCGTAGGCGGCTCGCCCGGTCTCAGTCTTCTGTATATCTCCTTCAGACCCGATTCATAGTCGGTAGTCGTATCCTTCTCAAGAGTGCGGAGAAGTCTGTTGTCCTCTCCGAATATGTCAAGTATCTCCTTGTCCGAGCCGATTCCCATAGCTCTCAGGAAAGTAGTGAGAGGCTGTTTTCTGGTTCTGTCGACTCTGACGGAGATTATCTCGTTGGAATCAGTCTCGTACTCAAGCCATGCTCCTCTGTTAGGGATAATCTGGGATGAATAGAGCTGCTTTCCGGATTTATCTGTCTCAACGCTGTAATAAGGACCCGGGGAACGAACCAGCTGAGTTACGATAACTCTCTCCGCCCCGTTGTAGATGAAAGTACCCTTTTCCGTCATCAGAGGGAAATCGCCCATGAAGACTTCCTGTTCCTTCACTTCGCCGGTCTCTTTATTGACGAGACGCACTCTTACCTTCAGCGGAGCTGCGTAGGTAACGTCCCTCTCCTTACACTCCTCCTGCTCGTATTTCGGAGGGTCGCTAAGCGAATAATCTATAAACTCGAGTATGAGATTGTTCGCATAGTCACGTATAGGGGAGATGTCTTCGAATACTTCGCGCAGACCTTCTTTTATAAACCAGTCATAGGAACTCGTCTGAATCTCGATGAGGTTCGGCATCTGTCCTACTTCGTTGATTTTCGAGAAAGTCATACGTTCTTTTCTACCAACTTTGATAGGTTTTGGCATTTTCATCACTCCTTATATTTATCAGTTCACATTCGCGTGGCAGTCTAATATTTTACCACGGTTTTGTCCATAGGTCAAGGGCAGGCGGACAGTATTTTCATACAAAAACTGCAAAAGACCGCTTAAGCGTTTTCAATTCGCCTAAGCGGTCCTTTTAAATCTTCATCGTTTCAGGTGAACTATTTCAGCTCAACCTTAGCTCCAACTTCCTCGAGCTTAGCCTTGAGCTCTTCAGCCTCAGCCTTTTCAACGCCTTCCTTAACGTTGGAAGGTGCTCCGTCAACCAGCTCCTTAGCTTCCTTAAGTCCAAGACCGGTAATCTCTCTAACAGCCTTGATAACCTTGATCTTCTCAGCGCCTGCCTCAGCGAGTACTACAGTGAACTCGCTCTGCTCTTCTTCTGCGCCGCCTGCTGCTCCTGCAGCTCCAACTACTGCAACAGGTGCTGCAGCGGATACTCCGAATTCTTCTTCGCAAGCCTTAACGAGCTCGTTAAGCTCTAATACAGTCATATTCTTTATAGCTTCGATGATCTGATCTTTGTTCATTTTCTTTCTCCTTTTTCGTATTTCCCATTGTACCGGGACAGTAAATTCAATCTTATTTTATGCGCCGGGCGATTTGCCGCCGGACCTTCTATGCGGCTTTCAGGCCGCAGGCCGTAAGGCCGTTTCCGCTTTCGCGGGGCTTACGCTTCCTTTGCGTCTGCGATAGCCTGGAATGTTCTGACAGCCTTGGAAATCGGGGACTGGATGCTTCCCATGAACTTTGCGATGAGCACTTCTCTCGATGGGATATCCGCAATCTTTTCGATTCCTGCCTTGTCGTAGAATGTTCCCTCTACGACACCTGCCTTGAACTCCATTTTCTTGAAGTCTTTGATGATTTCGTTGAGAACTCTTGCCGGAGCCGTAGCGTCTTCGCTGCTGATGGCGATTGCGCTCGGTCCTTCGAGAACGTCGGCGAGAGGAGCGAAGTCCGTGCCGTCGATAGCTCTCTTCATCAGAGTGTTCTTATATACAGTGTAATCAACGCCTGCTTCACGAAGCTTCTTTCTCATGGCGTCTGCCTCAGCAACGTTGATGCCCATGTAGTCGATAACTACTGCGGACTGCGCTGTCTCAAGCTTGCCTTTGATCTCGTCGATTATCTGCTGTTTCTGCTGTTTTGCTTCTACTGACATGTGTCTGTTTTCTCCTTTCCGAAAGCCCGGCCGTATCGGTCGAAGCCTTCAAAGTCCGGTACTCAATAAATAACCCCGTCTCGAAGACAGGGCCAATATCTATGTATTGTACCTCGGCGGGAGATTAAGTCCTCGTGCTTGGCACCGGGACGCCCGCTGTCTTCGGCTATGATTAATTTCTAACCTTTAAGTTATCCGATTATCCGAGGATTGCCGGATTAATCTTCACTCCAGGACCCATGGTGGATGCTACCGTTACGCTTCTGAGATACTGTCCCTTCGCGGTGGCAGGCTTAGCCTTGATGATGGCGTCCATAAGAGCTCTGAAGTTTTCTTCCAGCTTTTCAGGGCCGAAAGATGCCTTACCGATAACGGTGTGGATGATGTTCTGTCTGTCAAGACGGTACTCAACCTTACCGGCTTTAATCTCAGCAAGGGCCTTGGTGAGGTCCATAGTAACTGTTCCGGACTTAGGGTTAGGCATGAGTCCCTTAGGACCGAGCACTCTACCGAGCTTACCTACAACGCCCATCATGTCAGGAGTTGCTACTACTACATCAAAGTCGAACCAGTTCTCGGACTGAATCCTCTGAGCCAGTTCCTCTGCTCCAACGTAATCAGCTCCGGCCTTTTCAGCTTCTTCAGCCTTAGGACCCTTTGCAAACACCAGCACTCTTACGCTCTTACCGGTTCCGTTAGGAAGAACGATAGCGCCTCTTACCTGCTGGTCTGCATGTCTGCCGTCTACGCCGAGTTTAACGTGTGCTTCGATGGTCTCATCGAATTTTGCCTTTGAAGTTTCAACTACGAGACCCATAGCCTCGGAAACTTCGTGAAGCTTTGCCTTTTCAATCTTTGCGGCAGCTTCTCTGTAATTCTTGCCTCTCTTTGGCATTTTACTACCTCCTTCTGGTATTAGCGACCTGCGTTACCGCCTTTCCTTCAAAAGGTGCACGCTGTGACTGCCTTTTCTTTCGCAGCCCCCGGTCTCCCAGTCTTTCCTATTCTACAACGATTCCCATGCTCTTGGCAGTACCGATAATCATGTCGGTAGCGGCCTCAAGACTTGCTGCATTGAGGTCAGGCATCTTGGTCTTTGCGATTTCTTCTGCCTGAGCTCTGCTGATAGTAGCCACTTTCTTCTTGTTAGGCTCTCCGGATGCGGTGTCGATTCCTGCCGCTTTCTTCAACAGAACGGCTGCCGGCGGAGTTTTACAGATGAAAGTGAAGGATCTGTCAGCATAAACCGTGATTACTACCGGAATAATCATTCCCTGCTGGTCCTGAGTCTTGGCGTTGAACTGCTTACAGAAGTCCATGATGTTAACGCCCTTCTGACCGAGAGCAGGTCCTACTGGTGGTGCAGGTGTTGCATTTCCGGCCGCAATCTGAAGTTTAATGTAACCTTCGATTTTCTTAGCCATTGAAATCCGTCTCCTTTCTCCGTAGTTCCCGAAAAGGAGCTACAGTTTATCTACCTGGCTGAACTCGAGTTCAACAGGCGTATCTCTTCCGAACATGGAAACCTTGACGGTGAGCACCTGCTTTTCCTTGTTTATCTCGAGAACCTCTCCCATGAAGCTCTCAAAAGGTCCGCTGATAACTCTTACCGTATCGCCGACTTCCACATCCAGATCGATATACACTTTTTCTATTCCCATTCTTGCAACTTCCTCATCGGTAAGGGGAATAGGGTCGGAGCCATGACCTACGAATCCCGTCACGCCCTGCGTGTTTCTGACGAGATACCATGAGTCATTGGTAACTATCATCTTTATGATGACATAGCCCGGGAACATCTTTCTGGTCTTGATCTTCCTCTGGCCGTCTTTAATCTCGACTCTGTCTTCTGTAGGTACGATAATATCCAGGATGAGGTCCTGCATACCACGGTTCTCAACCATCTTTTCAATATTTACTTTTACTTTGTTTTCATGACCCGAATAGGTATGTACGACGTACCATCTCGCCTGGCCGTCGCCTCTCACGCCTTCGCCCTCCAGCGGGGAAATGACGTTAGTATTTTCCATATCAGACATTATGCGCACCCTCTCTTTTAAAGCTTAGTCAAGAGTAATATTAAGCACGCCCTTAAGTGCAGCCAGCACACCGGTATCAATGAGCCAGTATCCCAACGCGAAAACGGCGCATGTTGCAATTACTACTGCAGTAAAGGAACCCAGCTCTTTTTTAGTAGGCCAGATAACCTTTCCCAGCTCCTGCTTCACGCCTTTAAAGTATTCTCTGGCGCCGATACGCTTCTTAGAATCTTTCTTTGCCTGAGCGTTGTTGTTAGCCATTTCAGAGCCTCCTTATTTGGTCTCTTTATGAAGAGTCTCTTTTCTGCAGAATTTGCAGTACTTCTTAAGCTCGAGACGATCCGGATCGTTTTTCTTGTTTTTCATGGTGTTATAGTTTCTCTGCTTGCATTCCGTGCAGGCCAGTGTTACCTTAACTCTCATTAAATCATCCTCCGTTTAAACTCAAAATTCAGAGCCGGAAACTCCAGCTCTGCTATAAATAATCATAAAGTTGCCTATTAAGTATACACGCAAGGC
>DXHZ01000006.1 GCA_019113145.1 Candidatus Avanaerovorax faecigallinarum
GTCTACGAAGTTAGGAGCCTCCACAAGGAAAGGATTTCCCTTATAGAACTTAATGGTTGCCTCGTCGTTTTCACGGAGATACTTGATGGCGTCCTCCACCTGATCGTATCCGATAGGAAGCTGCTCGTAGGTCTCGGTGTCCATGAAGTAGTAGAGCTCTCCGTCGTTGTAGAGGTACTGCATGGTCTTGGTCTCGATGTGAGCCTTAGGGAATTTATCGTTAGGGTTGAAAGCCTCTTCCCTGGTAGCTCCGGTAAGAATGTTCTTATACTTGGTTCTTACAAAAGCTGCTCCCTTGCCCGGCTTAACGTGCTGGAAATCGAGAACAACGTGAGGTTCGCCGTTAATCTCAAAAGTAATTCCTTTTCTAAAATCACCTGCTGTAATCATGTTCTATTCTCACTTTCTTAATATATAGTTTCGCTTACTCCGGATATTATATCAAATTTGAGCCGGATTGCCAATACCCATTACGTCGGCAAGTATCTTATATACGTCGCTCATCATGATGGAAAATCTCATCTGAGCGGAAAGATACGCGGCAGCCGTAGGATCCTTTGCTATAATCTGATAAAGCTCCTGTATCGCCTGAGGCATTCCCTCCACAGGTTCTCCCGCCATCTGCTTTGCCTGCATCTGAATCTGCTTCATCTCGAAGTCCTTTATCATTTTGTCAAGCTCAGGATTCGATTCCACTGTCTTTTTCAGAGCGTCGTACTGCTTGTACTCTTCCGATTCCTTTACGGCCTGAGCCAGTCTGTGAGCTTCTTCATATACGTTCATACTCATTCCTCCTATACGTCAAGGAACATAGGCAGTATCACAGGACTGCGCTTTGTTCTGCCGTAGATATATCTCCTGAGTTCGTCCCGAACCACGTTTTTCAGCGTGTTCCAGTCGGAATCGTATAAAAGCGTATCCTCTATGGCCTTTTCGGCCACCTTTCTCGCCGAGTTAATGAGATCCTCGTTTTCCTTCACATACACGAAGCCTCTGGTTACGATGTCGGGTCCCGAAACGAGGGTACCGCTGGCCTGGTCGATTCCGGCCGCAACGATGATAAGACCGGACTCGGACAGCAGCTTTCTGTCCTTTAAAACGACGTTTCCGACGTCTCCTACTCCAAGGCCGTCCACCAGGATGTCTTCCGCAGGAGCCACGTTTTCAAACCTTACGGCCTTTCTCTTATCCACCGTAAGCTGATCTCCGTTGTTCAGAATGTGTATTCTGCTTTCCTTCATTCCGAGGCCTGCCGCAAGTTCCTTGTGAGCAACCAGATGTCTGTGCTCTCCGTGAACCGGCATAAAGAACTTAGGCTTTATTATGGAATGTATGAGCTTAAGCTCCTCCTGACACGCATGGCCTGAAACGTGGATGTCAGCTATCTCGTTATATATAACGTGGACTTCCTTCTCGTAAAGCCTGTTTACTACGTTGGAGACGGTCTTTTCATTTCCCGGTACCGGTGAAGATGAAAGGATAACCGTATCGCCCTTTTTCAGCTTTACGTTCTTATGCTCGTCGCTGGCCATTCTGGCAAGAGCGCTCATAGGCTCTCCCTGGCTTCCCGTGGTTATAATTACCAGCTGATTGTCCGGAATGTTCTTCGTCTTGTTAAGCTCCACGTAGGAGCCTGCAGGAATGTGAAGGTATCCCAGATCCTGAGCAAGTCCCACCACGTTTTCCATACTTCTTCCCGAAACGGAGAACTTTCTTCCGTACTTGTGGGCCAGCTCTATAATCTTCTGCACCCTGTGAACGTTAGATGAGAACGTGGCGATGATTATTCTGTTCTCGGCCTCGCTGAAAATACCGTCCAGAGTCTGTCCCACCATCTTTTCAGACTGTGTAAAGCCCTTTCTCACGGCATTAGTGCTGTCGGCCAGCATTATGTCCACTCCTCTGCTTCCGATTTCCGCAAACTTCTGAAGATCGATAGGCTCTCCGTCGATAGGCGTATAGTCTATCTTGAAGTCTCCGGTGTGGAAGAGGGTTGCCGCAGGCGTCTGCACATAAAGGCAGATGGCATCGGCAACGGAGTGAGTCGTCCTTATGGTTTCAACCTTGAAATCTCCAAGTTTCAGCTTATCTCCGGCCTTTATAGGTCTCAGGTCGCCGGTAATTCCGTGCTCCTTCAGCTTGTTTTCTATGAGGCCGAGGGTGATTCTGGTTCCGTAGATTGGAACGTTTATCTTCTTCAGAAGGTAAGGCACGCCTCCGATGTGATCCTCGTGACCGTGGGTGATAACTACGCCCTTTATCTTAGAAGCATTTTTTACCACGTAGCTGAAATCAGGAATTACAACGTCGATACCGTACATCTCGTCCTCAGGAAACGACATACCGCAGTCTATGATCATTATCTGATCCTTGTACTCTAATACGGTCATGTTCTTTCCGATTTCGTTAAGACCGCCTATAGGTATAATCTTGAGGTTTTCGGCCTTTTTCGCCGTTGCCGTCTTTGCAGCCTTTGCAGTCTTTGTCGCCGCCGTTTTCTTCGGCGAGGCCTTTTTCTTTTTCCTTGTCTTAGGCTTTAAACCTAAGCCTGCCGCTTCCGTTTCCTTAAGCGCAGACTTTGTCCGGGTTTTCGTCTTTGCGGAAGCGCTGTTTTTACCTCCGGCAGCGTGTTTTCCCGTGCTTTTCTTCTTCCCGGTGGGAATAACGGCTGCAATGTTCTTGATGTTCGTTTTTTTGCTATTGTAGTCTCTCAATAATATCCTCCCCCTTACTTAACTACTATGTTAACGAGTTTATCAGGGACTGCAATAACTTTGACTATCTGTTTTCCTTCGGTAAGAGCCTGTACGGACGGCTCTGCCATAACCGTCTTTTCCATGTCCTCGCGGGTCATTCCTGTGGCTATGTCAAGCTTTTCCTTTACTCTTCCGTTAATCTGTACGACGATTTCAACGGTGTCGAGAACAAGCGCGCTCTCGTCGTACTTCGGCCAGGACACGTTTACAAGGGTGTCGCTGTGACCGAGGCCTTCCCACATTTCCTCGCAGATGTGCGGAGTAAACGGAGAAAGCACGATTACCAGCGTATCTATGGCCTTCTTCATAAATGCCTCGTTTACGTCAGGTCTTTCTCTGTACCTGTAGAGGCAGTTTACCAGTTCCATGATGGAACTGATTGCCGTGTTGAAGCTGAATCTTCCGCCCACGTCTTCGGTAACCTTCTTTATGGTTCCGTTGAGAACGTAGTTCAGTTCTTTGTCGGCGTCAGTAGTGATGTCAAAGCTTTCGCTTCCGTCGCCTGAATAATTCTTATTAAAATCATATACAAGTCTGTATACTCTGTTCAAAAATCTGTAGCTTCCCTCTACTCCCTCGTCGGACCAGTCCAGCTCTCTTTCCGGCGGCGCGGCGAAGAGTATGAAAAGCCTTGCGGTATCGGCGCCGTATTTGCCCATGATCTCCTCAGGACTTACCACGTTGCCGATGGATTTGCTCATCTTTTTTCCGTCCTTGTTTACCATACCCTGAGTCAGGAGGTTCTTAAACGGTTCCTCATCCTTTACAAGACCCAGATCGTGAAGAGCCATCTGGAAGAATCTTGCGTACATGAGGTGGAGTATTGCGTGCTCTACGCCTCCGATGTACTGATCCACGTTCATCCAGTAATCGGTCTTATCCCTGTCGAAGGCTGCCTTGTCGTTTTTGGCGTCGCAGTAGCGCAGGAAATACCAGGACGAATCCAGGAATGTATCCATGGTGTCCATCTCTCTCTTCGCTTTCTTTCCGCAGCGCGGGCACGTGCAGTCGCCAAAGGATTTTGACGTTGTGAGAGGAGATGCTCCCTTTCCGGTAAACTCAACGTCCGTAGGAAGGAGTACAGGCAGATTCTCTTCCTTCTCAGGAACCCAGCCGCAATCCTCGCAGTAAATCATAGGAATCGGTGTTCCCCAGTATCTCTGTCTGGAAATGAGCCAGTCTCTAAGTCTGTAGTTTATGGTCTTCTCGCCGATTCCCTCATCGTTAAGCCATTCTATCATGGCGTCGATTGCCTTGCGGTTGTTCATTCCGTCAAACTTTCCGGAGTTTATCATTGTGCCTTCCGCGGCAAAGGCCTCGGTGAGATTGTTTATGTCTATGTCAGGATTTCCCGAATCTACTACCGGTATAATCTCAAGGTCAAATTTCTTTGCAAAGTCAAAGTCTCTCTGGTCGTGAGCCGGTACGGCCATGATGGCGCCGGTTCCGTATCCCATGAGAACGTAATCGGAAATATAGATCGGAACCTTCTTTCCGTTTACCGGATTTATGGCATATTTTCCGATGAATACTCCTGTCTTCTCGTTGGTGGTGGAAGTTCTTTCGATGTCGTTCATGTGCTGAACCTTATCGAGATACTCCTTTACAGGAGCTTCGTATTCGGTTCCCTTTACGAGACCTTCCACGTAAGGATGCTCGGGAGCCATTACCATATAGGTTACTCCGAAGAGGGTATCGGCTCTCGTGGTGAACACGTCCATGGAAAGGTCGGTGCCGTCGATTTTAAATGCAATCTTTGCGCCTACGGATCTTCCTATCCAGTTTCTCTGCATGGTCTTGACCTTTTCAGGCCAGCCGGTGAGAGTATCCAGGTTATCCAGAAGTCTGTCTGCGTAATCGGTAATCTTGAAGTACCACTGGGAAAGGTTCTTCTTACCCACCGGAGTCTTACATCTTTCGCAGCAGCCGTCTACTACCTGCTCGTTGGCAAGTACGGTCTGACAGCTCGGACACCAGTTTACCGGATTTTCCTTCTTGTAAGCGAGCCCCTTCTTATAGAACTGGATGAAAATCCACTGCATCCACTTATAGTAGTCCGGGCTGCAGGTCTGAACCTCTCTGTCCCAGTCGTAGGAAAGTCCCAGCTGTCTCAGCTGTCCTTCCATTTCGTGAATGTTGTCCCAGGTCCACTTTCCCGGTTCAACGCCGTGCTTGATGGCGGCGTTTTCCGCCGGGAGGCCGAAGGAGTCAAAGCCGATAGGATGAAGAACGTTGAAGCCCTGCATCTTCTTGCATCTTGCAACCACGTCGCCTATGGCGTAGTTTCTCACATGTCCCATGTGAAGCTTGCCGGAAGGATAAGGGAACATCTCGAGTACGTAGTACTTTTCCCTGTCCTTATCCTCAAATGTCTTGAAGCTTTTGTTCTCTTCCCAGTACTTCTGCCATTTTGATTCCACAGATTTAAAATCGTAGCGTTCGTTCATTTTAGCTTAATCCTCCATATCTACAAAGGCGCAGTCGCCCCAAACTTTTTCGATGTCGTATTTCTCTCTGGATTCCTTGGTCAGGATATTGACGATGATGTCTCCGAAGTCCATAAGTATCCATCCCGGGCTGTTCTTACCCTCTATGCCCTTAGGGAAAAAGCCTTCCCTGGCCATGGCGTCCTCAACGTCGTCGGTAAGGGCCAGAGTCTGTCTCTCGGAGCCTCCTCCCGCTATTACAAGGTAATCGGCAAAAGATGACTTCTCCGCAATGTCTATTATGACTATGTTCTGGGCTTTTTTGCTGTCCAGAACCTTTGCTGCAAGCATGGCCTGCTCTCTGCTGTTCATGTGTTCCTCCGTGTTCAAAATCTTTCTGAAGTATTCCGCAGCGGACAGCGTCTCCCCGTCCAGGTCCTGTCCCTGCCCTTTCACGTATTCGATGGTGTTTTCCATCATCATAAGACAGGCTTTGTCTATGTCTTCAAAGGCTGCCTCTCTTACTCTTTCAACCCCGGGATAATCCCGGTTTTCTTCGGCTCCGTCGGCGACGTAGATAATTTTTTCCAGAAGACTCATGCCGGCTCTTCCCGTCGTGTGAAAGCTTACCGCATTCAGAACGTCTTCGTCGTCAATTCCGAAGTCTCTTTTCATCGCCGCTGCGGCAACCTTTCCGTGGGCCAGATTGATATTTCCGGAATACTTTCCGTCAAGACCGAGCTCTCTTACCGCCCGGGTAAGGCCGTCTCCGTCAAGCTTTCTGTACAGGTCGTGGCAGAGGGCTGCAAGCTCGGCTTTTTTTACGTCTGCGCCGTATCGCTCCGCAAGCTTTTTCGCCATTCTGACGACTCCCTCCGTATGACGAAGCCTCTTATCGGTCAGCTTTTCGGCTGCCAGAGGTCTTATCTCTTCAATTTTCCTGCCTATAGAGTCCGTGTTCATCGATATAGTCTTTTACGCATGCCGGCACCAGACCGCTTATATCGTCTCCCCGGCGGATTCTGTCTTTTATCTCCGTTGAAGAAATATCCAGCACGGGGTTTTTCATCAGATGAATATCCGCGCCGTAATCACGCCTCAGCTCCTCCACCTTTCTCATGTCGATGCTGCTTCCGGGCCTGAGCCCTGCGGCAAAGGAAAACTCTCTGAGAAGGTCTTCACCCTTATACCAGAATCTCAGAGTAATCAGGGAATCGGCGCCCATGATGAACCACAGACGTTCGCCTCCCGTTTTTTCCCTGATCCTGCAAAGGGTTTTATATGTATAGGATATTTCGTCTCCGAAAATTTCTTCGGTAGATACCTTGAAGATCCTTTCCTCTCTGGCGACCAGATTCACCATGGCAAGTCTGTCTCCTGCCGCGGCGGCAGACCTGTCCGTCTTAAAGGGCTGAACCCTGTTTGGAAGAAGTATGACCTCGTCAAGGCCGAGCTCTTCGGCTGCAGCCTTTGCCAGGGACAGATGCCCGTTGTGAAAGGGATCGAAAGTTCCCCCGAATATTCCTCTTCTCTTCATATCAAAAAGTGCAGAAGTACTACTGCTCCTCCTCCGGTATCAGCTCAATTCCCAGCTCGTCAAGCTGCTCCTTTTCAACGTATCCCGGAGCGCCTGAAAGCGGACACTGGGCGTTCTGATTCTTAGGGAAAGCCATTACCTCTCTTATGCTGTTTTCTCCTGCAAGGAGCATGACCATTCTGTCAAGTCCGTATGCGATTCCGCCGTGAGGCGGAACACCATATTTAAATGCGTCCAGAAGGAATCCGAACTTCTCCTGACATTCCTCGTCGGTAAGGCCCAGAACCCTGAACATCCTCTGCTGAAGATCGCTTTCGTGGATTCTGATGCTTCCTCCGCCCATTTCGACACCGTTTAAGACGATGTCGTAAGCGTCGGCCTTCACCTTTTCAGGTTCCGTGTCCAGAAAATGAAGATCCTCGTTCTTCGGATGGGTGAAAGGATGGTGCATGGCCTTAAGCTCTCCCGTTTCGTCGTCCTTTTCGAACATAGGGAAATCCGTTACCCACAGAAGCTTAAAGTCGCTGTCGTCCAGAAGTCCTAAGATGCCCGCAATGTGACGTCTCAGGAATCCCAGGGTATCGAACACGACTTTGGCTCTGTCTGCCGCGATGAGAACCAGATCGTTCTCGCCGGCTCCGAAAACGTCTCCTATCTTTCTCAGCTCCTCCTGAGAAAAGAATTTATTTACCGACGATCTTATCTCGTCTTTTTCAAATCTTATCCAGACAAGGCCTTTCGCCCCGTAATGTTTTGCCTGTTCCGTAAGCTTGTCTATGTCTTTACGGCTGAATTTATCAGAAGCGTTGTCTATGCAGATTCCGCGCACGTCTCCGCCTGATGCGAGAGCGTCGGCAAATACCTTGAATTCGGTCCCTGCAACCATGTCGTTAAGCTTCTTAAGCTCAAAACCAAACCTGAGATCCGGCTTGTCGGAACCGAATCTTTCCATAGCCTCATCATAAGGAAGCCTCATAAGCGGAAGCTCAATATCAACGTCCAGAGTTTCCTTAAAGAGTCTCTTAAGATACTCTTCCTGAATGGTTAGAACGTCGTCCACCTCCACAAATGACATTTCCAGGTCTATCTGGGTGAACTCGGGCTGTCTGTCCGCTCTCAGATCTTCGTCTCTGAAGCACTTTGCAATCTGCATATATCTGTCGCAACCGCTGGCCATGAGAAGCTGCTTGAAAAGCTGCGGCGACTGCGGCAAAGCGTAGAACTGTCCTCTGTTTACCCGGCTCGGAACCAGATAGTCTCTCGCTCCTTCGGGGGTAGACTTTATGAGCATCGGAGTTTCTATCTCCGTGAAGCCGTTTTCGTCAAAGAAATCTCTTGTAATCTTCGTTACCTTGTGGCGGAATTTCAGATTGTGCTGCATTCTCAGCTTTCGCAGATCCAGATACCTGTACTTCAGCCTGAGACTCTCGTCCACGTTATCGTCGTCCTTAACATAGATAGGCGGCGTATCAGCTTTGGAATAGAGCACCAGATCGTCTGCCAGAACCTCGATATCTCCCGTCGCCATGTCGGGATTCTTGGAGCTTCTCTCTCTTACCGCGCCTGTTACTCCGATGACGTATTCGCTTCTCAGGGACTCGGCCAGCTTAAACAGCTCTTCTTTCAGTGTATCGTCAAATACTATCTGAACGATACCGCTTTTATCTCTAAGGTCGAGGAAGATCAGACTTCCCAGGCTGCGCTGCTTTGCAACCCAGCCGTTGAGAACGACCTTCTCTCCCGCGTTTTTAATTGAAAGCTCTCCGCACATTGACGTGCGTCTAAAAAGTTTTCCCATCTATTCCTCCCGTTTAATTAGCTCTTCGGCAAGATTCTCCATCTTCACCTCACGCTGCTCGCTGGTTGCCATTTCCTTCAGTGAAACGACGCCTGCCTTTATTTCATCGTCTCCTATGACGACGGTATACCTTGCGCCGAGGCGGTTTGCATACTTGAACTGGCCCTTGACGTTTCTTGCAAGGGTATCCATCTGAACCCTGAGGCCTTTCTGTCTCAGCTCCCTCAAAAGCTTCAGTCCGCAGGCCTTTGCCTCGTCGCCCATTACGGCTATAAACGCATCGACGGCATCGGGCTCCGGAATCTCAACTCCCAGGTTCTCCATGAGAAGGAGAAGTCTTTCTATACCGAGGCCGAAGCCTACTCCCGGAATCGGAGGTCCTCCGACCTCTTCCACCAGATGATCGTATCTTCCGCCTCCGCAGACTGTTCCCTGAGCGCCTATGGCATCGGTTACGAACTCGAACGCAGTCTTTGTATAGTAGTCGAGACCTCTTACGATGGTCGGATCCACTTCGTATTCGATTCCCAGGGCATCGAGATTTTTCTGAAGGTCCTCGAAAGCCTCTCTGCAGTCGTCGCAGAGATAGTCTATCATCATCGGAGCGCCCTTTACTATTTCCTGACACTCCGGAGATTTACAGTCTATTATACGCATGGGATTTCTCTCGTATCTGTCCTTGCAGGTATTGCACAGTTTGTCATAGTTAGGCTTCAGAAAGTCTTTCAGAGCTTCTCTGTGCTTTTTCCTGCATTCAGGGCATCCGACGCTGTTTATCCTCAGCCTTATATCGGTTACGCCCATCTCACCGAGAAAATCGTTGGCAAAGCATATCACCTCGGCGTCTGCCAGCATATCTCCTGTTCCGAAGGTTTCAATGCCGAACTGATGGAACTCCCTCAGTCTTCCGGCCTGAGGCTTTTCGTACCTGTAGCACGGTGTCACGTAATAGTATTTAGTCGGCTGAACCTCCGCGTACTGCTTATGCTCTATGAAAGCGCGGACGGCAGGAGAAGTTCCCTCAGGCTTCAGAGTAATGCTTCTGTGTCCGTGATCCTCGAAGGTATACATCTCCTTCTGCACAATATCGGTAGTGTCTCCCACACCCCTTGTAAAAAGCTCCGTATGCTCAAAAACCGGAGTCCTTATCTCCTTAAAGCCGTATCTCTCACAGAGCTCGGCGAATTTTTCCTCTACGTACTGCCACTTGTACACCTGTTCAGGCAGTATGTCCTTTGTGCCCTTAGGCGCGCTGGTCACCATTTCTCAACCTCCGTAAAAATATTGTCTTCCTTGCGCTTTATCATCTCGTCAATGCGATCTATATACTGCTCGTAATTAGTGACATTGGCCACTCGCTCGAGCCTGTTTTCCGCAGGATAATATATCTTGGATATTCCTCCGGCACCTAAAGCTATGTTGCTCTGGTGCTCGTCCATAATCCGCATGTTGTATATGCCTTCCGTCCCCGGCCTGCACCATCCGGTGTTTTCTCCAGCTCCTGCCATGTGCTTCTGCCGGTAGAGATAGTACGGTCTGAACCCTGCGTCTGTCAGAATCCTGCGGCTTTCGGCAAGCATTCTGCCGACCGTCTCTCCCTGTCTGTAGTGAAAGTCGGGGTCCTCCTCTATGAGTCTTGACGCCCGCTTTACGGCCAGGCAGTGGACCGTTATGTTGTCGGCTCCAAGGCCCATAACCTCGGTAAGGGTATCCGTAAAGTCGGATACGTCCTCCTCCGGAAGTCCCGCTATAATATCAGCGTTTATGCTTTTAAAGCCGAAGCTCTTTGCCGTTTCAAAGGCCTTTACGATATCCTCCGGGCTGTGGCTCCTTCCTATGAGCTCAAGAGTCCTTTTCTTCATGGACTGAGGATTTATGCTTATCCTGTCTGCGCCGCCGTTTCGAATCGCCTGAAGCTTTTCGACCGTTATGGTATCCGGCCTTCCCGCTTCCACTGTATATTCTCTGAGTCCGGAAAGGTCGAAGGAATTCCTTATTTCCTCCATAAGAATCTCAAGCTGTTCCGCCGACAAAGTCGTAGGCGTTCCTCCACCTATATAAAGGCTTTCAGCGTACATGCCGGTCTCCTTCATTCTCCTTCCGATGCAGTGTACTTCCTTTAGAAGAGCCGTCAGGTACCTTGCGATCTCCGAATCCGCCACCTGATTGGAGGCGAAGGAGCAGTAAAGGCATCTGGTCGGGCAGAACGGTATTCCAATATACACGCACGCTGACTTATCCGGAGCCTTTCCAGCAAATTCCTGCTGATACAGGTACATATTCGCAACATCTTCCGCCTTGTCCTCAGAAAGCAGGTAGACCTCTCTGAAAATCCGTTTTACCTCGTCGATACTTCCGGTTCTGTCAAAGAGCTCTGAGCACAGCTTAACAGGCCTTATTCCGGTGAGGATTCCCCACTCCGGTTTAAGTCCTGTAATCCGTGAAAGCTTTTCGTATACCTCCCTCTTGATTCCGTCACGGTCCAGACGTCCGTCCTCGTTAAAGGTGAAAATCTCATCTTCCGCAGCAGCATCATCTGCGACGTCCGTAATCTCGTACTCCGACGGTCTCAGAAAGACCTGAATAAGCTCGTCTATGAGATTTTTCTTTTCAAAATTCCTTATCCTTATTTTATACAAAAGGATTATTCCTCTTTTCGTATTCTATGCTCGTAACCCCCATGTGCCCCGGGTAGACCACAGTGTCGTCCGGCAGGCAGAAAAGCCTGTTCCTTATGGAATCGACGATCTCTCCGAAATCTCCACCGTAGAAATCCGTCCTTCCGATGGAAGCTCTGAACAGGGTGTCTCCGCTGAAGACGCAGCCCGGCGCGATTATGCACATTCCGCCCTTTGTATGACCGGGAGTATGAATGAAAGTAAGCTCCGTGTCTCCAACCGTAAGATTTTCTCTGTCCGTAACGAATATATCTGCTTCGACGGTTATTGGCTTTCTCAGTATATCCATGGAGGAATTTATGTAAGGGTCTGCAAGCATCTGCTTCTCATCCTCGTATGCGATTACTTTAATCTGAGGGAATGCTTCTTTAAAGCCTGCGACTCCTCCTATGTGGTCAGCATGTCCGTGAGTAAGCATGATGTACTCAGGTTCAAGACCGTTTTCCCTGATATATTCTGTAATCTTTTCAGAATATCCGCCCGGATCCACGATGAAAGCCTTTTTTGTTTCGTCGTATCCCAGGTATGTGTTCACGCCCAGAGGGCCCGTGATATATGATTTAACGTTAAGCATTTTTTCTCCTGAATTCAGGCCGCACGTAATAAGTCCCTACGACCTGGCTCTGTACACGCTGGTTACACCTTCGATGTTTCTCAGTGTTCTGAGCACCTTCTGCATCTGTTGAGTGCTGGAAATCTTGACAGTAAGTGTCATGGTTGCGTCGCCGTCTCTCGTTGCCTTGGCGTTGACGCCGGTAAGATCCACGTCCATATCTTCGCAGGCTCTTGAAATGTCTGAAAAGAGCCCTCTCCTGTCTATGCCGTTAAGGATGATTTCCGCATCGTATTCCTTGCCGACCTTAAGGTCTTCCCACTCAACATCTATGAATCTGGCCTTCTCCTCCTCCGGAAGGGAGGTGATGTTAGAGCAGTCCTTTCTGTGAACGGAAATTCCCCTGCCCTTTGTGATGAATCCGACTATGTCGTCTCCCGGAACAGGGTTGCAGCATCTGGCGATTCTTATCATCAGATTATCCATGCCCTTTACAACGATTCCCGGATTGTCGTCGTTTCTTCTTGCAGGCTTTGTCTCCTTCTTCTTTTCCTGAGAGAATATGGCCCGTTCCTTCTCCTCTTCTTTCTTCTGCTCAGCAGCTACGGCTTCATTGTAGTATGTAAAGAGAAGGTTGGCATATTTACTCAGAAGGGAGCCGCCTTTGCTTATCTGAATATAGAGCTCGTTCATGGTTGAGATGTTAAGCTCCTTCATGGCCCTGGTGAGCCATGCGCTCTTTTCAATAAGCTGAGGGTCGTACCCTTTTTTCCTTACGAATTTATCGAGAGCGTCCTTGCCCCTTGCGATATCGTCAGGCTGGCTCTGCTTCTTCAGCCACTGGCGGATCTTGGTCCTGGCCGTCGAGCTCTTCGCAATCTTAAGCCAGTCCACGCTCGGGCCGCTGGAATTGGAAGACGTAACTATCTCAACTATGTCTCCGTTGTTTAGAACATGGTCTATGGTGACCATTTTGCCGTTAACCTTGGCGCCTACGCACTTGCATCCGACCTCAGTGTGAATTTTAAATGCAAAGTCCAGAGGTGTGGAGCCTGCAGGAAGATCAATAACCTCTCCCTTTGGCGTAAATACGAATACCTGGCTGGCAAAGAGGTCCATCTTCAGGGTTTCCATAAACTCCTTGGGGTCATTAAGGTCTTTCTGCCATTCCAGAGTCTGTCTCAGCCACGCCAGCTTCATCTCCTCCGTGTCCTGACCGGAATTCGCCTTGCCCTCTTTATACTTCCAATGAGCAGCGATACCGTATTCTGCGACTCTGTGCATTTCGTATGTTCTTATCTGAATCTCGAAAGGCTCGCCGCCGTCACCTAAGACCGTGGTGTGAAGGGACTGGTACATGTTAGGCTTAGGCATGGCGATATAGTCCTTGAATCTGCCCGGAATCGGCTTCCACATGGTGTGAACCTGGCCTAAGACGGCGTAGCAGTCCTTTACCGATTCAACTATAACCCTGACCGCCGTAAGGTCGAATATCTCGTCAAGCTGTTTATGCTGAAGGGTCATCTTCCTGTATATACTGTAAAGGTGTTTGGATCGTCCGTAGATGTCGTACTTCATCTTCATCTGATCCAGTGCTTCCTTTATCTCTTCTATGACGTGAGCGATGGTCTGCTCCCGCTGTTCCTTCTTCTCCTCAACCTCCTTGCTGAGAGTCCTGTATTCCTCGGGATGAAGGTATGAAAAGGCTATATCCTCAAGTTCGAACTTGACGGTGTATATACCGAGGCGGCTTGCAAGCGGAGCGTATATGTCCAGAGTCTCCTGGGACTTTTCCACCTGTTTGTGAGGCGGCCAGTACTGAGCCGTTCTCATATTGTGGAGCCTGTCGGCAAGCTTTATAATCAGAACTCTGATGTCCTTGGACATGGCCAGGAACATCTTTCTCAGGCTCTCCGCCTGGGCTTCCTCCTTAGTGTCAAACTTTATGGCGCCCAGTTTGGTTACGCCGTCGACCAGAAGAGCAACCTCTTCGCCAAAGTCGTCAACGAGCATCTGACGGGTGTATTCGGTGTCCTCAACCACATCGTGAAGCAGACCTCCGACTATAGTCTCCTCGTCCATGCCGAGGCCGGCGAGAATTATCGCTACAGCTATAGGGTGAATGAAATATGGCTCTCCGCTCTTTCTGAACTGCCCTTCGTGAAGCATTTTCGCCTTGTCGTAGGCCTTTCCGATTAAATCGGTGTCATAGCCCGTATTAAATTTCAGTAGCTCATCTAAAAACTGCTCTTTGGTCAACATGGATTACTTTTCCTTCTTTTTACCGTTCTTCTTCGTGGATGCCACGTATTTCGACACGCCTTCGTTCTTGCTTATTTCATAAAGCAGCGGGCTGCAGAGGAATATGGAGGAATATGTTCCTACCAGTACTCCCACCATAAGAGGAATTACGAACTCTCTTATTGATGTCGAAACCATGATAGTCATAGGTACCATTACAATGAGAGTCGTAAGAGACGTCATGATGGATCTGTTCAACGTCTGGTTTATACTCATATCGATAGTCTGTCCGAGAGGCTGCTTCTTGTAAAGCTGTCTGTTCTCTCTTATTCTGTCGAATATTACGATAGTATCGTTGATTGAATATCCTACAACCGTAAGTATACCTGCAATGAACGGGTTATTGATGGTTATTCCGAAGATGGCGTAAAACGCCAGAACCACCAGAGCGTCGTGGACTACTCCCAGAATGGATGTTACACCGTATTTCCAGGATTTAAATCTTATACCCACGTATATAAGCATGCCGACTGCTGCAATAAGTACGGATTTAACCGCATTCATCTTAAGTTCGTCTCCGACAGATGGTCCGAACTGTTCCGAAGCCAGAACGTCTTCCTCCGTTATTCCGAACTTGTCGCCGAGAACGCTGATAACCTCGGCTCTTTCTTCGTTATCCAGAGCTTCGATTGTTTTTATTATAACCTGATTCTCGTCTTCGCCTGCCAGTACAACGGAAGGATCCAGATCGAACTCGCCGAGAGCGTCCACTACATCGTCTGTGGATACCTTCTGTCCCATGTCAATCTGGAGCATGGTTCCGCCGGTAAAGTCAATTCCATAGTTGAAGCCTCTTACTCCGGCAAATATTATACCGAGAATGAGGACTCCTGCGCTGAGACAGTAAGTGAACTTTCTCATGTTCATAAAGCCGAACTGCTTCTTTACGAACACCTTCTGAGTTCCGTCTTCGTTGATCCCGAAGTACCTGTTCTTCGCAAATGTTCTGCTGTTAGCGACAAATCCCATTAGCAGCTGAGTAACGAATACCGCCGTGAATATGCTTACGATTATACCTATCATGAGCGTCAGAGCGAAACCCTTTACTGAAGTTGAACCTATCTCGTAAAGGACTACTGATGCAATGAGCGTCGTTATCTGTGCATCGAGAACTGTAACCAGCGCTCTCTTAAAGCCCTGTGCCACTGCAACTCTTATGGTTTTTCCTGCAGCAATCTCTTCTCTGATACGTGCAAATATGATTACATTGGCGTCAACGGCCATACCTATGGAAAGAATTATACCGGCTATGCCAGGCAGAGTCAGAACACTTCCCAGCCCCGCCATTATCCAGAGGACGATTACGACGTAGAGCAGCAGTGCAATATCCGCCATAAGTCCGAGGATATTATACATTGCAATCATAAGGACAAATATAATAGCAAGACCTATAAGGCCGGCAATTATACTCTTATCGAGAGCATCTGTACCTATAGTTGCAGTCTGAACGGATGACTCCACCTCATGAAGATCCAGTGGAAGCGCTCCTCCGTTGATCAGAGCTGCAGTATTGGATGCATCCTCCTGGGCATAACCGCCGTTAGGGGTTGTGATCGTACAGGTAGACTGATAGATTGGCTCCGAACACGTAGGGGCCGTTACGATTTCATCATCAAGCATGATGACTATCGCATTATTCGAAACCCCGTCCATGGCAGACGTTACCTCACCGGCTGAAGCCTTTGTGGTAGCCTCTGTAAACTTTTCAGTACCTTCGGATGTAAATTCAAGAGTAACGAGATAACCGCCGTGCGTCGGGTCGGTGTCTATTCCGGCTTTCTTTATATCCGTTCCGCTCAGTACCTCTGTTCCGTCGGCAAGGAGGAATCTCAGCTTAGCCGTTCTTCCTATCTGCTCTATAGCTTCTTCAGGGTCATCTACACCCGGAAGCTCTACTCTGAGTCTTTTCTCTCCTTCAAGAGAAACTGTCGCTTCAGATATACCCATGGCGTTTACACGATTATTGAGTACGGCTCTGGTCTGATCCATAAGGTCCGCAAGCTCAGATCCGGTCGCATCCGTATCCGCCTCCATAACAACGTAAACTCCGCCGTTGATATCAAGGCCGAATTTCATTACTTCCTTGATATTGCCTACAGGTCCAATGCCAAAAACCGTAATATACCAGCCGAACAGTACGGCTATTACCACGAGACCTGCCAGAATTTTTTTCAATTTAAGGTTCATTATCGATGTCCACCTCTGCAAGTTGATTTTTGCCCAAAATAACGGCATTTTATAATAACTTTAATTGTACTACTTTTTCAGGCTTTCATCAACCAAAAAGTAGTAAAGCTCCCTGTTTTAGGGAGCCATTCAGCAACTTTGGCAGCTGAACTACTTCTCTTCAGAATCAGCGTTTTCTGCATCACCTGTTTCAACGGTCTCTGCAGGAGCCTCAACCACGTTCGGAGCGTCTTCTTTAATCTCCTCATGGTTTTCAGCTTTTTCGGCTTTTTCTTCAGCAGGTTCTTCAGCTTTCTTCTCCGACTTTCTCAGTCTCTTAGGAGAAGGCTTCTTGGTTTCTGTTTCTTCTTTCTCTGCCTTTTCAGGCCTGGAGCTTCCCTTCTTCTCCACGGAAGATACGGACCAGCGCTTCATCTCAAACTTAACCTTATCTGCGCCTACCTGTATAACGATAGAATCTTCCTTGGTCTTTACAACCTTTCCGCAGATTCCTCCGATTGTAACGATCTCATCGCCAACCTGGATGCTGTTTCTCATGTCGTTAATCTGCTTTTCTTTCTTCTTCTGCGGTCTGATAAGCAGGAAGTACATGATAAGAATAAAGATAACTAAAATGAAAATCTGCGCTCCTAATCCTTGCATAGTCAAATCCTCCTAAAATTCCCGGATTGAACAAAATCCGTTCTGTTCGCAAACTGGTGCCGGCGATGGGGGTCGAACCCATACGGTGTTGCCACCACGGGATTTTGAATCCCGCACGTCTGCCAGTTCCATCACGCCGGCAAATGGCAAGAAACATTTTAGCATACGGAAGCCTTATACGTCAAGGCGAGAAGTAAAAAAGGCGCGTCTGCCGGTCTGCCTTAACGGACGCTGCTTTCTCCCTTTTCCATATACTCCTCCGGCATAAGCCTACGGCTGAACATCACCATACCGGTAATAAATACGAGAATGCCGCAGACGATAAAAAACACGTCAATCGGAATTCTGGATATGAGTACTGAAACCGCCGCAGACGTAAGAGGCGTCGCCAGAGAACACGCACTTCCCACAAGCCCGTTCACTCTGGAGAGCATTTCCTGTCTGCAGGTGTTCAGAATCTCGACATTTGAAAACGTATTAACAACAGCAATTGCAGCGCCTGTCGTCATCATGAGTACACCTTCTGCCGGATATATTACCGCGGATCCGCCAAATAAAGCGCCTATGGCAATATTCCCCAGGTACATCATGCTGCACATTACCGTTCCGACTATGAGCATATGTCTTTTAGTCATGTATTTCGAAACTGACGGATATGATGCGGCGCCGGTTATCATTCCGATACTGATGGCTGCACCGCTGACTGACAGCATCGTTTCATCGCTGTGCAGTATTTCACTGACCATCGCAGCCTGCAGCGCATTGAACGGAGTTAGCAGTGCGTTTAAAATTATGACCAGTATGAGCAGGTAACTCAGCACCCTGCTCTGCTTTATTCCGTAAACTCCCTCTTTAAGGTCTGATACAAACCTGCTGTATGACATTTTGTCTTCTGAATCTGATTTTTTTTCACCGGTTTTCATGAATATGAGGAATAATGCAGATAATGCGAACATGGCTACGTCAACGGTAACTGCGCCTGCATTTCCTGTAAATCCGATGAGAACTCCCGCTGCACCCATACCTGCAAGTTCAGCCGCGCTGCTGATTCCGGACTGGTATGAGACGGCTTTTGAATACATGTTTTTATCTATTATGGAAGGAAGTATGCTGTAGCCTGCCGGCTGCCGGAATGATTCCACCGTTGAAATGAGAAATGTGACTGTAATCATCTCCGCCGGTGCAGGTACTCCGGTAATCAGACGAATGAGTATGTATCCGGCCAGTGACGCACGCATAACATCTGCGGAGGCCATGATATATTTCTTTCTTTTTCTTTCTATGAGAACTCCTGCTACAGGCTGAAGTATTACCGTAGGAAATCTGTTTGCGGCAAAGACGATAGCGCTGAAAGATGCGCTACCTGTAAGATCATATGTAAGCCATGTGAAAACAATTGCGTCTATGGAATCACCGAAGCGGTTGAATATATTTGAAAATATTAGAAGCACGTAGCTTCTGTTTCCGAAAACAGAGGTTTCACTTTTACTCATATCAGATTCTCGCATAATAATATTATCTAATCTGTATAACGAAAAATCCGAACCCCTCAGGATTCGGATAAGTGGTGCGGCCGACTGGACTCGAACCAGCACGGTTGCCCATACGCCCCTCAAACGTACGCGTCTGCCATTCCGCCACGGCCGCATATTACGTGCCCGGTTTTTACCGGCCACAGTTATATATATTACCATAATCCCGGGAAATTTCAAGCACTAATTTTGCATATTAATTGTGTTTTTCAGGAGGCGTTCCACTTTATTCCTTAAATCTTCAAGGTTCGAGTCATTTTCTATAACAACGTCAGACCGCGCGGCCTTTTCCTCATCGGAAAGCTGACCGGCCATTCTCGCCCGGATACTTTCTGTAGAAATGCCGTCTCTTTCACAAAGTCTCTCAAGCCTTGAATTTTCCGGAGCTGTCACAAGCCATACGACGTCGCAGAGGGAATCCGCCCCTGTCTCAAAGAGTGTAGGCGCGTCTATGACGAGCGCAGGTGTTCCGGCGCGTCGTTCCTCTTCTATTAACTCTCCGATTCTCTTTACTACGCCTTTTGTAACTATTGATTCCAGGATATTCCTGGCGTCTTTATCCGCAAATATCCTGTCCGCCATGGCCCGTCTGTCAAGGCTTCCGTCCGAAAGCAGTATTTCCTCTCCAAATGCGGAAACCAGCTCAGAGAGCGCAGAGCTGCCTTTTTCGGTTATTCTCCGGGCGATAACGTCCGCGTCGATTACCTTTATTCCCTTTTCCCGTATAAAGCCGGCAGCGGTGGATTTTCCCGATCCGCTGCCGCCCGTAAGTCCGATTACCAGCATAATTAAATCCTTTGACATAAGTCCCGGGTCATACTCATTTCAGGTCGTACCAGGTTTCTCCGGTGTTAAGGTCGCTTTCAAGCTTTACCTTAAGATCCATGGCCTGAGTCATATTTCTGATGAGAAGCTCTTTTACATCCTCAAGTTCGTCCAGTACCGTATCTATTATGAGCTCGTCGTGAACCTGAAGAATGAGGCTGGAGCGCATATGGCGTTCCTTCAGCTCGCCGTATACTTTTATCATTGCAAGTTTGATGATGTCCGCGGCGCTGCCCTGAATAGGGCTGTTCATGGCAAGTCTTTCACCCAGCTGCCTCGTCATGTAGCTGGAAGAATTTATCTCGTGGATATACCTTCTTCTGCCGAGAATAGTCTCGGTAAATCCTCTCTCACGGCAGAGCCTTACCTGCTCGTCCATATAATTCTTTACGGCTTCATGCTTTCCGAAGTACTCGGTTATGTACCTTTCGGCCTCCTTCCTCGTAATGGAAAGCTCCTCGGAAAGACCGAAGCCACTCATGCCGTATATGACTCCGAAGTTTACGGCTTTGGCCCGGCTTCTGTCAAGAGGCGTTACGTCCTCGTATTTAAGTCCGAAAACTCTCGCTGCCGTATTCCTGTGAATATCGTCGCCTCTGTTGAATGCCTCAATGAGGTTTTCATCTCCGGAAAGATGAGCCAGAACCCTGAGTTCTATCTGGGAATAGTCGGCCCCTACTAAAATCCTGCCGTCCTTTGAAGGAGTAAACGCTTTTCTCAGAAGCCTTCCCTCCTCGTGCCGCACGGGTATATTCTGAAGGTTAGGCTCCGTGCAGCTTATCCTTCCAGTCGCGGTTACGGTCTGCCTGAAGTGGGCGCGTATTCTGCCGTCCGAACCTATGAGAGGAATGAGACCGTCCACATATGTGCTCTTCAGTTTTGAAAGTGTTCTGTATTGAAGGATAAGGTCTACAATCGGGTGCTTGTCCCTGATCTTCTCGAGTATATCCGCGCTGGTACTGTATCCTCTCTTTGTCTTTTTCCCCGCAGGAAGTCCAAGCCTGTCAAAGAGTATTTCCCCCAGCTGCGCGGGAGAATTTATGTTGAACTCCTGTCCTGCAAGGCTGTAAATTTCACCCGTTATATTATTTATTCTGCCTGTAAGCAGTTTACCCTGTTCCGCAAGGGTATCTCTGTCTACCGTAAAGCCCTGACGCTCCATTGCGGCGAGAACTTCAATCAGCGGAAGCTCAGCCTTTGTGAAAACGTCCGTAAGTTCTTTTTCCTTAATCTCCTTCTCCTGAACGGCTCTGAGTCTTCTCACGGCAAGACACTGCTCAAGGCAGAATCCGGCAAGCTTCCTGCCGTTTTCTCCGAGAATATCCATCTGTCCC
>DXHZ01000087.1 GCA_019113145.1 Candidatus Avanaerovorax faecigallinarum
TCTAAAGTCACGTACATAGTCGCGCCTTTCGGGTTTTCGGTGCAGGCTGCGAGAGCGTTTCTCTCGGCGTGAGCCTGTCCGTACTTTTCGTGAAAGCCTTCGCCTATGATGCGTCCTCCCTTGACGATTACAGCTCCCACCATGGGATTGGGGGAGGTAAGGCCGCAGCCTCTTTCGGCAAGGGAAAGGGCCCGTTTCATATACTTTATGTCTTCCGTTAAGCGTTCGTTCATATTTCTGTCTCCTTAAAAGAAAAAGCCCTGAGATAAACTCAGGGCTATATGATTCACAGCTTCATGAAATATCTGACCGCGCATCAAATAAAAAACTCCGGAACGAATAAACATTCCAGAGCAGAAATACCGCGCGCAGGTAAGAAACACTTCCTGTGATGTAATCTTCTTTCATCCAGACTTTACTGTCGGCTTCGGAGTTTCACCGAATCATGCCATAAGGCTCGCGGGCTTTACCGCCGGTAGGGACTTTCACCCTGCCCTGAAGATATGTTATTTAACTTTTACGGACTCATTCTAACACTAACGGAGGCTGTATGCAACAGGTAATTTTACAGCCTGCAGTTTGCGGTTTGTGTTTTTTGCAGTTTGCGCTTTGCGGTTTGCAAAATCGTGGAAAATACAGACTCTCTTGCAAAAAAGTTTGCCATCTATGTCGCACTCAGACGTTCCGTGGCAAACTTTTTACCTGTTTTTGATAAAATCAGGTGGTTATGAGAGCGTTTTAGCTCAAATCTAAGCAAGAGGATTTCATTTATCAGCAATAAATTACGTTTATTAACCGTCGTTCCGGCATTTAGACATTAAAAGTTTGCCATGACACTATCACAACACATATTTATGGCAAACCCGGTTTTCCATGACAGCAGTAGAACGGGCATCTCTGGCAAACTACGCCAGTGGTTGCCAGACAGAAAAAGGGGCGGAAACAACCCCAAAAAAAGTGCTTGTAATAGTTTAAGTGCTTGTGGTATAATATTGCTTGCGATTGCCGCAGGTGAGGATATTCCCGGCGGTGCGGCATCAGAAATCAGATTATCATGCATATATGCTTATACTATAAAGGAGGTGCGGCAGATGTCAAGAAAATGTGAAATTTGCGGAAAGGGACAGGTTTCCGGAAACAACGTATCCCATTCCAACAGACATACCAGAAGAAAATGGAATGCAAACATTCAGACCGTTAGAATCAACGATAACGGAACAGTAAGAAGAGCTAACGTTTGTACCAGATGCATCAGATCAGGCAAGATTAACCGCGCTATCTAATTACCAAGGCTTTTCAGGACCCGCTTCACAGTAAGCGGGTTTTTCTGTTTATTCCGCCCCGCAATGTATGATATAATGAAAAGGCGTTTACAGTGTAAGAATATATTAAGGAGGTCATGGCAATGACTCTTTCTAAAAATACGGAGCTTGGGCAGATTACGGTCTCAGATCAGATTTTTGCGGATATGCTCATAGACGCGGCGAAAAGCGTTGAATGTGAGGGCAAGGTCTGGCCGTCCACCAAGAGGGGAAAGATTATTCCGGAAAACGGCCGTTCGTATCCTGCCGACGTGGCGGCGGTCATAGACGTGAGCAAAGGGGCCGACGGCGAAATCGAATATCTGCTTCTCGATATCTACGTGGTCATAAAGTTCGGCGCTGGAATAAAGAAGGTGGTGGAGGATCTCTGCTCACACATAGCCGGCACCATAATGGAAAGGCAGGGGGCTATCCCGGTTCACATCAACGTTCACGTGACGGGAGTCAAGTCAAAACAGGTGGCGAGAAGGGACCTTCTGGTGCTTAAAGAATACGGAACAGATGGATATTAGACTTGAAAGCAGCGTAAAAGAGCTGAAGGGGATAGGCCCTGCAAAGGAAAAGGCCTTAAGAGACGCGGGCATAGAAACCCTGGAGGATCTTGCATATTTTTTCCCCAGGGGATACGAGGACAGGAGAACTTTAAGGAACATAAGAGATCTCAGGGCCGGGGACGACGCCCTCGTTGCAGGCTTTGTCGCATCTAAAAGATATTCCCCGTTTGCAAGAGGCAGATCCGCCTCGCCTTTATCCTTAAGAATAGAAGACGATACGGGAACCATAGACGTTGTATACTTTGCGGGAAAATACTTTGAAAAGTCCTTCGCCAAAGGGGACAGGTTCGTGTTTTACGGCCGGGTCACCGAAAGCGGAGGAAGGCTTCAGATGATACACCCGGACTTTGCGCCGGAGGGCGGCAGAAACGATGTCAGAGGAATACTTCCCGTGTACCCTGAGATAAAGGGAATATCCCAGAAGGAGATAAGAAGGCTTCAGGGAGAAGTAAGAGGCCTTTACGGAGAAATCAAAGACTGGATACCGGAAAAAATCGCAAAGGAAAACCGTTTGGCGGATATAGAGTTTTCTCTTGAGAACATTCATTTTCCCGAGGACGGACTTAAGACGAGACAGGCTAAATTCCGCATGATATTCGACGAGCTCTTCGCCCTTGAAGCCGGAATGTTTGCCGCAAGAGCTGGAAACGCCGGAAGAGGCCGGGGCATCATTATAGACTGCGGGAGAAGCGAAGAGTTCACGGAAGGCCTGGGATTTAAGTTCACCCGTGATCAGGAGAAGGCTTGGAAAGATGTTGCGGCAGACCTTGAGTCGGAAAAGCCGATGAACAGACTGATTCAGGGAGACGTAGGCTCGGGAAAGACGGCAGTGGCGGAAACGGCCATGTTCTGCGCCGCAAAATGCGGCTATCAGAGCGTAATGATGGCGCCTACGGAGATTCTGGCGCGGCAGCACCTTAACACTCTGACGTCAGACCTGGGCAGACACGGAATAAGGACGGGACTTCTCTGCAGCAGCATGAAGGCGGCGGAAAAGAGAGATGTCATAGAAAGACTTAAATCCGGAGAGATAGACGTTTTGGCGGCTACCCACGCGGTGCTTTCGGACGGAGTGGAGTTTAAAAATCCGGGACTTGTGATAACCGACGAGCAGCACCGGTTCGGAGTGAACCAGAGAAAGACCCTTGGCGCAAAAGGTGGCTTTCCCAACACACTGGTCATGACCGCTACGCCTATTCCGAGAACCCTTGCGGTGGTTCTCTACGGCGACCTTGACATATCCCAGATAAGGACCATGCCGAAAGGCAGAAAGCCGGTAAAGACTGAAAGCATCTATCCTGAGGACAGAGATTACGCTTACGGAAAGGCCATGGAGGAAATAGAAAAGGGCCGTCAGGTCTACGTTGTCGCCCCTCTCATAGAGGACTCTGATGCGGTGGACGCCGTAAGCGCGGAAGCGCTCTTTGATGAAATAAGGGAGAAATTTCCTCATGTGAAGTCGGCTCTTATCCACGGGGCGATGAAGCAGGAGGAGAAGGACAGGATAATGTCGGCCTTCGAGGCGGGAGACGTCAGACTTCTGGTATCCACGGTGGTCATAGAGGTGGGAATCAACGTTCCCAACGCGACGGTCATGATAATAGAAAACGCCGAGCGGTTCGGCCTCGCCCAGCTTCACCAGCTTAGAGGACGGGTCGGAAGAGGAGGCGGCGAGTCCTGCTGCTATCTCATCTCGGCAGGAGACTCGGACAGGGCGAAGGAACGTATGGAGGTAATGTGCAAAACCACCGACGGCTTTGAGATAGCGGAAAAAGACCTTCAGCTCCGCGGGCCCGGCGACATATTCGGAACGAGACAGCACGGACTTCCCCAGCTTTCGCTGAGCGATCTTATTCGTCACGGGGACGTCCTGGAGAAGGCGTCAAAGGCTGCAAAGAAGCTTATCGAAGAGGATCCGTCTCTTTTAAAGGCCGAAAACGCCGGCGTGCGAAAGAGAGTGGAGAAGCTGTTTGACGGAAATATAAGGCTTGAGATATAGACAAGGAGTGCATATGAGGATAATAACAGGCGAATACAGGGGCAGGAGACTGGAGACACCTTACGGAAACGACGTGAGACCTACGGGAGACAAGGTGAGGGAGTCTGTTTTCAATCTCCTCATGTACGATATAGACGGCGCGGTGTTCTGCGACCTGTTCGCGGGGACGGGAGCCATAGGCCTTGAAGCGTTGTCAAGAGGCGCTGAAAAGGCGTACTTCTGCGACGCCTCAAGGGACAGCATCAGAATCATAAAGACGAACATCGAAAAGTGCGGGGCTTCGGAAAGGTCGAGGGTGTTTGCATGCGACTATCTTTCGGCACTGAGGAGAATAAAGGAAAAGGTCGATATATTTTACATCGACCCGCCGTATAACTCGGGATTTTACGTGCCTGCTCTGGAGGAGATAGACAGTCTTGATTTATTGTCAGAAAAAGGTATAATAGTAGCAGAACACAGGGCCGGCGAGAGCCTGCCGGATTTGTCGGGTCGCCTTAAGGCCTTTAAAGAAAAAAAATACGGGCATACGAAGCTGACTCTTTACGGCTACGCCCGGGACGATCAAAAGGATAACATGTAAATATGAAAAGAGCTTTGTATACCGGTTCGTTCGATCCGATGACCAACGGACACCTCGATATTATCAAGAGGGCGTCCAGAATGTTCGATGAACTGGTGGTGGGAGTTATAGTAAACCCTAACAAGTCTCCGCTCTTTACCAGAGAGGAAAGAGTGAGGCAGATTGAGGACATCGTGGGAGAGCTGGGCCTTTCCAACGTGACCGTAGACAGCTTTCAGGGACTTCTTGCGGATTATGTCAATGCCGGAGGGTTTGACGCCGTGGTGAGAGGTCTCAGGGCAACATCGGATTTTGAGTATGAAATACAGATGGCGCAGATGAACGCATGTCTGTTTAATCCGGGAACCGAGTCGGTTTTTCTCATGACGAGCCCCAGATATTCTTTTATCAGCTCCAGCATGATTAAAGAAGTGGTTTCTCTGGGAGGAAGCGCTGACGGGCTGGTTCCGGTTTCTATTCTGGAAGAGATAAAGAATAAATTTCATCGGTAGATTGTGGAGGAATAAAAAATGACAGTACTTGAATTTTTAGAGGAAATTGAAGATATCGTAAAAAACGCCCCGGGACTTCCTCTGACCGGGAAGATTATGGTAGATGCCGACGAGCTTCTGGAGATTACCAAAGGCATAAGACTGAGTCTTCCTGACGATGTTCAGCAGGCAAAATGGGTCAGGGATGAAAAGGACAGAATTCTGGAGGACGCCAGGACAGAGTATGAGAAGATTATCATCGAGGCCAAGAAACAGGCAGATCTCATGGTGGAAAAGGACGTCATCACTCAGCGCGCAGTGGAGGTGGCCGATAATATCTACACCAGAGCCGATGTGTACGCTAAAGATATGAAGCTGCGCACATTCAACTACATGGACGAGGTTCTCTTTAATTTCCAGAAGAAGATGGAAGAGCTGAACGACAAGTACTTCGCGGCAATGTATCAGGAAATGGACAACCACTTTGCTGAGATCGGAAACCAGATTGCGGCTGATATGAATGAAATCAGAGAGATGGCCAGAGAAACCGACGAGCAGGAAATCAAACCTCACAAGATCCAGATTCCTGTAGGAGACGGAGCTGAAGAATAATGAAGGCGTTCGGAGTAGTAGCCGAATTCAATCCCTTTCACAGGGGACATAAATACGTAATAGAGCAGGGTCGCATTCTGACGGGATGCGACGTTTGCGTGTGCGTAATGAGCGGAAATTTTGTACAGCGGGGAGGACCCGCTGTTTTCAATAAGTGGGAAAGAGCGGAAGAAGCGGTCAGAGGCGGAGCCGATCTGGTAATCGAGCTTCCGGTAATATATGCATCTTCCAGCGCTGAAATCTTTGCAGAAGGAGCAGTTAAAACTCTCTTCGGCACAGGCGGAATCTCCCGACTGGTTTTTGGAAGCGAAAGCGGAGATACGGAAAGGCTCCTCAGAGCGGCCGAAATTTTAAGAAGCAGCTCTGGCAGGATTGATAATGCCATGAAGGAAGGTCTTGCCGCGGGAAAGCCGTATCACGCCGCGGCCGCTGAAGCGAGAGAAAGGGCCGGAATCGACGCCGAGCTCACATCGGAGCCTAACGATATACTTGCGCTGGAGTATCTGAAGGTTCTGCTTAAGCTGAACGAGGAAAATCCGGATTCGGAGGTTCGGCCGGTTTCCGTAAAGCGAACGGGAGCGGGACATCACGAAACGGCGAGCGATATAAGGAGGAAGCTTAAAAAGGTCGAAGGCGGAAGACTTAAGGCCATGGAGGAGAACTACTGGAACCTGGTGAGGAGCAGGATTCTCCTTGCGGATTCGGAGGAACTTGAAAGAATCGCTTCGGCAGGTGAAGGACTGGGAAACAAGCTGAAAAAGGAGATAAGGTACGCCGATTCCATGGAGGACTTTATTGAAAGAGTAAAGTCAAAGCGTTACCCTTATACCCGGATAGGAAGACTTCTGGCCCAGACACTGCTTGGAATAGAAAGGGGAGCGGCTGCCGATTTTGTCACGTACATACGACCTCTTGCCATGAACGAGGCCGGAGGAAAATTCCTGAAATACATAAAGAAGAATGAACTTGCCGGAATTCCGATTATCGATAAAGTCGGAAGAGATTCATATTTTGATGAGGCGGTAACAGAAGTGTTGAAAAAAGATGTACAGGCTGCCGACATCTACAATCTCATAGCGGGTAAGAATCTTTATGACGAGTCCGAGTTTGTTAAAAAAACTACTATCATTAAAGGGGCGGGAGCCCTTGATTTCTAATGTTTTTTGATGTAAAATTTTAAAGGTTAAACCTGTATTTTATTTATAGAATAATACATATGGAGGACGTAAATGAAAGTATTAGTAATCAATTGCGGAAGTTCTTCCCTGAAGTATCAGGTGCTCGACATGCAGAATGAGTCCCTTATGTGCAAAGGTCTCGTAGAGAGAATCGGCATGGACGGTTCCGTAATCAACCACACTAAGATTGGAATGGATAAGGTTGTAAAGGAAGTTCCGATGAAGGATCATAAGGACGCCATTGCACAGGTTCTCGACGCTGTTCAGAATCCTGAGCACGGTGTTGTTAAGTCCATGGACGAAATCGGAGCTGTAGGACACAGAGTTGTTCATGCAGGCGAGAAGTACGCTGAATCCGTGCTCATCACCGATGACGTTATAAAGGCATTGGAAGAGTGCGTAGAGCTCGCTCCGCTTCATAACCCGCCTAACCTGATGGGTATTGCAGCATGCAGAGAGCTTATGCCGGACACTCCGATGGTTGGCGTATTCGATACGGCTTATCATCAGACCATGCCGCCTGAATCATACATCTATGCAATTCCGTATGAGTACTACGAAAAGTACGGAATCAGAAGATACGGCTTCCACGGAACTTCTCACAAGTTCGTAGCTCAGAGAGCAGCCGCAATGCTTAACACTAACATTAACGACCTTAAGATTATAACCTGCCACCTTGGAAACGGCGCATCCGTTACGGCTATAAAGCACGGCAGAGTAGTGGATACATCCATGGGATTCACCCCGCTTGAGGGTCTTGTAATGGGTACCCGCTGCGGAGATATCGACCCTGCAATCGTTACCTACATCAGAGAGAAGGAAAACCTTCCTCAGGGCGTTGCCAATGAAATCCTGAACAAGAAATCCGGAGTTCTCGGTATTTCCGGCGTTTCCAGCGATTTCAGAGATCTGGAAGAGGCTCTTTCCGAGGGAAATGAGAGAGCTGCTCTTGCTCTCAGAGTATTTGCCCACAAGGTAAGATTCTATATCGGAGCTTACATTGCAGAGATGAATGGCGTTGACGCTATCGTATTTACTGCAGGCGTAGGTGAAAACGACGTATACATGAGAGATATCATCTGCACCAACCTCGGAAACCTGGGAATCAAGCTTGATCCTATCAAGAACAAGGTAAGAGGTAAGGAAACCGAAATCAGCACTGAGGATTCCAAGGTTAAACTGCTCCTCATACCTACTAATGAAGAGCTGATGATTGCAAGAGACACTTACGATATCGCAAGAAAAGTAAAGTAGTCCGGGCGACCCGGTAAACGCCTTACGGATTCCGGCCGGAACCCGGAAAATAAGAGTTGACATCTAAATGGAAAAAGTATATACTTTAGAAGTTAACGCGAATTATCCGCGGCTTTTGGCTGCGTGAATTCAGATAAGCAGTGAGCACAGGGGAGGTGTAGATAATGGCAGTTCCAAAGAGGAAAACATCTAAGGCTAGAAGAGACAGCAGAAAGTCTCAGAATATGAAAAAGACCATGCCTGGACTTTCTATTTGTCCGCAGTGTCATGAGCCTAAGCTTCCGCACAGAGTTTGCCCGAATTGCAATTACTATGACGGTAAAGAAGTAGTATCTGCAGAAGCTTAATTATCGAATCTGTACATAAAGGCCCTGTGCCTTGCAGAAGATGAAGAAGAGAGGCTGCTGCCTGTGACCTTAAATGGTCCAGCGGCGGCCTTTTTGCGTTGAAAGGGGGAAAAGCCGATATGTCAGTGATAAAAGCAGATAAACTCACCTTTTCATATCCTTCAAGCTACGATAACATTTTTGAAAATGTGAGTTTCCAGATAGATACGGACTGGAAGCTGGGATTCGTGGGGAGAAACGGCCGCGGAAAAACCACATTTCTGAAGCTGCTGATGGGGGAGTACGATTATGATGGAAGAATAACGAGCTCCGTTAAGTTTGATTACTTTCCATACGACGTAAGAGACAAGAGTCTCATTACGGAGGATGTTCTCGGGGAGGTCTGCCCGGAAGCCGAGCAGTGGGAGATAATGAAAGAGCTGTCGCTTATGGACATAGATGAAGGCGTGCTGTGGCGGCCTTTTGATACTCTGTCCGGCGGCGAGCAGACAAAGGTTCTTCTTGCGGCACTGTTTCTGAACGAAGAGCATTTTCTTCTAATAGATGAACCGACTAATCATCTGGACGGGGAGGCAAGAAAGAAGGTTGCCGATTATCTGAACAGAAAGAAGGGATTCATACTCGTCTCCCATGACAGGAGGTTCCTCGACGGATGCGTGGATCACATTTTGTCCATAAACCGAACGAACATAGAAGTTCAGAGCGGAAATTTCTCTTCCTGGTATGAAAACTTCAGCCGTCAGCAGAATTTTGAGGAGACGGAAAACGAAAGGCTGAAAAAAGATATAGAAAGGCTTCGGAAGGCGGCGGGAAGGACGGGAACGTGGTCGGACAGAGTGGAGGCTTCTAAGAGAGGAGCAGCCGATAAGGGATATGT
>DXHZ01000088.1 GCA_019113145.1 Candidatus Avanaerovorax faecigallinarum
CTCTGACGTCACCGCTCCCTCAGATGTCACCGCTCCCTCAGATGTCACCGCGCTCTCTGCCTCATCCGTCTCTCCCGATTCCGTAATTGAAGTTTGCGACTGACGGGAGTATACTTTATACGTAATTATCACGACAGACATGAGAAAGGAAAACGACTATGACAGAAGTGGAAATCAAGGCGCCTGTAGCGCCCATGACCCTTGAAGATATAAGGACAAAGGCTGAAGCGGCAGGCTTTAAGGAGTCGGCGGCTCTGAAAGAAACCGACGTGTACTTTAACGCTCCGGACAGAAACTTTATGAAAACCGACGAGGCGCTGAGGCTAAGAACTTACGAAGACATCGCTGCCGGAACGTCAAAGACTGCGGTGACGTATAAGGGGCCTAAAACCGATTCCCGCTCCAACACGAGAACGGAATTTGAGACGGGAGTGGAAGACTTCACGACTATGTACAGCCTTCTGACCTCTTTGGGCTACGTTCCCGTATTCACCGTTTCAAAGACCAGAACAGAGCTTTCAATGGACGGGGTTACTCTCTGCCTTGACAGGGTGGAAAACCTGGGAGACTTCATAGAGCTTGAAGCCCTGACCGAGGACGAAAACAAAAAAGAGGAGACCGTGGAAAAGCTCCTCAGTCTCCTTGATAATCTGAATGTAAGCAGGGAAAATCTGACGAGAAAATCCTACCTGGAAATGCTCATCTTAAAATCCCGCTGATTTATTTCTGTTCCTCGAGTATTTTGTCTATTCCCTTCATTACGTCGGTAAAGTCGCCGTACGGAATGTAAGGGGTGCCGGTTTTGTCAAGGTATGCGGCAAGGACGTCCCGGGCAAAGCATCTGTCCACGGCTTTCGCCATGTTCTTGTCCGTGTAGCTGTCGCCGATTCCTATGGCAAAATCGTAATCGTAGAGAGCCATGACGTCGGTCTTTTTAAGAAGCTCGTTGCCGTCGTCGTAACCCGATACAAGCTTGAGCTTATCACCGTCTACCGTCATATCAACGGCGTGAAGGGCGGTGATTTTTTTCATGTAAGGAGCAAGCTTTCTCTCCGAGAACTGCCTGAACCCGCCGGAAATCACCACTACCGGAATTCCTCTCTTCTCCATGTCGTCGAGAAATTTCGAAAATCCCGGGCGAATCTTCACCGTGTCGATATAGCGGAGCATTCCGTCAAGCCACTGGGCCGGACGGTCGTCGTAGGCGTAGCGCACCACCGCGCTTAAAGTCATCTCTCCCCGCTCAAGCTTTCCGTTGTATTCGAGGAACTCTTTTTTGTCGACGTAAGGCAGAATTGCTCCCGTAAGAGTGTCCTCCGTCGTTATGGTTCCGTCAAAGTCTGTAAATATAATAGGTTTATTCAAAACGTTTCCTCAATCTCTTAAAAAAGCGGGGCTCCGGTCAAAATAGGGGGGTGATGCGGAGCCCCGTATAAAGGTTATTTGCTGATTACTGCATCAGATCGAAGTTCTTCTTCAGATCAGGGTTCAGGAATGCCAGCATTCTTGCAAGCTCAGGATGATCCTTTGCGTATTCGGTTACAGGGATATCCTTCATTGCCGCGTCGATAGCCTGACGCATGGATTTTGCGCCGGCCTCCGAGCCGTCCGGATGACCGTGAACGCCGCCGCCAGCAGCCAGCATGATGTCGGTACCGATTTCCTTTACAATCTTTTCTACAGCCATCTGAGTGGTACCGCCGGAGCATGCGTACATCATAGGCTTGATGTGCCACCAAGGCTGAGTGAAGAACTTGAAGGTTCTGTAGAAAATCTTATGGAGGACAGGGAACTTGCCGTACGGATGTCCGTTAATCTGGAAGTCTCCTCCCGCAAGTCTGGTCAGCTTTCCGATGATGACCGGAGCCGAAATTCCGGTATATGTAGATGCCGCCATGGTTCCGGCGTAGTTTACGTGAGCCAGAATAGGAACGTTGATGTTAGGGTCGTCTGCCAGCATCTTAAGGGTGTCGTGACCCGTGGTGTAAACGTTTACCATGAGGCAGTTTCCACCGGCTTCAAGAACTCTGTATGCGTTTTCCTTTACCTTGTCCGTGTTGTCCGATACGTTTACTGCGTAGAGGCTGTGCTCGCCCTTTTCCTCGTAAACTCTCTTTTCCATAGCCATGAACTTCTTAACTCTCTCTTCCAGCGGGCAGAAAGGTCCGTCCGCAAGCATGAGCTCGTCGTCCTTGATAACGTCTACGCCGCCTTTGCATGCGTGATAGAAGAGGTCTGCGCCTTCGTCAGGAGTCCAGCCGATGTTAGGCTTTATCATGGCATTGAGCAACGGTCTGTTTCTGTCCTTTACGCCGATGGCGTCCTTAAGTCCCTCAACACCGAACTTAGGTCCCTGGAACTTGTCGATGAACTTCTTAGGAAACGCCACGTCGATGAGCTTAATCATACCGGAAGCTGAGATGTTTCCGAAGAGAATAGTCTCGATAGCGCTCATGCTGGTGGAGAAGTTTTCCATAGGGTAAGCCACCTGGATTACGTACATAGGCGGCTCGTCGCTCTGCCAGTCGTTTCCTATATCAGGAACCTCGTAAAGAGCCACTATCTTGGAGCCGAATCTCTTCGTCTTTTCAAGAGAATCCGCGCCGACTTTGATCCATGTGCCTGTAGTCTGCTCTGCGGCTATGGCCATGGCAAGCTTTTCTATGTTGTGAGTTGAAACCTTTGCGGCATAAGTCGCAAGCACGTAGTCCTCGTCAAAAGCGACCTCAGGAAATGCGTAGGTCAGGTTTTCCATTTCTAATTTACGGATCATTTTCGTTCACCTTTACCCTTTCTTATCGTTCTATGTTGGAGAATACTTCGTCAAAAGCGTCAAGCGTCTGCTTTATGGTTTCATCGTTATCGGCCATGCTGGTGTAGATTCTGCTTCCTGCAAGGGTTATAACGCCGTTTGCCGTAAGAGCTGCGCCGAACTCTTCTATGTATTGCTGGCGCTCAGGAATCTTGCTGAAGATGTCAGGATCCATTACGCTTAAGTACATTACGCCCGATACCTCAAAGTGGACGATGGAGCCGGTGTTCCACGTTACGAACGGCAGATCGTACTTGTCTATCAGCTTCTGGATTCCGTCGCAGAGCTTGTCTCCGTTGAGTCCAGCCTTGTATGCGGCGTCCTGCTTTATTATCTCGTCTATGGCAAAATAGCCTGCCGCGCAGCTTAAAGGATTTGCGGTCAGAGTTCCGCCTACGTAGGCCTTCTTCTTTCCGGCCTTTACGCCTGCCGCGATGCAGCTCATGATTTCTTCGCTTCCGCCTACGCCGCCTGCCATCGGATATCCGCCTGCGACGATTTTGCCGAATACGGTAAGGTCAGGCTTTACGTTGAAGTAGCCCTGAGCGCCGCCCGGTCCCACACGGAATGCGGTTACTACCTCGTCGAATATGAGGAGGCATTTGAACTCGTCGCAGAGCTCTCTCACCTTTGCCGCAAAGTCTTTTGCCACCGGTCTGGTTCCGCTTTCAGGTCCGAAAGGCTCGATGATTACGGCAGCTGTTCCGCCCTGCTTCTCGTTTTCCTCCAGAACCTTTCTCAGCCCTTCAACGTCGCCCGGGAAGAACTCCCTGGTGTTTGCCGACGCTTCCTTAGGGATACCGTGAGCCTCAAAGGTCTTCGTATAAGGAATGTGCAGGGAGTATACCAGCTGATCAGACCAGCCGTGGTAAGCTCCGCCCACCTTTACTATAATCTGCTTTCCCGTGTATGTTCTTGCGATTCTTATGGCCACCATGTCGGCCTCGGTGCCGCTTGCCAGGCATCTGTACATCTCAACCCAAGGCATGCACTCGTGAATCTTTTCGGCCAGCTTCATCTCGTAAGGGTGGAACAGTCCCGTTACAGGGCCGGACTCCTTCACGACCTCCATAACCTTTTCGTTTACAGGCTCGTAGTTGCTTCCCAGAAGAGTCGGGCCGCCTGCCTGCAGGTAGTCAACGTAGCGGTTTCCGTCTATATCGTAAAGATATGCGCCCTTTGCCTTCTCGATTACGAGAGGGAACGGATAGTTGAATGCAAGGTTATGCTGAACTCCGCCCGGAATCACCTTCTTTGCTTCATCTATCATCTTCTTTGAGCCTGCGCATTTTTCCTCAAAGTACTTCAGATACTTTGCCTTTGCTTCAGGCTTTATGTGACGGAGGGGCTGGTTAACCAGATTCTCCATCTTCCTGAAGACCTCTTTTTCATCAGGCCAGCGGGATACACCGTATTTTGCGTCCATGTTTCAATACCTCCAATCGTTACTCGTTCAGCGCTGCAAACGCCTTCTTGTTGTTCTTATATAAATCCATGAATACCGGCAGAATCTTCTCGTAGACTGCGTGGTTCTCCATGTTCGGTTTATATACTTTGTCCACTTTGATTATCTTCTTTATTTCTTTAATATCGTCTATCATTCCGAAGGATACGGCGAGAAGAGCCGCCGCTCCCATGGCTCCCACCTGTCTGGTGTTCTCGATGCTCTCAACGTCTCTTCCAAGAACGTCGGCCATTACCTGGCAGATGTACTCCGAGATGGCGCTTCCGCCCGCAAACCTTATTACAGGATTTGTCTTAAAGTTCTTCTCGGTGCACTTGAGGAGCCAGAGCATGTGCATGCACACGCCTTCGATTACCGCCTTCATGACGTCGCAGCCTCTCGTTGTTATGTCCAGGTTGAAGAGCACTCCTCTGGAGTTGGCGTCGTCAAACGGGCAGCGGTTTCCGTGCATCCACGGCGAAAAGATTACGCCGTTTGCGCCTGCCGGAGTGTCCTTGATATAGTCTATCATCTCGTTGTAGTCCATATCCATCTTCTCCAGCCTGTCCTTTACCCACTCGATGCACTTTCCCGAGGTCTCAACTTCGGCGATGTAGTTATATGTTTCGGGATCCGCTCCCACAAGAGCTCCTATCAGGTTGTTGATGTCAAGCTTAAGCCTGTCTACGGTGGTCGCAACCCAGCCGCTGGTGCCCGAGTAAACGAGAACGTCTCCCACGTTCACACATCCTGCACCCACGGAACAAAGGCTGACGTCGGCTCCGCCGGAAATTACAGGAGTTCCGACCGCAAGTCCCAGCTCTTCAGCAGGTCCTGCTATCAGCTTTCCCACCTCGTCCGTGGATTCGCAGAGTTCCGGCAGATGATCCTCGTTTATGTCCAGCATTTTGCAGAGTGTGTGGCTCCAGCAGCGGTTATGTACGTCGTAGAGGAATGTTCCCGACGCGTCGTCGATGCTTGCCACCATTTTGCCCGTCATTCTGCATATGAGATATTCCTTGGCGTCGAGCCACTTATACGTCTTTTCAAAGATCTCCGGTTCGTTTTCCTTTATCCAAAGGTACTTCCACGCAGGGTCCTTTGCCGATGCGGAAATGGCCCCGGTTATCTTTATGTACTTAAGGGTCTTGAGAATATTGAGCCCCTCCACCTTGAGGCCGGTGCTCATGTACTTTTTGAACTGTTTGTTTGCGCGGCTGTCCATGCAGCTCATGCCGCGGTAAAGAGGTCTGCCCTCTTTGTCCACCATTACGACGGTCTGAAACTGGGAGCAGAACGACACTCCCTTTATCTCCTCTTTCGGAATCCCCGTCTTTTCCAGAAGCTTTTTAGTGGCCCTTGCCATGGCCTGCCACCAGTCCTCCGGGTCCTGTTCCACTCCTCCGTTAGGCATGACGTGAAGCTCATAGCCGTCGGTTTCTCCTGCGATGAACTTAACGCTTTCTTCGGCAGAAATGTCAAACAGACACGCCTTCATGCCCGTAGTTCCGACATCGTAAGTAATTACTTTAACTGCCATCGTCCTCCTCCTTACAGAATCTAAATTACAGCGTCAATCATTTCCCGCATCTGTTCCTTCATCTTCTCTCCCTCAAAAGGCAGATTGCTCATATGGTAATGATTTACAAGTCCGTAGTAAGCCCCCATAAGCAGCATGTTCTTTATGCCGTCCTCATCGTCTTCAAGATTCCTTGCCAGAAGTTCTTCAATCATCTTCAGCGGATTATCCTCGCTTCCGCTAACCAGCGCAGAATAAATGATGCTGGTCACCAGCTTGGGAAACTTCGCAGTATCCTCCACAAGAGTCTCGAAGATGCTGATTATACCTTCCTTTCCTCTGTGTCCGCCCGCTTCGTACGCCGCCTCCAGATCCGCGATCTCCTTTCCGCAGAGAGCTGTGAGCATTTCCTGAGTTCCCGCAAAGTAATTGAAAACCGTACTCCTGGAAACTCCCGCTCTTTCCGCAATATCGCTGAAGCTGGCGTTCTCTATTCCCTTTTCCTCATATACGACCCTGGCCGCGCGCATTATGGTGCGCCTGGTCATATCTCTCTTGGTGTTTTCCATAGGGAAATCCTTTCGTGTAAAATGCGGCTGTTCTGCGGCCGTCTGTTCGGCCTGCCTGTACCTCCGCTGGTGCGACACCCGTTCCTGCCGCGCATTTGGACTCCTGTCCAATTTGTACTATAGTCTAATTATCTCACTTTTTCTATAATTGTCAACAGAAAATCTCCTCGTCGGACAAATTCTTAAAAAAATAAAGTCGTCCGCCCGTTGGCGCGTCAGTGCGCGGTTCTGCGGACGGTCTGTTTTATGGGTCAAACGTCCTGAATAGCTGTCACTTTGACCTATTTCCGTTCCACGCGAAAAAGGTCAAGGCGATTTTTGACCTTTCAACCTTCTACAGTTAAAAAGGTCAAGGAATTCGGCACTATGCTCGGTAAATTCTTTGACCTTTTCTTATCACGTATTGAATTATGTCAAATTTCACCTTGACCTGAAAGCTCATTTTGTTCCCTTTGGTCAAATCGTCGTCCGAAATTCTCCCGTATTACAAACCGGATTCCACTTCTAACATATATGACAATATCAGGAGCGGCCTTTAATACCGTTTCCTCCTCGTAATGATACGGAATTCCCATAGTATAATGCATATCCGTAATTGTCAGCTCCGATTTGCTCCGCACGCAGCGAGCCTTTTGATTTATAACGAAATCAACGTAAAATAAAAAACTGCGCACCCTCGATTCTTCGATGGCACACAGTCCTTTGCTTTAAACCGTTCTATCTCTGCGCTTTCCTGTACCCGGCCTTCTGCGCCTCCTCCTCCGTGTCGAAGAGAATCAGGTTTTTAGAGCCCTCCATGTCGTCGTAGGTCTCCTGGTCAGGTGTGTGGTATATTTTGGAGCGCTTGTTTCCGCGGATTTTGCCCGCGGCTGCTTCATCGTCGTCAGTCTCGCCGGACGCCTGGACCTCGTCGCTTCCGGCCTCCCAGTTTTCACCGGTGGCGTAGTCTATTTCAACTCCCGGCTGAATGTTGTAGACAAATACGTTAAAGGAGATGGTGTCGTCCTCTACGGACTTTGCCTCCATCTGCACGCCCTTTGCCACAAGGTCGTCCCCGTCAAAGACCGGAATGACCCTGTACATCACGTGGTTGCCAGTTTCGCGCACGTACTCTGCCACCTCGTCCTCAAAAGGCAGCATTCCCTCGGTGTTCATGTAGCGCGTGCCCGTTATAAGGTTCTTCTCGTTGGCGTTCTCTCCGGCAAGCTGAAATCCGATGAGGTGGCACCGGTTATACAAATACTTTCCGTCCACAAAATCGTAGCGGACGGTATGCCAGCCCGTCGGCTTTATCATTCCGATGCTTCCTCTCTCCTCCGTCGGCATGGTCTCCGGCCCCACCAGAGCCTCCGTCAGCCCGCACCTTTCAAGGCTGTCAAGTTCGCTGTAGTATTCGTAGCCCGGCTGAAAATCCTCGTCGTCCGAGAAATCGGGCACTCCGCCGTCTATCTCTATGTACTCGTCGCCGCTGTACTCGGGTACGTCCTCCAGGGAGACGCTCTCTATCTGCTTCTCCTCCTGAAGCAGTCCCGCATCTTCTAAAGCGCTGCTTATGGCGTCCGAGCATCCCGTCATGGACAAAATCAGCAGCAGGCAAAGCGCCGCAGCAGAAAATCTGATTTTTAATTTCATAAATTCACTCCTGTATAATTTTTATTCCTGAAAGCACCTGAAACAACTTATGGTTTTAAACAATTCATAATGACCGTAATCATCATTTCTTTTTCTTCCGGCTTAGACTCTGCAATCATAATGGTGAGCGCCACGAGTGTATGATCGTCTATCAGCTTCTCGCCGCCGGCGAACAGCACGCCGTTCTTGTCGAGAAAGTACAGAAACATCGTGGCCGCTATTCTTTTGTTTCCGTCCAGAAAGCTGTGATTCTTGGTTACAAAATACAAAAGATGCGCCGCTTTTTCTTCCAGCGTCGGATACAGCTCCTGCCCGGCATAAGACTGATATATGTTCCCGATGCTGCCCCTGAAGGAGTCATCCTTCTCTCTGCCGAACAAATCCGATTCGGCGCCGAAGCGCATTTTGGAAATCACATCCATACATTCCTCATAGGTAAGCTCGTATGTTGCTACATTCCCTTCAGGTCGCTCCATTGTCTGATGATCGTACGAATCGAGCAGATCCAGCGCCTTGCTGTATTTCTGGATTACATCGAGCACCTGCCGTGAATCGAGCGCGTTCTGAGTTCTCTTCATAATCTGTACAACTTCCCCGAGCTGCGCTATGCGATTATTATTCACGGCATAGCCCTGTAATATGTACTGTTTGAGAACGGAATTTGCCCATCTCCTGAATTCAACGCCCCGTTTGGATTTAACACGATATCCGACAGAGATGATGACGTCAAGATTGTAATATTTGGTTTTATACCTTTTACCATCTGCGGCAGTTGTCAAGAAATCCTTGACAACTGAATCTTTTTCCAGTTCTCCCTCTTTAAAGCAGTTATTGATGTGCAGGCTGATATTCTGTTTGCTTGTATCAAACAGTTTCGCCATCTGCGCCTGCGTCAGCCAGACGGTTTCATTTTCCACTGGAACCTCAAGCTTTACCGCGCTGTCATTCGTTTCAAAAATAACCAGTTCTCTCTTTTCCTTCACGCTTCTCACATCCTCTCCCTCTAATGCTTCCTCTGCACATTCAATTCAATGACTAAAGTCCCGGCGGCAAAGTAAAATCCCAGCCTAAATAAAGACTGGGATTTCAACGTTTTTCACTGGCGGAGGACACGGGACTCGAACCCGCGGGGCTGTTACGCCTTACTCGCTTTCCAGGCGAGCTCCTTAGCCACTCGGTCAATCCTCCATAAACCTGCGACTATAATATTTTACCATAAAAAATGCGCTATTGCAAGTATAATTTCCGCCTCATTTTCTCCCCGCTCCCACTTCATTTTCCCCTTGCAATTTTCCCCTTCTTGGGTCATTATATATGTATAGTCAAATGGCAGAAGGGAGACAGAAATCATGAAGGTAGCATCTTTTGTTTTAAGCATAGCGTCGCTGGCCGTAAGCGTTGCGGCATTCATCACGGCAATAGCCGCAGTGACCAGGAAGAGACATTCCGGCGCCAGATAACAGGTTAACGTCACAGCACGGGCTGCAATTAGTCGCAGCCCTTTTTGTTTACCAGACAAAATCTGCAACCGCCCTCGCTTCCCAGACAGTCTTTGCACTCGGGCCCGGGCCAGTCAAATTCTTCAGCTGCCGCAAAATATATTCCGGCGCATGAGTTTGCAGGCTCCAAAACGCCCGAAGGATTTATCCTGATTCCCAGATCTTCAAAGTCGACAATCTTCGAGATATTC
>DXHZ01000089.1 GCA_019113145.1 Candidatus Avanaerovorax faecigallinarum
CGAAGTACAGGAGACCTGAGAGAAAGGGACTTGAAATAGCATCATTCGAGATGATTGCGTGGACTCTGGCCAAGTATGAAACAGTGGATGAAGCCGTAGGGGATTTCGCAGATCTCGTGATCACGGATACGGCTTTTGCGAAGGAAATGCCGCCTGCGCCCCTTCACTGGATGCTTGCGGACAGCGAGAGATGCGTCGTCATAGAGCAGACGGAAGGCGGCCTTAAGATATTTGAAAATCCGGCGGGAGTTCTCACCAATAATCCCACCTTCGATTTTCACATGATGAATCTGAATAACTATCTTAATCTCACCAGGGTCAGGCCGGAAAACAGATTCTCGGAAGGCCTTGATTTAAAGCCTTTCGCCGAGGGTATGGGAGCCATGGGACTTCCGGGAGATTACTCTTCCGTTTCACGCTTTGTAAAGACTGCGTTTCTTAAGGAGAATTCCGCTGCCGAAAAAGACGGGAAGTCCGATGTGTCTCAGTTCTTTCACATACTGGACGCCGTGGCCATGGTCAGAGGCAGTGTTATCACTGAGAAGGGAACATATGACATTACAACGTATTCCTGCTGCATGAACGTAAGGGAAGGCGCGTACATGTTCAAGACGTATGACGACAGCAGAATCAGGACGGCGAACATGTACGACGAGGATATAGACGGAAGCAGTCTCATAAAGTGCCGGTGCTGCGTACATTGATTCTCATAAATCATTGAAATTTTACCGGTTCAGGTATTGACAACCGTCGTTCATTATGCTAAACTATCGTGGTTAGACCGCTCGGAAAGGGTTTTTTCAAAGTCCGATATGGGGCTACCCGGTAAAGGCGAGACTGGATAGAGGAGGTAAGTGAATGTACGCAATTATTGAGACTGGCGGAAAGCAGTACAGAGTACAGGAAGGCGACGTTATCACTGTTGAAAAGCTCGACGTAAACGCAGGAGATAAGGTTGAACTGGACAAGGTACTGGTTCTCAGCGACGACAACGGACTGAAGGTTGGAACACCTTACGTGGAAGGAGCCAAGGTTATCGCCGAAGCTGTTGAAAACGGAAAGGGAAAGAAGGTTATAATCTTCAAGTATAAGGCTAAGAAGGACTACAGAAAGAAGCAGGGTCACAGACAGCCGTATACAATGATCGAGATCAAGTCCCTCGGCGGAAAGGCAACTGCGAAGGCTGCTCCTAAGAAGGAAGAGGCCAAGGAAGAGCCTAAGGCTGAGGTAAAGGCCGAGAAGAAGGTATCCGCATCTATGAAGAAGGACGAGCTCATCGCATACGCTAAGGAGCACGGAATCGAAATAGACGAAAAGGCTACTAAGGCAGTAATAATCGAAACTATCGAAGCGGCTAATAAATAGTAACCGCATTGTGAATGGAAACAAGGAGGTGTAAGAACCATGGCAAGTAAGAAAGGTGTAGGAAGCTCGAAGAACGGTCGTGATTCCGAGTCGAAACGCTTAGGTGTTAAAACCGGTGACGGTCAGTACGTTAGCGCCGGAAGCATCCTTGTAAGACAGAGAGGTACTAAATTCCATCCGGGCAACAATGTGGGCATCGGTGGAGATGATACACTGTTTGCAAAGATCGAGGGTAACGTTAAGTTCGAAAGAAAAGGCAAGACCAAGAAGCAGGTAAGCGTTTATCCTAAAGAAGCATAATTTTAAGGCCCCTGAATTAAGGGGCCTTTTACTTACAGCGCAAAGCCTGAAAACCTGAGAAACAGGCTTTGGAGAATCGGAAGAGAAAGGAGGCGGACCATGTTTGCCGACAGAGCGAAAATAACCATTAAATCGGGTAAGGGCGGCAACGGCTGCGTATCATTCAGGCGTGAACCGTTCGTACCTGAAGGAGGACCTGACGGCGGAGACGGCGGCAGAGGAGGAAACATAGTTTTCCTTGCGGACAGAAATCTTCGCACTTTGATGGATTTCAGATATAAGAAGAAGTACGAGGCGGAAAACGGCCAGGACGGCATGAAGAAAAAGTGCTTCGGTAAGAACGGCCAGGACCTCATCATCAAGGTTCCCGTGGGAACCGTGGTCATCGACGAGGATACGGGTCTTGTTATGAGAGACCTTAAAGAGGACGGTGAAAGCTTTGTGGCTGCCAAAGGCGGCAAGGGAGGCAAAGGCAACACCAACTTCAAGAACTCTGTAAGACAGGCGCCTAATTTTGCGGAAGCAGGGGGAGCCGCCAGAGAGAGAAATATTATTCTGGAGCTGAAGATGATTGCAGATGTGGGACTTGTGGGCTTTCCCAACGTGGGAAAATCCAGCCTTCTCGCCGTATCCACCAGCGCCAGACCTAAGATAGAAAACTATCACTTCACCACCATTGAGCCCAACCTGGGCGTGGTTAAGCTTTACGATAAGGACTTTGTCATGGCCGATATAGCCGGAATCATAGAAGGCGCTCACAAGGGACTGGGCCTTGGGCTGAAGTTTTTGAGACACATAGAGAGAACCAAGGTTCTCATTCACGTCGTTGACGTTTCGGGAAGCGAAGGAAGAGACCCTAAAGAGGATTTCGACAAGATAAACGAAGAGCTGAGACAGTACGGCAGAAGGGTTTCCGAAAAGCCTATGATAGTCGCGGCCAATAAGATAGACATGGTGGACGAGGACGGGACCGAATACAGGGAGTTCTACGACTACGTCACCGGGCAGGGATACAAGGTGTTCCCTATATCCGCGCCTCTTAACCTGGGAGTAAAGGAGCTTCTCACAGAGGCTCTTCACCAGCTTGAAAAGGCGGCGCAGGAGCCGGAAGAGGACGATTACGAGTACTTTGACTTTGAAGCCGACGACAAGGACCCTGATTACAGAACCGTATACGCCGGCTTTGACGGAGAGTGCTACACTCTTTCCGGAAAGCAGCTCCAGAAGATATTCGACTCCACCAACTTCAACGACATGGGTTCTCTCAGGTATCTCTACAAGTACATCGAGAGAAGCGGAGCTATCGACGAGCTGAAGGAAATGGGTCTCGAAGAAGGAGACATCATTAAGATAGACGATTTTGAAATGGAGTTCTTCGATGAATAAACGTCTTGACGAGGAAAAGTGCCAAAGACTGTTCGAAGAATACGGCACGCCGAAACACGTAAGGGGCCACTGCCGCGCCGTAAGCGACACGGGGTACAGAATTGCCCTTGCCCTTGACAGGGCGGGATTGAATCTCGATGCCGAGCTGGTGAAATACGCAGGCCTGATTCACGACCTTATGAGGGTACACGAAAACCACGGAGAAGAAGCGGCGAAGGTTCTGAGAAATCTCGGGTATAACGATGAGGCGGACGTGATTGAAAATCACATGCACTACGATTTTCCGAAGGAAGGGGAGCCTGACGAGACCGACATAGTGTGCCTTGCTGACAGGCTTGTATGCGAAGACGAGTACGTGGGACTTGACAGAAGGCTTGACTATCTCATAAACAAGCCGGGAAAGACGGAGGAGAGAACCCGGAGACTTCTTGAGAAGAAAAAGGACACCGAGGATTTCATATCACGGATAGAGGAGAAAATGGGCTGCACCATAGACAGCCTGTTTGCGGAGGACTGATGGAAAAGGATAAGCTCAATTCCCTGCTCAGACAGGTGGAAAAGCCGGCAAGGTACACCGGCGGAGAATTAAATATTGCCGTAAAGGACCCGGAAAAGGCCAGGGTAAGGTTTGCATTCGGATTTCCCGACCTTTACGAGATAGGAATGTCCTACATGGGTCTTCAGATTCTGTATCACATTCTGAATAAAACCGATGACATATACTGCGAGAGAGTTTTCTCGCCGGCTCCCGATATGGCGGAGCTTATGAGAAAGGAAGACGTTCCTCTTTTTACCCTTGAGACAAAGACGGCGCTTAAGGATATGGACGTGGTAGGCTTTACCCTTCAGTACGAGATGTCCTTTACGGGTATACTGGATATGCTTGACCTTGGCGGAATCACACTCTTTGCAGAAGATAGGGGCGAGAATGAACCCCTCGTCATTGCCGGAGGCCCGTGCGCGTATAACCCTGAGCCTCTTGCCGACTTCATAGACGTGTTTCTCATAGGAGACGGAGAGGAGAGCCTTCCTGATTTTCTGTCGAAGTACGCAGGCGCCAGGGAAAAGGGTCTGACAAAGGCTGAATTCCTGCGTTCCGTTGCGGCGGATACAGGAGTTTATGTGCCTGCATTTTATGAACCGGAATACAACGGAGACGGGACAATCAAGACGTACAGGAAACTGTATGAGAAGGCTCCGGATAAAGTGGAAAGATGCCTTATAGACGATATTGAGGACGTTGACTTTCCGACAGACCTCATAGTTCCGTTTATTGAAACGGTTCACGACAGAGCCGTAGTGGAGACTTTCAGGGGCTGCACCAGGGGCTGCAGATTTTGTCAGGCCGGAATGATATACAGACCCGTGAGAGAGAGAAAGCCTGAGACTATCAGAGAACTTGCCGAAAAACAGATTACGTCAACCGGACATGAGGAGCTTTCACTTCTGTCTCTTTCCACCAGCGATTACTCCAGATTCGAGGAGCTGGCAACGGGGCTGATGGAGGAATGCATGGAGAAAAACGTTTCCCTGTCCCTTCCGTCCCTTAGACTTGACAGCTTTTCCTTTAACGTGCTCAATGAAATTCAGAAGTATAAGAAGTCGGGACTTACATTTGCGCCGGAGGCGGGCACCCAGCGGCTCAGAGACGTCATAAACAAAGGCATAACGGAAGAGGATATATACGGCGCGGTAAGACAGGCCATAGAACTTGGCTGGAGGCAGATCAAGCTTTACTTCATGATTGGCCTTCCTACGGAAACAGATGAGGATTTGGACGGAATAGCCGAAATAGCGTCCAACATAGTAAGGCTTCACAGAGAGTCCGGACGGGGCGGCAGGTTTAACGTGACCGTCAGCGTGTCCAATTTCGTTCCGAAGGCGCACACGCCTTTCCAGTGGGAGTCTCAGGATTCGGCCGCCGAATTCAGGCGCAAGCACGACTACCTGAGGACCCGCCTCAAGATGAAAAACGTCACTTTCAACTACCACGACGACGAGGTGAGCCGGTGCGAGGCCATATTCGCAAGGGGAGACAGAAGGTGCGGAAAGCTGCTTTACGAGGCATTTAAGGAAGGATGCAGGCTGGACGGCTGGGCTGAGCATTTTGACCCTCAGAAGTGGGCAAAGGCCGCCGAAAAGGCCGGAATCGACACGGACTTTTACACCTGCAGAAAACGCAGCGCAGATGAAATTATGCCGTGGGATATCATCGACTGCTCCGTCCTCAGGTCGTACCTTGAAAAGGAGAGGGAAAAGGCCTACAGCGAAGAGACCACCCGCGACTGCCGCTACGGATGCACGGGCTGCGGGATAAACCGCCGCACAAAATGCGCTATGGGAGGTATTTATGAATAGATACGCTATGGAATTTTCAAAGACCGGAATGATACGGTATACCTCTCATCTGGATATGCTCAGGCTTTTCAAACGCACGCTGAGAAAAACCGGAGTTCCCCTCGCTTATTCCCAGGGGTTCAATCCCCATCCGAAGCTGGGATTTGCTCAGCCTCTTTCTCTGGGATATGAGGCAAAGTCCGACTACATAGAGTTCGAGACGGTAACGCCGGTGGACACTTCGGAGCTTCTGACAAAGACTGCAACCGCCATGCCCGAGGGAATTACGGTTTTACGGTGTGTGCCGGTGCTGGATAACGTAAAATCCCTTGCTGCCATGGTAGTGTCGGCTGAATACACCATAAAGGTTCCGGATGCTTTATATGGCGGAATGAATCCGGAGGAATTCACGACAGCTTTTCTCGCTCAGGATGAAATAGTGGTGAAAAAGCGCCGCAAGAAGGATAAAAAGCTCGTTGAAACGGACATAAAGGACAGGATTGAAGCGCTTAAGCCTGCAGGAGACAAAAATCTTTATTTAAAGGCGCACTGCGGGAGCGCCTCCAACCTGAGCCCGGATCTGGTCATAGACGCTCTCATAATGTTTTCTGGCGCCGACGTTAAGAAGTACGATTTCGACGTTTCAAGAGACAGGCTCATTTTCTCAGGTGAATGGGAGGACGATTTTTAAAGAGAGACCTGCCCGGTGTCTGTCTTAGACTCAGCCCGTAATTTCGGCAAAAATCGCCGTTTCGGCTTCAAAAACCAAAATTTTCCAAAGCCCCTTGTTTTCCGTCCGATGTGATAGTAAAATCACAGTACAGAATCTGCTTTTGCAGGGAAAGGGGAGGAAAATGAATAGAAAGAGCGAAGGCCTGACGGCCGTTTTAAGAACGGATAAGGTGAAGGATCTGCTGAAGAAGCTGAAGCGTTTTAAAGAGGATAACGATAAGAAGATAAAGGTCGCTGTTGCGGTAGCGGTAATCGCAGCGGCGGCTTTGTTTTTTGGTCTGAAAGGGGAAAGTCAGAATTCTTCCCTTGAAGATGAGCTGCTGGCTTTGTCGGAAGGAAGCGCTTCCGAGGGAGGAGAAAGTCTTGAAAAG
>DXHZ01000090.1 GCA_019113145.1 Candidatus Avanaerovorax faecigallinarum
GACTGGAGGCAATCATTGGTGTAAGATGGACACACGAAGGAAGTGGTAAAAAATGTATAAAACAATAATATATGTTAGTCTATCGGATTCGGTTTTTCAGGATGTTTTCATGGAAAGGCTCGCCTCCGTCAGTCGGGATCTGGACATAAGAAATGCCACGGATTTCGGAGATAACCTTTATAAATCCAACTCAATGACCCCTTCAATTTTTATTTGCGACGATAAAACAGCACGGGACTGTCCATTTGACCTGAAAAACGAAGCTGCCGTTATCAGACTGACATACAGTCCGGATCCCGAAGGCGGAAACGATGAAACGTTGCAGGAACACGTAATGTTCGCATATGAGGGTGCGAGGGAGACAGCTTCCGCGATTGCTGAGCTGGTGACCTGTATGAGAGGGGAAAAAATAGTTTTCAGGGAAGAAGATGAGATACCTGAAATCATAGCTGTATTTTCGGCTTCGGGAGGTGCAGGAGCCACATCGGTTGCCGCAGCGGCAGCCGGACTTTTTCCGATAATGTACGGAGAAAAGACGCTGTATATTCGTTATGGACCTTTCGACAGGGAACCTTTAAATGACGATGAGAAGGATTCATGTGACAAGGGAAGAGGCAGTATAAGCAGAATGCTTTACTATATCGGGAAAAACAGAGATTTCTCAATAGACAGCTGCATATGTGAAAAAAGCGGGTGGGGGATTTTAAAAACGGGAGATTTTAATCCCGTATATACATCCATTACGCCGGAAGTTCTCGAAATCATTGGGAAAAAGGCTGTTTCAGAGTGGGGCGCGTCATATCTTATCGTGGATATAGGCGCCAGAGTAGACAGAAACGGTATGGAGCTGATTAAAGCGTCCGATGTAATAATGGAGGTAGCCTCAGGCGAAGGTAAATTCATCCTTGACAAAATATGCAGCATCGATGGGGAATGCAGCGGAAGATACATCAGAGTCAGAAACAGATGGCGCGGAGAGTGGAGCGAAGAGCAGAAGGGGATAATATATATTTCACAGTATGCTGCACTGGATGAGAACAGCATAGACACGGGTTTCGGAACCGAAGCCGGCGCAGCAGTGAAACTGATTGCAGAGGGAAGGTAGAGCAATGAACGGTCTGATTGAGGCGGAAAGAGACATAAGGAAGATAATTCTTGAAGAAGACGGCCTTTCGGAAGATAGGATACGGGACATAATCGAAGAAGCTGTCTTCAGAAGATTTCCGGATATGACGGCGGAGGAGTATAGTGCAGCTTTTGACCATATATACGGCAGACTGCGAAGCAGGCTGGGAGCCCTTCACTTTCTTGCAGAGAACAGAGATATAAACGAAATAATGATTAACGGACCGGATAATGTGTTCATAGAAAAAGACGGCAGAATAGAGAAGATTGAAACCATGTTTTCATCTGCGGCCGAGCTTGAAGACGTGATCCGGAATATAGCGGCAGGAGTCAGAAGAGAGATAAACGAACTGAACCCCATACTCGACGCCCGTCTGGAAGACGGTTCCAGAGTAAATGCAGTACATAAGAATATCGCAATCGAAGGGCCGGTGCTGACTATACGGAAATTCAGCAGAAACAAGATGACCATGAACAGGCTGATTTCCCTGGGAGCAGTGACGGAAGAATGCTCGGAGCTTCTGAAACTGCTGGTAAGAAGCGGATATAACATTTTCATAAGCGGAGGGACGTCTTCCGGGAAGACCACGTTTCTGAATGCTCTTTCCGATTTTATTCCCGAGGATAAAAGAGTCATCGTCATAGAGGACTCGACGGAGCTTCAGCTGACTAACGTTGACAATCTGGTTCAGATGGAGTGCCATAATGCTAATTCAATGGGAAAAGGACTGGTATCCATGGATATGCTCATAAAGACAAGCCTCAGAATGCGGCCGGATATTCTGATAATAGGAGAGGTAAGGGGAAGAGAAGTTGCAGACATGCTGCAGGCTCTCAATACGGGCCACTGCGGAATGTCTACAGGCCACGGGAACTCGGTGCGTGGAATGTTGAGAAGGCTGGAGGCTATGTACTTGATGGCGGGGCAGCTTCCAATGGATGCTGTGAGGGCGCAGATAGTGGAAGCTTTAGATATCATGGTTCATCTGGTCAGAACATCCGACGGAAGGAGACGTGTAATTGAAGTCCAGGAAATAGTCGGTTTTGACGGAGATGAATACAGACTGAATCCTTTGTTCGTACCGGGAGAGAATCTCGAGCTGATAAGAACGGGCAACGGGATAGTAAAAGATATGAAGCTGAAGCTCGGAGGAACAAATCGGTGAGGATAATCGGCAAATCAGGAAAAATAAACTTTCGGTATCTTGTAATTACCGCATTTTTCTCTACTGCGGCAGGAATGATTTTTTACAGAAGTATGCTTGGCGCTGCGGCAGCTGTGCCTGTGTACATGGCAACGTTCAGGAAATATGACCAATGGATGGACGAGAAAAAGAAGAAGGAATTGAGGAATCAGTTCCGCGACATGCTGTACAGCTTTTCGGCATCGTTTTCATCCGGCAGACATATGACGGAAGCCATGGAAGAGGCGGTGGAATCGCTGAAAAGCGTTTATGCAGGGGGTTGTATGCTTTCGGAAAAGCTTGAGTATATGCTGCGTCGCATAAGAGACACGGGAGATTCGGATATTTGTGTATGGGAGGAGTTCGCCTTTCAGAGCGGCGTTTCAGAAATTGAAGAGTTTACTCAGGTTTTCCGGGCATGCAGGGATACGGGCGGGGATCTGATAAGGGCGGCGGACAGAGCTGCTTCCGTAATAACGGATAAAATAAACATCGAAAATGAAATAAGAACCATGGCAGCTCAGAAAAAGCTGGAGGGGAAACTTATTACGGCTATGCCTGTGATACTCATAGTATTTCTGGGAGTCGTATCGCCCGAATATATCATGCCACTGTATGAAACTGCTGCCGGAAGGATTATTATGACAGCTGTGCTGGCGGTAATGATAACGGCGTACAGAATGATAGAAAGGATTACTTCAATTGAAGTTTAGGAATCTGAAGATAACAGAATATCTCAGGGAAAACAGGAAAACCGTAGCCCTGTGCTTCGCTGCCACCTGCGTTCTGTTTGTGCTGGTATGTATAACGGAAACGGGTGGAGATAAAGTATATTTCGAAGATGAAAGAGGAAACCTTTCTGCTCTGAATCTGGAAGCCGGAGGGCAGCAGTCCGCAGCTCTTAAAGTGACAGGATTTCGGGACGGGGTATCCGTAAGTCGAAATGCGGTCATAACGATGGGAGGTGAGGAGAATAAAAACACTGACATAAGTCCGGACGAACCGGATACCGGAGACTCTATAAGAAAATCTTTAGATGAAGCGATAAGGACGGTGGAGAACAGTAAAGGCGCCGTAGCAGAACTTCCGAGAGTACTTGAGGACGGTACGCTGCTGCTTTGGGAAAAACCGGACAGTACAGGGAAATACACGATATTGATGTTGTTTCCTGCCATGGTGATGTTCTTCTATAACGGTGAAAAAGAAAAAAACGCGAGAATCGCAAGGGAAAAAAAGGACAGTGTTCTTAAAACTCTTCCATCTTTCAATTCGCAGATTCTGCTTCTTTTGGGAAGTGGACTGATATTTGAAGAAGCGTTTGGGAGAGTGGCGGATGGATATGAAGCCAGGAAGAAGAGAAACTACTTCGAAGATGTGATAGTGGAAATCCGCAAAAAAGCTGTTGAATCCAACGTTTCGGTTGTTCGGATAATGGATATGCGCTCGTCTGAGATAGGAGTCAGGGAGTTTACAAGAGTCAAGGAAATTATAGTCACAGCCCGGGATAAGGGTAACGACCTGTCTGAAAAACTGGCAGACGAAGGAGAAATATTATGGAACAGAAGAAAGAAGGCGGCGGAAGAAAAAGGGAAGCTTGCGGAAACCAGACTGTCCGGACCGCTGGCGATGCTCCTTCTGGCCATTATAGGGGTAACGGCAGCTCCGGCCATGATGCAGATGTAGCATATAAGGCCGGCAGCCCGCAGGAAAGAGAGGGTGAAATGCTTAAAAACAAGCGAGGAATGGAGATGGTTCAGGTGGCTATTCTTATAGCGCTTGCAGTAGCTCTGGGACTGATTTTCAGAACCCAGATTACGGAGTTCGTCAATAATACGTTTGCCGACCTGAACAGTTAAAAAAATGAACAAGAGGGGAGACGAAACAGTGGAAGCGGCTATAGTGCTGCCTGTAATGATATTGACGATTCTAAGTCTTATACTGCTGATGATTTACTTTTACGCGCGACTTGAGACCCAATGCAGCGTGCACGATTATCTGATTGAAAGTGCGCAGAACCGGGACGGATATTCTTTTTATGACACCCTGATAGAAAAAAGAGAAACCTCGTCAGACATGGGTGGAATAACGGAAATTTTTCTCAGATCGGAGTATGAGGAAAGCATAGCGAGAATAAGAGAATCGGAGATAATAAGGATGGGTGAGTTGATTGAAGGCTGACAGAAAAGGATCGGTAACTGTTTTTGCATCAGTATTCTTTGTCAGTCTGCTGATTCTTCTGCTTGCTTTTATCCAGGCATCCAGAGACAGGGCTGCGGTCAGCGGCGGAAAAGCGCTGGGCAGTCTCTGGACGGATGCCGTTCTTGCGGAGTACGATATCAATCTGTTTGAACGGTATGGGATTTTTGGATTTTACGGAATGCAGAATGATGTCGAAGCAAGACTTAATCACTATGCTGAATACTCATTCGGTAAGAAGAAATATATCAGCACTGACGGATTTACAGCAGATCTCAGCGGTTATGCGCTGACAGACACGAGCGTGTTCAGAAAACAGGTGAATAAAGCGGGAACAAAAGCTATTGCAGAAAGCTTCATAGGTCCTTACGTCGGAGGAAAGCCGGGAGATGAAAGCGATGCGGATGAAAATCATAATGCAGTTTTAAGAAACGGAAAGGTGGCGGACTATCTTCCGTCTTCGGGAAACGACAGAGCCGTAACGGCGTCCGCCATAGCGTCTCTCCTGAGAGGTAAGACATCAGCTTCAGATTTTGTCAAGGCCGGAGCGGAAGGATATCTTCAGAACAGATATATAAACGCATACTTTAAAAACGGAAATGATTCCAAGGGACTTGGATCTACGTTTTTTGAAAATGAAATGGAGTATATCATATGTGCGAATCTGAGCGATTCCGGCAACCTGAACGGAGTACGCAACAGGATTATCGGAATACGGGAAGCGCTTAACATGATTTATCTCAATTCGGATCCTGAGAAAAATGCCGCAGTTACGGCTGCCGCCGCCGCTATAGCACCCGGCCCTGCAGCTATACTGGTGAAACAGGGCATATTCGCCGCATGGGCTTTTGCAGAAAGTATTAATGACTACAGACTTCTCATGGCAGACAGGAAGGTTCCGCTGATGAAAGACGATGCGTCGTGGGCAACGGATCTTGAATCTATATTGAATAATACGGAAGAAGGTATGATAGATCCGGGCAGCACCAGAGGCGATACATATGAGGACTATCTTAATGTGATGATATTTGCCATGGATGAAGAAGTGAGGCTTCTTCGAATGATGGATCTGATTCAGATAAACATGAGATTCCTCTATTACGACGATTTTCTTCTTAAGACATATAACGCAGGTCTCAGGTGCAATGTTGAAATAAACGGAAAAAGGCTTGAATTCACCGGAGAATACTGATGAGACAATGCAGAATGAAATTATTAAGATTATCAAAGAAGGGCAGTTACATAACAGAAGCTGCGATTATACTGCCGATATTTATCGTTGCGGTACTTATCATGATATCAGCGGTTCCAAGAATGGCCAGATGCGAAAGACTGGTTTTCACCGTATGCGATGAGATGGCGAAAGAAAACATATATGCTCATTTCTTTAAGAGCTATATCAGATGCCAGAGCCACATACGTGAAGGGGCAGAGAGAGCTCTCGGTGAAAGCGACAGCTTTCGAGTGGACAGGCTGAAATACTGCTACAGGGACAGAATAAGGACAGGGAGAACAACCGTTACGGTGGATGATGTTATCACTGTGGATTTTACTGCCATGCTGACATATAATGATCCGCTGTCGATGGGTGATGATATTGTTTTCAGCGGCAGGTTCAAGTGCAGGCCGTTTACGGGCAGCGTGAGACAGAGTGAAGCTATGAGCAGGAATGAAATGGAACGTGATGAGGATTCTGAACCTGTGTATGTTTTTCCTGACTGGGGAGAAAGGTATCATAAAAGAGACTGCTCTGTGCTGAACCCCGCATTTGAGATGACTTCCCTTTCACAGCAGGTAAGGAAAAGATACAGGGCATGTGATATATGCAATTCAGGCGATAAATCCATCGGAACCACTGTGTTTCTGTTCAGGAGAGCAGGAGAAGCATATCACACGGGGGATTGCAGCACTGTGGAAAAATATTTCATAGAGATTGATAAGGACGAAGCCGAGGGAAAAGGATATACGCCATGTATGAAGTGCGGAGGATAGGAGGCGTCTATGGAGGAAGCTTATGAAGCAAGGCTCGGAAGTGAAACTGAAAAATTCGTGAAGGATATACTTGTAATGAACAGCTGTCCGCTGTTTTTTCCGACATCTGTGGTGAGACGGGACGCAGGAGAAATGACTGATGAGAATCGGGACATTCTGATATATTTTTTTACGGACGGCTTTCAGCCGGTAAGGGATCTGAAGATTGAAAGTCCGTTTTATGCCGCAGAACTCCTGTATCGCATAGCGGAAGAGATTATGAAAGCTGAAAACTATTACATCAGAGCCGGCGGGTATGTAATAGATGAGAATACGGTGTTTGTCAGAAAAAAAGGAGAAAAGACGAGACTTAAGATGGTGTACGAGCCCTCAGATACAGAAAAACGGGAGAGGAATCCTCTTGACGTTATTGCGGAGTACCTGTTTAAGGACGTTCTGCTCGAATACCGCGAATACATGGAAGAAGTGCGAAATATGCTGAAGTTAAAGGAAAATATGAAAAATACGGTGCGAAAGCTTGCCGTATTCAGACGAAAGATGTATGCTCTTTAAAATCTGCGGTGATTCTGATATACTTTAATTCGACGGTATATCTGAATCCCGTATCGGCGGGAAGCTGCCGGGATAGCTGCAGAAGAAAAAGGAGCGGTAAGTTTATGGAAATTATCAGAGCCGAAAATTCGGGATTCTGTTTCGGAGTGAGAAGAGCGATAGAAAAAACAGAAGAACAGATAAAACTCAGTAAAGGTTCAGGCAGGAAGATATACACGTGCGGCCCGCTGATTCATAACAGGCTTGTAACGGATGGACTGAAAAGACGCGGGGTGGACATAGCTGAAAAACCGGAGGATATGAAGCCGGGAGATATTGCTATAATAAGGTCTCACGGTGAGACGAGAGCGTTTTTTGACGCCCTTAAGGAGGCGGGAGTTGAAACGGTGGACGCCACGTGTCCTTTTGTGGGGAAAATTCACAGACTTGTCGCAGAGGCCGAAGAGCAGGGAAAGAGTATAGTTATAATAGGTGACCGGAATCATCCTGAGGTTATAGGAATCAACGGGTGGTGCGGAAATAAGGCCAGGATTGTCGGCAGCAGAGAAGAGGCCGCAGAACTGGAACCCGGAAAATATTTCATAGTATGCCAGACGACCATAAGACGAAGTCTGCTCGGTGACGTAACGGAGATTATGATAGAACGCGGTTCGGAACCGGAAATAAAAAACACTATATGCAGCGCCACCTCCGAAAGGCAGAAAAGCTGTGAAGAACTGGCAAAAACTGCCGACGCAATGATAATAATCGGTGACAGAAAAAGCTCCAATACATGTAAACTTTACGATATTTCGAAAAAACACTGTAAAAATACGTTTTTTGTTGAAAACATCGGAGATTTACCATTGAAAGAAATTCAAAAATATAATAAAATAGGAGTTGCAGCGGGTGCCTCGACGCCCGAATGCGTAATTAAGGAGGTTATTGCTGACATGAGTGAAGCTATCACTAACGAAAAATTATCAATGGAAGATTTCATGGATGAAATCGATGCGTCTTTGAGATTACCTCGTACCGGTGAGATTGTAGACGGAAAAGTGCATCAGGTTAACGATAAAGAAGTAATTATCAACCTGGGTTGCAAGAAAGACGGAATTCTTCCTGCTTCAGAAGTGACATTAGAGGAAGGACAGAAGCTGACTGATTTATTTAAAGAAGGCGACGAAATCCAGGCGAAGGTTGTCAAGACAGATGACGGAGACGGCGGAATACTGCTCTCCAAGAAGAAACTTGAGATAAACGAGCATTGGAATGAGATTAGCGATGCTCTGGAGAATAAATCTACTATCAGCGTTAAGGTTATCAGACCTGTTAACGGAGGCGTGATTGCTGCGTATAAGGAAGTATCCGGATTCATGCCGCTTTCGCAGCTTTCCGACAGATACGTTGAAAATGCGGACGAGTTTATCGGACAGACTCTGGACGTTAAGGTAACCAGAGTTGATCAGAGAAGAAACAGAGCGGTATTCTCACATAAGGCAGTTATCAACGAGATCAAGCAGAAGCAGATTGCGGAAATCTGGGCACATCTGAACGTTGGCGATATCGTTGAAGGTACTGTAATGAGATTTACCGATTACGGTGCATTCGTTGATATCGGGGGGATCGACGGACTTCTTCACATTTCCGAGATTTCATGGGGTAAACTGAGACATCCTCAGGAAGTGCTTAAGATCGGACAGAAGATTAACGTTAAGATTCTCTCCATGAACGAAGAGAAGGGAAAAATCTCCCTCGGACTTAAGCAGACTACACCTGAACCTTGGTCTGTTATAAATGACAACTACCAGGTGGGTCAGATTGTTACCGGCAAGGTTGTTCAGATAAAAGAATACGGTGCATTTGTGGAACTCGAGCCGGGTCTTGACGGACTCGTTCACATTTCCGAGGTTGCTCATAAGAGAGTTACCAATATTGCCGACGAGCTTACCGTAGGTCAGGAAGTGAATGCTAAGATTCTGGAGATTGATACAGAGAGAAAGCGCATATCCTTAAGCATTAAGGAAGCTATGGACGCTCCTGCGGACGAAGAGCCGGCAGCAGAAGAGGCTGCTCCTGAAACTGCTGAAGAACCTGCAGCAGAGGAAACCGCCGAAGCTGTTGAAGAATAGTTCAGGAAAAATTTAATCTGAGATAATTAAAATACGCAGGGAGTTTTCCTTTCTGCGTATTTTTGTCGCAGGGGAAAACCGCAGCGGGCGAATCCCGGAGCGATGTTAAATATTAAATCAGGGAGATATTCGATATGAAAGAAAAGTTAAGCGTGGGACAGATTGTTTCTGTTTCTCTGGCGCTGTTTGCAATGTTCTTCGGTGCCGGAAACATGATTTTTCCGCCGATGATAGGCCACCTTGGGGGAGATTCCTTCGTATCGGGAACCATGGGATTCGTGGTGACCGATGCGGGACTTTCCGTAATAGGAATTGCCGCGATAGTATTTGCCGGAAGCAGGCTTGACGACATAGGCCGTCAGATAGGACCGAAGTTTTCGGTGTTTCTGGGACTTCTGGTGTATTTTCTCATAGGACCGCTCTTTGCTCTTCCGAGAACCGGGACGGTATCCTATGAAATGGCTGTTCTGCCGTTTATGAACAACGGCGGCTCTATGGCCGCATCTGTAATATTTACCGCGGTATTTTTCGGCGTGACCTATCTGCTGTGCGCCAATCCGAGCAAAATCGTGGACATCGTGGGAAAGATTCTCACGCCGATTCTGCTGATTTCCATAGCTGTCATATTCGTTGTAAGCCTTATAAATCCCGTAGGAGAAATATCCGCGCCCGAAGGGGATTACGCCACGATTCCTTTCTTCAAGGGATTCGTTGAAGGCTACCTGGCTCTCGACGGTCTTGCGGCTCTGGCGTTTGGAATCGTTGTAATAACGTCCATAAGAAACATGGGCGTGAAGTCCGATACGGGAGTTGCCAGATACACGCTCCTTTCCGGAGTGTTCGCAGGGCTGGGACTTGCAGTAGTTTACCTGATGCTGGCATACGTGGGGGCCCAGACCTCCGGAGAAGAATTTTCATTCTCCAATGGCGGAGAGCTGCTGGCGGCCGTCGTGAACATGCAGATGGGAAAAGCGGGCAACATAGTCTTAGGTCTTGCCGTTCTCATGGCGTGCCTTACCACGGCAATCGGACTTGCAACTTCTTTTGCCGACTACATAAGCGAGCTGAGACCGGCCTGGTCGTATAAAAAAGTACTGGCCGCCGTGTGTCTCTTCAGCTTCGCCGTGTCCAACATCGGACTTACAACGATGATCTCCATAACCCTTCCGGCTCTCGTAATGATATATCCGCCGGTGGTGGTGCTGGTGCTTCTGACCTTCCTCAGGAAATTCATAAACGGAAAGAAGGAAGTGTACGTGCTTGCCATGGTTATGGCGTTCATAGTGGGAATTTTTGACGGACTCAAAAACGCCGGAATTACGGAAGGCGCGGCCTTTGACTTCATGTCGGAATACATTCCGTTCTTTGACCTGGGCGTGGGCTGGGTAATCCCTGCCTTAGTCGGAGCGGTCATAGGCATGCTGCCGTTTATCAGGTTTATGAACCATGAGCAGAAAAAAAGATAAAGTAAAGAAAAACAGAAAATCGAGAAAGCATCTTGCCGGAAGGCGCACGGGTTCCGCAGGAACAAAGGGTGCCAAAAGGGCAAAGGCTCCGAAGAGGACAAAGGCTGCAAAAGCCGCGAAGGCTTCCGGACTTGAACCGGTGACGGGAATCCTTGAAAAGAACAAAGCAGGCTTCGGCTTTGTCCGCAGAGAGGACGGAGACGTATTCATAAGCCGCAGCAATATGAACGGAGCCATGCACGGAGATACGGTGACTGTGGATATGCTTCCCGAATACCTTTGGGATAAAAATCGGGAGGGCATAGTCGATAAGATCGTCGAAAGGGCCTCCGCTGAGGTGGTGGGAACCTTTGAGAAGAATAAGAAGTTCGGCTTTGTCGTGCCCGAGGATCCGAGAAATACCGACGACGTATACATCAAAAAGTCCAACTTCTCCGGTGCGCATACCGGCGACAGAGTGGTGGCGACCATTCTGAAATACCCGGACAGAAACGTAGGGGCGGAGGGAAGAATCAGCGAAATAATCGCAAGACGTGACGAGCCGGGCGCCGACATTATGGCCATGATAAGGTCGCGAGGCCTCCGCGAGACATTCCCGAGCCGGGCGAGCGCAGAAGCCAAGGCTGTGGCAAAGGCGGGAATCTCCGCCAGAGAACTTCGTGACAGAGAGGATCTCAGAGACAGGAGCATCATAACCATAGACGGGGCGGAGTCAAAGGACCTTGACGACGCGGTGGAAGTCAGAAGGCTCGAAAACGGGAACTACCTTCTGGGCGTTCACATTGCGGACGTGAGTCACTACGTGGAAAACGACGGGCCGCTGGATAAGGAGGCGTTTAAGCGGGGAAACAGCGTCTACCTTCTCAGCCGCGTCGTTCCAATGCTTCCTAGGAACCTGTCAAACGGAATATGCAGCCTGAATCCGGGCGAGGACAGGCTGACCTTAAGCTGCGAGATGGAAGTGAACAAGGCCGGCGACGTCGTAAATCACAGGATATTTGAGAGCGTGATAAATTCAAAGGCCCGCATGGTATACGACGACGTGTCGGACATTCTGGAAAACGACGACCCGGAACTGAAAGAAAAGTACTCCGTTATCCTTGACGAGCTGAGGCTTATGGGCGAACTTGCGGAGCTACTCAGCCGAAAGCGCCACGAAAAGGGAAGTATCGATTTTGACCTTGACGAGTCCGAGATAGTCTTAGACGAAAACGAAGTGCCCGTCGACGTCTTTGCGGCGGAAAGGCGAACCGCCAACAGGCTCATCGAGGAGTTCATGCTCCTTGCAAACGAAACGGTCGCCGAGCACTTCCTGAAGGCAGGCTGCCCTTTCGTATACAGAGTCCACGAAAGGCCGGACGGAGAAAAACTTTCGGAGCTCAGGACGTTTCTGGAGGGTCTCGGCATAACCCTTAACGCAGATCCGGACAGCGTGACTCCCGCGGACATCGGAGAGGTTCTGGAAAAGGCGAAGGCGAAAAATTACGAGAACATCGTAGGCTCCGTTACGCTCAGAGCCATGAAGAAGGCGATCTACAGCACGTCCTGCGACGGTCACTTCGGACTTGCCTTCAGGTACTACTGCCACTTCACGTCGCCCATAAGGCGCTATCCGGATCTGATGATACACCGGATAATAAAGGAAAGCCTTAAGGGCGCGACAAAAGACGCTCTGAAGAAGAAGTACGCCGCAAAGGCCGAAGCCGCTGCCGTACATTCGTCGGACACCGAGCGGAAGGCCCAGGAACTTGAAAGAGACGTGGAGAAGATGAAGAAGGCCGAATACATGGAGGGAAAGGTCGGGGAAGCCTTCTACGGCGTAATAAGCGGCGTCACGTCATTCGGAATATATGTGGAGCTTGCAGATACGGTGGAAGGCCTGGTGCGGATAGAGAGGCTGAGAGACGATTATTACGTTTTCCAGCCGGAAAAGTACAGGCTCGTGGGGGAACACACAGGACGAACGTATTCCCTCGGCGACAAAGTGGAAATCGTGGTTCTGTCCGCAGATCCTGCCGAAAGACACATAGATTTCGGGCTGCTCCAGTAAGCTGCGGTGAGAAAAGAAAGGTAATTTCTTAAGAATTCTTAATTTTACGGTAAATACGTTGACAAACCCCGGTATATGGGATATCTTTAGGACATAGGATATGTTTTAGAGATAGATTATTAAGGGGTGAAGAGTATGTACGGAATGGTATTACCGTTAATGGGATTTCTTCTTTTCGCAGGCTCGATTATAGGCGTTATATTCGCGCTGAATGCGAGATCTAAGAGCAGAGGATAATCGGAAAATCGTTTTTGAAAACAATATATCGATGGAGCGAAAAAACCCTTGCAATAGCAGGGGTTTTGCCTTATAATTATCGTTGGTTCGCTTTGCGAACGAGTAAATTATGCACATCCGGTGTTCGGCGAAGGTTGCCCTCTTTGTCGGAAGACGAAAGGGTTTGGAGCCGAGGATAGCCGGATGGATGAAGAAACCAGGAGGAAATTTAAAATGGCAGTAATTTCAATGAAACAGCTCTTAGAAGCGGGTGTTCACTTCGGACACCAGACCAGAAGATGGAACCCTAAGATGGCTCCTTACATCTTCACCGAGAGAAACGGAATCTACATCATCGACCTTCAGAAGACCGTTAAGAAGATCGATGAGGCTTATGACTTCATGAAGGAAGTTGCAGCTTCCGGAAAGCCTGTCCTTTTCGTAGGAACCAAGAAGCAGGCTCAGAACGCTATCAGGGACGAGGCTGTAAGATGCGGACAGTACTACGTAAGCGAAAGATGGCTTGGCGGAATGCTGACCAACTATAAGACCATCAGCGGAAGAATCAGAAGACTTAACGATATAAACACCATGGAAGAGGACGGCACCTTCAACAAGCTTTCCAAGAAGGAAGTTCTCGGACTTAAGGCCGAGAGAGACAAGCTTGAGAAGTACCTTGGTGGAATCAAGGAAATGAAGGGAATGCCGGGAGCTCTCTTCATCGTAGATCCTAAGAAGGAGAGAATCGCCGTTAAGGAAGCAAGAATCCTTGGAATTCCTATCGTAGGTATCGTGGACACCAACTGCGATCCTGACGACGTTGATTACATCATTCCTGCCAACGACGACGCTATCAGAGCGGTTAAGCTTATCGCAGGAAAGATGGCTGACGCTGTAATCGAAGCTAACCAGGGTGAAAGCTTTGACGAGGGAGAAGCTGAGGCAGTAGAGGCTGAGGCTCCTGAAGCAGCAGAAACAGAAGCGGCAGACGCTGAATAATTTTCAAGGAGGAAGTAAAATGGCTGTAACAGCATCATTAGTAAAAGAGCTTAGAGAGATGACCGGCGCAGGCATGATGGACTGCAAGAAGGCGCTGGTTGAAACCGACGGAGATATAGATAAGGCAGTGGAGGTTCTCAGAGAAAAGGGACTTTCCAAGGCTGCAAAGAAGGCAGGAAGAGTTGCTGCAGAGGGTCTTGTAAGACTTGCATTTGCAGACGACCATAAGACTGCTGCGGTAATCGAAGTAAACTCCGAGACAGACTTTGTCGCAAAGAACCCTGAATTCGTAGAGTTCGTTGAAAACCTTGCAGCAAAGGCTCTGGAGGAGAAGGATCCTTCCATGGACGCATTCATGGCTCTCCCTTACGGAGAAGAGGGAACCGTGCAGGACGCTCTCACCGCCAAGATCTCCAAGATCGGTGAGAACATGAACATCAGAAGATTCGAGAGAAAGGCAACCGAAGGCGTTGTTTACACCGGATACATTCACGGCGGCGGCAAGATCGGCGTTATCGTAGGTATCAAGACAGATGCAACCGCTTCCGAAATCGAGGCGGTAGGTAAGGACGTGGCTATGCAGGTTGCTTCCATGAGCCCTAAGTTCGTGGACGATTCCCAGGTGGATCAGGACTGGCTCGCTTCCGAGACCGAAATCGCAAAGCAGCAGCTTCTCAACGAAGGAAAGAAGCCTGAGCTCCTCGACAAGATTATTCCTGGAAAGATCAAGGCCATCCTGAAAGAGGTATGCCTGGTTGACCAGAAGTTCGTAAAGAACGGAGACCTTACCGTTGCTCAGTACGTGGACGAAGAGGCCAAGAAGCTTGGCAAGTCCATGCAGGTAGTTGAAATGGTAAGATACGAGGTAGGCGAAGGAATCGAGAAGAAGGAAGAGGACTTTGCAGCCGAGGTAGCGGCACAGCAGGCAGCTGCGGCTAAGAAGTAGCAAAACAGATGAAGAAGTAAACAAAAGACGAGAACCCTTGAAAAACGGTCTTAGATCCTGATTTTTCAAGGGTCTTTTGTATCAAGAAAACCCCGTGTTAGACACGGGGTTCGTTGAAGCTACGCGTTTGAACATTAAC
>DXHZ01000091.1 GCA_019113145.1 Candidatus Avanaerovorax faecigallinarum
AAGCGAATTGTTAAGAAAGCTGTTAAGAAAAGTGCAAAGAAAGTGTAAAGATTTTTATTCTGCCATTTTAAAACCAATTCCCCAGACTGCTTCAATGTAATCCTTTCCAGAAACTTCCCGTAATTTTTTTCGTAAGTTACTAATATGAACCCGTAAAGAACTTTCCATACAATCTGGTGTATCTTCGCTGATACGGTCAAGCAAAATGGTTTTTGTAACAATTTGTTTTGAATTTTCCATGAGCAGTTTCAATATGGCAAATTCGGTTTTGGTCAGTTTTACATCTTTATTACACACTTGAACATTATGAGTTGAAAGATTAACTATGATTTCATCATAAATAAGTGTATCAGAATTATTTGTATTTTCTACCTTTCTGAGCTGTACGATTATTCGTGCCAGCAATTCGTCAATTTCAAATGGTTTTGTAATATAATCAACAGCACCGCCAAGCAGAAGATTTACTTTGTCTTTCACATCAACTTTAGCACTCATAACAATAACAGGTACATTTGATATTTGAGGTAATACTTCTTCGCCAGATAAACCCGGCAACATTAAATCCAACAATATTAAATCCGGCTTATTACTCTGCAAAAACAGTAATGCTTCTGTTCCAGAATATGCGTGGAAAACTTTATAGCCCTCATGTACTAAAACCTTTTCAAGCATATCATTAATATGAATATCATCATCTATAATCAATATACTAGTCATTTTGGGACTCCTTTCGTTTTTCTGCAACTTACAATTTTGTAAAGAAGAAATTATTCGTCCTCGTCATCAAATTGGCTATCTTTTAATACTTCTCGTAAAAGCTCTATATCTTCTTTTGAATTAGGACTTATTTTTTTTAAAACATAGTACGGTGTTCTATATTTATGACCGTCGATGCTTTCTCCAAACATATCCATGCTGTATAAATCATCATAGCGTTCTAATACCTTTTGGAATTTTAAATGCTGGATAAAATTTTTGATAGGGTAAAGATCAGACGCTTCTATTTCCTTTCCGTTGATGTAGTCTGTTATATATTTCCGCAACTGTTCTAATTCATATTCCAGCCATTCTTCCTCGCTGTCAAAGAAGTTATCATAGTGTCCATGCTTCAATTCTGTATTTAGGCGTTCTTCTGTTCTTAAAAAATGACAGACTTCTTTTTCTCCTTGCTGGAGAAATTTCCATTCTCCCGATAATAGCTCATTGGGCGTTACGTCCAATACGTCCATTATTTTTTCCAGTGTATCAAAAGTGGGGTAATTCACGCCACGTTCAATTTTGGAAAGACTCTGCATATTGATACCGATAGCGTCCGCAAGCTCTTGTTGTTTCATTTTTCTATATTTTCTTATGGTCTGTATGTTCTCTCCTAAAAAGCTCATTTTCTTTCTATAATGTTCCATGACTTAGTATAACTTCTCCTTTCTTGGTTCTTCTTCAAATGATAAGCTTATCATACTTAATAATTTATATAAAGTCAAGAAATGATTCTTGACAAGTAATTCTAATGGCGTTATTATATCGTCAGGTACAGTGATTAAGCACCATAGGGTCAATCACATGCTTGAGTAAGCGATGATAAGAGATATTTTCACTTCATAAGCGTTAATACACGGTCTTGTGGACTGAAAATCGGAGGTTCCAGATATGCCAGAACGGACGGGGCACGTCACCCCAGACGTGACACGGACGGGCTGGTATAGCTGGACGGGAACGCCGTCAGGCGTTCCGCAAAGGGCGAATATGTAACACCGCCCTGCGCATACAAGTCATAGTAGCTGAAAACGTGCATGGATAAAGGGAAAATAGCTGTTCCGACTATGCACAAAAACGCAACGGAAAGAAAGGAGTAATGCAACATAGCAACACATGAAAATCTGACAGTAAAGATTGATTACATCAGCATTGTATTTGACAGTGCAACAGCGGAAGAAGTGATAAGGCACATCTTGGATATGCCGGAAGATATCTTTATCACTTATCCGGCAAAGGTGGCTTTTAAGACTTACCAGACACGCTGGCAGTTAGGGGATATTTACATATCGGGCAACGCAAAGCCTACAGAGGACAACCCACAGGGGCTTGGCTGTTATCTTGTTATGACAGGGAGAGGCTGTGACGATATTTTTAATATCCTCAATAGCCACAACCGTACATTCGGGCATATGTTTCATCAATGTGTCCGCTGGTTCGGTACAAAGTTCCATTTTACAAGGCTGGATATTGCCATTGACGACAGGAATGAAGTACCGTTCTTTACACCGGCACAGATACGGAAGAAATTTGAAAAAGAGGAATTTGTCTCCACCAGCGATTTCTACCACTTTGACGACAGCAAGTATGATACGGACGACTTGGCAAGGACAGCTTATCTCGGTTCTGGAAAATCCGCCATATCGTACCGCTTCTATGATAAGGATAGAGAGGTGAGCGCAAAGTACAATAAATCCATTGACGAAATTGGGAGCTGGAAACGTACAGAGATACAGCTCCGTGACGAAAAGGCACATGCCTTTGCCATGCTCTTTGAGGAAAGACCTATGGAGCTGGGAGAGCTTGCGTTCGGTCTGCTGGCGGAAAATCTGCGCTTTGTCGTTCCCAACAAGAACGAGAGCAATAAGAGCCGTTGGAAAACCTGCCGTTTCTGGAAACGTTTCTTAGGGAACGTAGAGCCTTTGAAACTACATATTCCTAAAACACAGAACTCGCTTCTGGAAACTCAGCAATGGCTGACGGACGGGGGCGTTATCTCGGCGGTCAAGGGCTTCTATTTCCTCGAAGAGCATGACGCTTTAGGTGAACTGAAATCAGTAGGAGAAATGCTGGACAAGGCAAGGTACAGCCCGCCACTCTCCAGTAAGCTGACGGGGCATTTGCAGAGGATGGGCAGGGAAGAACTGATACCTCATATCCAGTATGATACCAAAAGCGGAAAAGGGGGTGCTGTATGAGTAATACGGATATTCCTGTATGGGAGAAATACACCCTCACCATTGAAGAAGCGTCAAGATATTTCCGTATCGGGGAGAAGAAGCTCCGCAAGCTGGCAGAAGAAAATCAGGGAGCTTGCTGGCTGATGATGAACGGCAACCGTATCCAGATCAAGAGAAAACAGTTTGAGAAAGTCATTGACGAACTGGACGCTATCTGACGCTGTATTCTGGCGTTTTATGGATTTGGATATGGTAGAGATGTGCCGGATATGTTATACTTCAAAATGTCATATCGGGACTCTTCCAAAAGTGGAAAGGAGCGAAGATGAGCGAGAAAAGACGTGATAATAAAGGTCGTGTCTTGCGGAATGGAGAGAGTCAACGTAAAGACGGACGTTTCATGTATAAATACACAGATAATGCAGGAAACATAAAATATGTATATAGCTGGAAACTGGTCAAGACAGATACCGTTCCCAAAGGGGCAAAAGATGATTTATCGCTGAGGGAAAAAGAGAAACTGATACACAGAGACTTGGAAGATGATATTGTTCCCTGCGGCGGTGAAATGACAGTGCTGGATTTGGTGAAGAAATATGTGTCGCAGAAAACAGGCGTGAAGCATAATACAGAAGCCAATTACAAGTTTGTCATTAACATTATCAAGAAAGAGGACTTTGGGAAAAAACGGATTGATAAGGTGAAATTGTCTGACGCAAAGGGCTGGCTGATTAAATTACAGAATGACGGCAGAGGGTACAGCACTATACATTCTGTGCGTGGCGTTGTAAGACCAGCGTTCCAGATGGCGGTTGATGATGATTTGATAAGGAAAAATCCCTTTGAGTTCCAGCTCGCCACGGTAGTTGTCAACGACAGTGTGACAAGAGAAGCCCTTACCAGAAAGCAGGAACGGGCATTTCTGAAATTCGTAAAAGAAGACAAACACTTTTCCAGATACTACGAGGGCATTTATATCCTCTTTAAGACAGGACTTCGGATTTCTGAATTTGTAGGGCTGACGATTGCGGATATTGACTTGAAAAACGGCGTTATCAATGTCAATCATCAGTTACAGCGGAAACGGAATATGGAATACGTCATAGAGGAGACGAAAACCGAGTGCGGTACAAGGCTTGTGCCTATGACAGACGAGGTGAAAAAGTGTTTCCGTAAAATCATTGAGAACCGCAAAAAGCCAAAGACAGAACCCATGATAGACGGGAAAGTCGGTTTTCTGTATCTGGACAAAAATGATATGCCAATGGTCGCCCTGCACTGGGAAAAATATTTCCAGCATATCTGTGAGAAATATAATAAAATTTACAAAGCCGAAATGCCAAAGGTGACGCCCCATGTCTGCCGTCATACCTTTTGTTCAAATATGGCAAAGTCGGGTATGAACCCTAAGACCTTGCAGAAGATTATGGGACACTCGGATATCGGCGTGACGCTGAACACCTATACCCATGTAGGCTTTGATGATATTCAAAAAGAGATGAAAAAGATATGTAGTTAGGTGAGTTGTAAAGTTGTAAAATAGGGGAAGTTTTACAACCTATTTTACAACTTTTCAGAGGAAAAACCTGCTGACATATGCCAAAATACGCAAGTTCCCCTAAAATGGGGAAATACGGGAAAGCCCGTAAAATCAAGGAAAAACCAACATATAAGGAGAAATGCGAACATGATTAAAATACTATTCATCTGCCACGGCAACATCTGCCGTTCGCCGATGGCCGAGTTTGTGTTTAAAGACATGACGGCGCGCCGCGGCATGGCGGAGCGCTTTGAAATTGCTTCCGCCGCAACCAGCCGGGAGGAAATAGGAAACGACATTCACAGAGGAACCAGGGGAATTCTGGAAAGGGAAGGAATACCGTACTGCCGGCGCAGGGCGAGGCAGGTGACAAAGGCTGACTACGACAATTTCGATTATCTCATAATTATGGACGAGGAGAACAGAAGAGTACTCGGTCGTATCATACCGAAAGATCCCGAAAACAAGATACACAAGCTGATGGAATATGCCGGAGAGGACAGAGACGTGGCGGATCCCTGGTATACGGGGAATTTCGATGTGACATATAAAGACATAGACAAAGGCTGCCGCGGGTTGCTTGAATACCTGAGAAGAGAAGGCAGGATATGATTTATTACGTATACATGCTCAGATGCGAAGACGGCTCTCTTTACACAGGAATCACTACAGACCTTGCACGGCGGTTTGAGGAACACAGAAACGGAAAAGGCGCAAAATACACGAGGAGCAGGGGCGCCGTCAGAATAGAGGCCGCCTGGAGCTGTGAAGAAAAAGGCGATGCGCTGAGGCTTGAAATGGCGATAAAAAAGCTGCCTAAAGGCAAGAAGGAAAAACTGGCGGCCGGAACGGAAGAAAACCTGCCTGCTTCAGTCTCGTAGCTTATCGAAGCGCTCTTTCATAGAGTTGAAAACGCCTTTTGCAGAAATCTCGAATAGTCTGCTCATAACGGCTTCGCCGGGGAACCGGCAGCCGTCGCGGTACCACTGTCCGATAAGGCCTAAAGCGGCAGAAATCTGATATTCGAGTAGCATGCTGATTTCTTCCAATACACCGGAGCTTTGCTTTCCGGCAGGCATTCGGGACGCGAGGAGGTCGTAAAAATTAGCTTTAATCTGATCTCCTATAACATATTCGTCACGTCTTTTAAATACCGTCTCGATGCGGTCATTCTGAGAGAGAAAATACGGCATGACAATTTTGCGGGCGGTGTCTTCCGAGAAAAGCTCCGTAACGTCAGTGAGCGCGAAAATCTGCTCACGCACAGGAGCGAGCAGCAAGGCGACGGCCCTGTCTCTCAGATCATAAATATCCCGAAAATGATTATAAAAAGTAGACCTGTTATACCCGGCAGCCCGGCAGATACGGCTGACCGGGATTTTTTCCGTGGAATCTTTTTTGTATAGCTGCCAGAACGCGGTAATAAACTCGGATTCGCTGGCAGAGCATAACTTCTGAGTTGGCATAAAAGCTCCTTTCTTTTCTCGTATTCTATCATAAAATGGACAGTTTGCACAGGATTGTCGCTTGAAAGCTCCCGGCGGCCGCTCATATAATTTTATGTGAGCGGAAATGTTAGAGGAGTTTTTGTGAAAAAGGAGGACAAAAGGTGAATGAGATAGATATAAGAAACCTTACCAGAGATTACGGAAACGGAAAAGGCGTCTTTGACATCTGCCTGACTGTCGGCCGGGGAGAGGCTTTCGGCTATCTGGGGCCGAACGGGGCAGGAAAGACCACAACCATGAGACATCTGATGGGTTTTATCAGACCGCGGCATGGCAGCGTTACCGTTCAGGAGATGGATTGTTGGAAAAACCGCAGCCGCATACAGAAGAAAATCGGGTATCTGCCGGGAGAAATATGCTTTCCCGAGGATATGACAGGTATCGGTTATCTTAAGCTCATCGCCGCTATGAGAAAAATGAAAGACTTTTCCGTGGCGGAAAAACTGATAGATTATTTTGAGCTCGACCCCAAAGGAAAAATCAGGAGCATGTCAAAGGGCATGAAACAGAAAACGGCTCTTGTCGCCGCATTCATGCACGATCCCGAGATACTCCTCCTCGACGAGCCATCTTCGGGACTTGACCCGCTTATGCAGGGGAAACTCATAGAGCTCATTGAAAACGAGAAGAAAAGAGGCAAGACGATTCTTCTTTCATCTCACATATTTGAAGAAGTGGAAAAGACGTGCGACAGGATAGGAATGATAAAGAACGGCCGGATAATCAGGCAGATTACGGCCGGCGAGCTTAAGGCATCTCAGATGAAAACATACGGAGTTATCATGGCGGACGATGAAGGCTGCGCGGAAATTTTGTGGATGTACCCGGACGCCGTGAGAGGAAAGGAACAGCGGGAACTGATAGTTTCCGTGACGGACGGCTGCATAAATGAACTGCTCTCGATACTTTCCGCCCACCGTGTGCTTTCGCTTACGGAGGAAAAACATACGCTGGAGGAATACTTTATGAAATTCTACGGAGGTGAAGAGAAGTGATAAATTTTTCTTATCTGAAGCAGACGGCAAGATCAAATCTTAAATTTCTGCTGGCTTTTACCGCCGTTCTATGCGTGTTTGTGACCATAATGACAAACGTGTTCACTCCGGCTGTCATGGAAGAAACTCAAAGCGGCATAGAAGGGACGGTGCTTGCCAATATCCTTACAGGCAACGGAACGCTGATTGGCTTCATGTCCAATTCTTTCTACGCCCTCATGGCCATTCTATTTCCGATGGTGTATTCAATAATGGTGGGAAATCGACTGATTGCAGAAAAGATAGATAAGGGATATATGGCGGGCTTTCTTTCCACTCCCGTTACCAGGACTCAAATAGCCGCTACGGGCGCTTTTTACTTGACTGTATCCCTGATTATTATGTGGGGAACGGTTTCCTGCGTCGGCATAGCCGCGGCAGAGCGTTTTCAGCCCGGAGCCCTTGACGTGGATAAATTTTTGCTTTTAAATGCGGGAGTTTTTCTTTACCATTTTGCCATAAGCGGCATGTGCTTCTTTGCGTCCTGCCTTTTCAACACTTCCAGAAACTCGCTTTTGCTGGGCGCAGGGCTTCCCCTGTACTTTTTCGTTATGAGCCTTATAATCAAACTGTCAGACAGCCTTGATTATCTGAAATACTTCACCTTAAATACTCTCTTTGACACGGAGATAATACTGGCTGACAACGGATTTGAGGCGGATTTCGCGGTGCTGGGAGGGCTGGCTCTGATTTTGTATGGAACCGGAATAATAATCTTCTGCCGCCGGGATCTGCCGCTGTAACAGGAAGTTCTATGGATTTGGATATGGCAAGAGGGGAGACGGATGTGGTATACTTTCATATGTCATATAATATCATACCATTTCATTTCAGGGAGGTAGTCCATTGTACTTCAGCTACGGTGAAAAGGAAATCGAATATCTAAAGAGCAGGGACAAAGTCCTGGGCGAAATCATAGACAAGGTAGGACACGTGTACAGGGAAGTGGATACGGATCTTTTTTCATCTGTCGTTCATCACATCGTCGGTCAGCAGATATCGACCAAAGCCCAGGCCACTATCTGGAACAGGATGAAGGAAAAGCTGGGAGATGTAAACGCCGAAACCGTGTCGGAGGCCACTGCAGAGGAGCTTCAGTCCATCGGGATATCGTTTCGTAAAGCGGAATACATAAAGGATTTTGCCCGGAAGGTGAAATCGGGAGAGTTCGACATAGACAGAATTGAAGGACTTTCTGACGATGAGGTCATCGGTGAACTGGTAAAGCTGAAAGGGGTGGGAGTGTGGACTGCGGAGATGCTTCTTCTGTTCTGCCTGGAAAGGCCGGACGTTTTAAGCTACGACGACCTTGCCATACAGCGCGGTCTCAGAATGGTATATCATCACAGGAAAATAGACAGAAAGCTCTTCGAAAGGTACAGGAGACGGTTTAGCCCCTGCGGAAGCGTGGCAAGCCTGTACCTGTGGGCGGCTGCGGGAGGAGCCGTGCCGGAGTTAAAGGACTACGCTCCGAAAAAGAAAAAATAGTTATATGAAGTCGCTGTGGCGGAGATTACTCCCTGATAGCCACAGCGATTTTTGTTACGTATTCGGACGGGGAGCTTACGGCGGCGTCAGACATGATGTACTCCTCGTAGGCAAAATCGCCTAATGGAAGGCCATTCTCCCGGGCATATGACAAAAGAGCATCGTAGGCGTAGTCAAGGGTTTCATACTCTCCCTGATGGTATACGGTGAGATATCTTCCGCCGGGGAAAACGCCGGGATATGCGGCTTCAGACGCGCCTTCGCATTCATCGCCGCCTGCCGCATAGGCGTAGAGGTATGAAAAGCGGGAAGTATCAACGGTTCCGTCCGATTCTATTCTGAGAGCCGTTCCCACCATGCTGGAGTCGGACAGGTGATTGCTCTTGCAGAATCCCGTGTACTCTTTGGAAAAATCATCCATGAAGAGGGACTGACCGCTGTCAGGACTCCGGCTGCATATTAAAGGCGCAGCCGGCAGTGTGACGACGCGGATTACTCCTTTTTCCGCGCAGACTGCTTCCTTTGTCAGCTCGCGCATTTCGCTCACATACTGAACTTTCTTTCTGAGACTTTCAGCCTCGGCGTTAAGTCTGGCAAGCTGGACGTCCAGCAGCTCCTGAAACCGGGCCGGACTGCGGTCCTTAAGGTACTTCTTTATCTCCTTCAGAGGCATTCCCAGATTTTTAAGGAGGGTAATTACGAGGAAGGTGTCGTACTGATGGTACGAGTAGTATCTGTAACCGTTCTTTTCGGTGAAAAACGGCTTCAGAAGGTCTATCTGGTCGTAGTAGAATATGACGTGTTTTTCCACCTGACAAAGGTCTGCAAACTCTCCGGTGGTCAGGTATTTAGTCTTTTTCATAGTCGCGCGTTCTCCCTGAAAAACATTAAAAAATCAGCACATTTTGGCATAGCCTTATTGACTATAAGGTTACATTATAGTTTATGATAAATCAAGTGGGAAAACATTTTGCAGGAAAGAGGTAGAGACTTTTGAAACTTATTCTTCATTACCTGAAAAGATATAAGCTGCTCTTTATTATAGACCTTATCTCCATCTGCGGATTCGTGCTGGTGGAGCTTGGAATACCGACCATCGTCGCCGACATGATCGATAACGGCGTGGCCATGGGGGACAAAGGCTACATATACAGAATGGGCGGCGTAATTGCGGCAATTTCATTTATCGGTGTTGCGGGAACTATTATCGCCGGCTACTGCTGCGCGAAAATGTCCACGTCCATCACAAGGGATATAAGAAACGAACTCTTTGAGAAGATACAGACGTTCTCACACTTTGAGATGAATCAGTTCGGCACGGCGTCCCTTATCACCAGAACCACAAACGATGCATTCCAGATTCAGATGTTCGTCAACGTGCTTTTAAGGACGGCGCTGCTGACTCCCGTAATGATAGTCTTCAGTATAATCATGACAGTGAGGGCTTCGTTCACCCTGTCCATGATTATCGGAGCCACCATTCCGGTCATCGTCATAGGCGTAATCATAGTCGCAAAGATTTCGGAGCCAATATCGGAGGCTCAGCAGAAATCCATCGACGGCCTCAACAGAATCTCGAGGGAAAATCTCACGGGAATAAGGGTGGTAAGGGCGTTCACCAACGACGCTTACGAAGAGGAACGCTTTGATAAGACCAACGTTGAGTACACCACCCTTTCAAAGAAACTCTTCAAGCTCATGTCCATGACTCAGCCTGTATTCTTCCTGCTCATGAACCTTGCGGGACTTCTCATATACTGGATAGCGGCCATACTCATAGACGATGGGGCCCTGCAGGTGGGAAGGCTCGTGGCATTTAACGACTACCTCTTCCACGCCATGTTCTCCGTAATGCTGTTCTGCCTGGTGTTCATGCTGTACCCGAGAGCCGCCGTATCGGCAAGGCGTATCAGCGCGGTTCTGGAGACGGAAGGCTCCGTAAAATCCCCTGAAAATGGGGAGGCCGTGGAGAAGATAAATAGCTTGGAATTCGACAACGTGACCTTTCAGTTTGCAGACAGCGACGAACCGGCTCTCAAGGATCTTAACTTTAAAATAGAAAAGGGTGAAACCTTTGCAATTATAGGAAGTACGGGTTCGGGAAAGAGCGCTCTTATAAATCTCATTCCAAGGTTTTACGATGTGACAAAGGGCGCCGTCAGGGTAAACGGAAAGGATCTGAGAGACCTTGACCTTTTCGGGCTGAGGCGTCACATAGGATTCGTGCCTCAGAAGGCAACCCTGTTTACTGGAACCATAGCCGAAAACATCAGATTCGGAAATCCGGGAGCCACTGACGACGAGGTGAGGGAGGCTGCGAGAATAGCGCAGGCCCTCGACTTCATAAGAGAAAAGGACAAAGGCTTCAATGAGGAGATTACGGAAGGGGCAACAAACCTTTCGGGAGGTCAGAAGCAGAGAGTTTCTATAGCGAGAGCTCTTGCGGAGCATCCGGACGTTTACGTCTTTGACGACTCATTTTCTGCTCTGGACTTTAAGACCGAGGCAAAATTAAGACACGAGCTTAAAGCAGTGACAAAGGAGGCCATAACCGTCATAGTGGCTCAGAGAATATCGACAGCCATGGATGCGGACCAGATTCTCGTCCTTCACGACGGAAAAACTGTTGGCCTCGGAAAACACAGAGATCTTCTGAAGAACTGCGACATATACAGGGAAATCGCAGAATCCCAGCTCAGCGAGGAGGAACTGTCAAAATGAAAGAAAACAGAGAAAAAGGCAGAACGCTGAGAGAAAACTTCAGGGTTCTGAAGCCGTTTATCATGCCGTATAAATGGGGATACATAATAGCCATGGCAATGGTGGTCATAACGTGTGTGGCTCTTGTGGTCGCGCCGACCTTTGAGGGAAAGATCACATCGTCACTGGTTGCTGACGTTGAAGCGGGGCGTCCCGTAGCCTTCGGCGTCATAAAAAGGCTTGCGGTCGTGCTCATAATTACATATTCCACAAAGACAGTATCACAGATAGTGGAGATAAGCTGCCTCACAACATCCATTCAGAACGCCATGCACGATTTGCGCGAGGCGCTGAACAAAAAGATACACAGACTGCCTGTAAGGTACTTCGACAGACATAAGTACGGAGACGTTCTCAGCGTCCTCACCAACGATGTGGACACCGTTTCCACGGCTCTTCAGGAGAGCCTTATGCAGATTTTCAGCGGCATCATAATGATTATATTCGCCGTCTGCATGATGATAAGCATCAACGGGTACATGGCCATAATCGCCATAATGCTGATACCGCTGTCGCTTATCGCCACCAAGATAATAGTGTCAAGATCCCAGAAGCGCTTTAACGCCCAGCAGAACGCGCTGGGAGAACTTAACGGCGCCATAACGGAGATGTACGGCGGATTTCAGGAGATACTCCTCTACAACCGCCAGGAGAAGAGTATAGAGAAATTTAAAGAGATAAATTCAAGGCTTCAGAAGAACGCTTTCAGCGCCCAGTTCATGTCGTCGCTGATTTCACCGCTTATTTCTCTCTGTACATACCTGATAATCGGCGCATGCGCGGTGACCGGATCTGTCTACGCCATATCGGGAGCAATCCTCGTAGGCCAGCTTCAGGCCTTCATCAGGTACATATGGCAGGTCAACGACCCGCTTTCCCAGGTATCCCAGCTTTCGGCCCAGATACAGGCGGCCTTTGCGGGAATGAAGAGAATCGTAGACCTTCTTTCCGAAAAGGAAGAGGTTCCCGACAGCGCTCCTGCAGATATCTCTCACATCAAAGGCGGCGTAGTGTTCGATCACGTAAAGTTCGGGTACGGAGAGGGGGACATAATCAAAGACTTCAGCCTGGAGGTAAAGCCGGGAGAGATGGTTGCTGTAGTAGGCCCTACGGGAGCGGGAAAGACCACCCTAATAAATCTTCTGGAAAGGTTCTACGATGTTCAGGGCGGAAGCATCAGAATAGACGGAACGGACGTCAGGGATATGACGAGAGACCAGCTGAGAAGCATCTTCGGCATGGTACTTCAGGACACGTGGCTGTTTAACGGTTCCATCATGGAAAACATCAGGTACGGACGCATGGACGCCACCGATGAAGAGGTATATGAGGCGGCAAAGAAAGCCAATATACATCACTTCATAACGACCCAGCAGGGCGGATACAACATGGTCTTAAACGAAGAGGGAACCAACGTGTCCCAAGGCGAGAAACAGCTTCTTACCATAGCGAGAGCCTTCCTGAAGGATCCTGAGATACTCATTCTCGACGAGGCCACTTCGTCGGTTGACACGAGACTTGAGAAAATGCTTCAGGATGCCATGAAGAAGATAATGCACGGCAGAACAAGCTTTGTAATAGCTCACAGGCTTTCCACCATAAGAAACGCCGACAAGATTCTTCTCATGCAGCACGGAGACATAATCGAGCAGGGAACCCATGAAGAGCTCATGGCGAAAAACGGCGCTTATGCAGCTCTCTACAACGCCCAGTTTACGAGATAATTCAATATAAGGAAGGGACGCCGGATATTCCGGCGTCCTGCTTTCTACTCTTCTATATTTCTGATGAGATTCACCATCTCTATGGCCCCTTCGGCGCATTCGGAACCCTTGTTTCCGGCCTTTGTTCCAGCACGCTCGATGGCCTGCTCGATGTTTTCTGTAGTGAGAACGCCGAACATTACGGGAACGCCTGTTCTAAGGGATACGGAAGCGATGCCCTTGGAGACTTCGCTGCACACGTAGTCATAGTGGCTGGTATTTCCGCGTATTACAGCGCCCAGGCATATTATCGCATCGTATCTGCCGCTTTCAGCCATCTTCGATGCTATTAGAGGAATCTCAAAAGCCCCCGGAACCCATGCGATGTGGATGTCATCCTCTTTTACGTTATGACGGAGAAGTCCGTCGAGAGCGCCGCTTAAGAGCTTGGAGGTTATGAACTCGTTAAAACGCCCTGCGACGATTCCTATGCGTATGTTTTCCGATACCAGTTTTCCTTCAAAAGTTTTCATGATTTTTTTTCCTTTCCCTTAACTTAACTTTGCTTGTTTTGATATGGTTAAAATATAGTTTAAAGAGTTTACGTAATCAGTATTTAAGGATGTGACCCATCTTATCCTGTTTCGTCTTCAGGTAGAACAGGTCGTGTGCGCTCGCAGGCATTTGAATAGGTACCCGCTCAGATATTTCCATGCCGAATTCCGAAAGCTGATATACCTTGTCCGGATTGTTTGTGAGAAGGCGAAGGCTTTTGACTCCCAGTTCCCTCAAAATCTGCGCGCCGATGTAGTATTCTCGCTCGTCGCCGCCGAAGCCCAGGGCCAGGTTTGCCTCCAGCGTGTCCATTCCCTGTTCCTGAAGCTCGTAGGCTCTCAGCTTGTTTATGAGGCCTATGCCTCTTCCTTCCTGCCTCATGTAAAGGAGAACGCCTCTTCCTTCCTTTTCAATCTGGGTGAGGGCGGAGGCAAGCTGCTGCCCGCAGTCGCACCTTAAGGAGCCGAAGGTGTCTCCCGTGAGACATTCCGAATGAACCCTGCAGAGCACGTCCTTTCCGTCTCCGATTTCTCCCTTTACGAGGGCGACGTGGTGCTCTCCGTTGAGCCTGTTGACGAATCCGCAGGCTTTGAAGCTGCCGAATTTCGTCGGAAGGTTTACCGTTGCCACTCTGTCCACCAGCTTTTCATGACACTTTCTGTAATTCTGAAGGTCCTTTATGGTTATGAATTTTATGTCGTACTCCTCGGCTATTTCCGCAAGCTGGGAGGCCCTCATCATGGTGCCGTCGTCTGCCATAATCTCGCAGCAGAGTCCGCATTCCTTAAGGCCTGCAAGCCTGCACAGGTCAACGGTGGCTTCGGTGTGTCCGTTTCTCTCCAGGACTCCGTTCTTCTTTGCGAGAAGTGGGAACATGTGGCCGGGACGCCTGAAATCTTCAGGTCTGACATCGTCCGAAACGCAGGCGAGGGCGGTGACGGAGCGTTCTGCGGCGGAAATTCCCGTAGATGTGGAAACGTGATCTATGGACACGGTGAACGCGGTCTCGTGGTTATCGGTGTTATCGGCCACCATCTGGGGAATTTTAAGCTTTTCGACATATTCTGCAGACATGGGCATACATATGAGCCCCTTACCGTGAGTTGCCATAAAGTTTATATTTTCTGTAGTGGCAAACTCTGCGGCGCAGATGAAATCTCCCTCGTTCTCCCTGTCCGGATCGTCCGTTACGAGAATTATCCTGCCCTGCCTCAGCTCCTCTAAGGCCTCTTCAATGGTGCTGTACTTCACTTGTCATCATCCTTTCTAAAATCCGTATTTAATGAGCATTTCTTCCGTGATGCCGCCTTTGTTGTCCTCCGGTGAATCCGGACTGTAGTTCATCAGCTTTTCCACGTACTTTCCTATGATGTCGTTTTCGATATTTACGACGTCACCCCTGCACCTGTCACCGAGAACGGTGAACCCCAGAGTGTGGGGTATGACAGAAACGTCAAAGAAGTCGTCTCTCACCGAGGCTACGGTCAGGCTTATTCCGTCTATGGCCACGGAGCCTTTTTCCACGATGTATTTCATAATGTTTCCCGGTGCGGAAACGGTGAACCACACGGCGTTGTCGTCTCTTCGGATTTCCCTTATGACTCCCGTCCCGTCAACGTGGCCGGAGACTATATGACCGCCGAACCTGCCGCCAGCTGCCATAGCTCTCTCAAGGTTTACGAAAGTTTCCGCCGCCGCGTCCGAAAGGGAGGAGCGGTTTAAGGTCTCGTGCATGACGTCCGCAGTGAACCATCCGGGTCCGAGAGAAGTTACGGTCAGGCATATTCCATTTACCGCAATGCTGTCGCCGGGGACGGTGCCCTGCAAAACCTTTTTTGCGCTGACGGTTATTACGGCGGAATGCTGTCCGCGGCTGATGCTTTTCACAGTGCCTTTTTCTTCAACTATTCCTGTGAACACCCTTTGTCCACCTCGCTTTCTATGAGAAAATCATCGCCTATTCTTCTGACGGAGCCGTTTTTCAGTAAAAACGCTTCGCCGGGAGAGGAGACGCCCGCGCCTCCCACGGGGGATTTTGCGGTTTCTCCCCCGAAGATTTTAGGAGCAATATATGTATTTACTTTAGTGACTATGCCGCTTTCAAGGGCCGACCAGTTAAGGGCAGCGCCGCCTTCTATGAGGACGCTGTCTATCTTTTCTTCCGCCAGCCTTTTCATAAGACATGGAAGGCTGACACGTCCGTTCTCCTCAGGAGTCTTTATTATTCTGCAGCCCCGGTCTTCGTAAAGCCTGACCTTATCCGCTTCGCCGGAGCAGGTTGCGATAATCGTTGGAACGTCGCCGGCTGTTTTAACGACGGCGGAATCAAGAGGCGTTCTGAGCCTGCTGTCGCATATAATCCTTACGGGGTTTCTGCCGCCCGGTATTCTGCAGGTTAGGAGAGGGTCATCCGCTATGACCGTGCCTGTACCCACCATAATGGCGGAAAAGCGGCGGCGAAGGCTGTGAGCGTGCTCTCTTGCAGCCTCACCCGTAATCCATTTTGATTTTCCCGTGTATGCCGCGATTTTGCCGTCCAAGGTCATGGCGTACTTCATAAGGACAAAAGGCGTTCCCGTCGTTATGTAGTGAAGGAATATTTCATTGAGCCTGTCGCATTCGCTCTTTAACAGGCCTTCCGAAACCTGTATTCCGGCCTCTTTAAGTATCCGGACGCCTTTTCCCGAGACCAGAGGGTTGGGATCAGGCGAGCCGATTACGACCCTTGATATGCCGGCCTCTATTACGGCGTCGGTGCACGGAGGCTGCTTTCCGTGGTGGCAGCAGGGTTCTAAAGTCACGTACATAGTCGCGCCTTTCGGGTTTTCGGTGCAGGCTGCGAGAGCGTTTCTCTCGGCGTGAGCCTGTCCGTACTTTTCGTGAAAGCCTTCGCCTATGATGCGTCCTCCCTTGACG
>DXHZ01000007.1 GCA_019113145.1 Candidatus Avanaerovorax faecigallinarum
TGCTCTGCAAAGCATTTGAGAAAATGCGCTCTGCGCTGGAAAAAAACAATCGGGAAATGTGGCGGCAGATGAATGAGCGCAAAAAGCTGAATGCCGCTTTTTCTCACGATCTGCGGACACCCCTTACGGTCATGGAGGGGCATTTAGGCATTTTGCAAAAATACACGCCGCAGAGGAAATTAAGCGCTGACGATGTTATGCAGACTTACGCGGCAATGGCAGGGCAGATTGAACGGCTGAAAAACTATACTTCTTCCATGAATACATTACAGCGGCTTGAAGATGTACCGATTGTGAGAAAACAGCTTGCAGCCAGCGATTTTACCGCAAGGCTTAATGATACTGCGGAAATAATCTGTAAGAACAAGAACCTATCCATATCGGATAAAACCGTTGCCACAAGCCTTTGTGTTGACCCGGAAATTGTCTTGCAGGTTTTTGAAAACTTATTATCCAACGCTGCTCGTTATGCGAAATCTGCCATATCCATACAGTACACCGCCACAAATGATACCTTTTTAATCACTGTAACAGACGACGGGGCAGGCTTTGATGATACCACTTTGAAATTTGCAACAAACCCGTTTTATACAACAGAGAAAAAGTCTGACACCGGGCAACATTTAGGCCTCGGCCTCAATATCAGTAAAATCTTATGTGAGCGGCACAATGGCAATATCATTTTGTCAAATGGTGCAGAATCTGGCGCGTCTGTAACTGCCCGCTTTGGAATGATAGAATAACAAATTGCTTTCTGCAATCTCCCTGTATTTTTACGGGGGGATTTTTTCGTTTGACAGATATTTGAAAAACGCTTTTTAGAATGAACTTGCAAAAAAACTAACAGAAAAGAAAGGCGGAGACTATGTTACAGATTGAAAGAGTTTCAAAGACATACCGTTCAAAAGGCATAGACTATCCTGTTTTGAAAGAGATTTCCGCGACCGTTCACGACGGGGAGTTTGTCGCCATTATGGGGCCGTCCGGCAGCGGAAAAACGACGCTGCTCAATGTGATTTCCGGCTTTATAAGCGCAGACGGCGGGAAGGTCATTCTTGACGGGCAGGATATTCTAACCGGCGAAGAAAATGAACTTGCAGAAATAAGGCAGCATAAACTTGGTTTTGTTTTTCAGGATTTTATGCTGCTGAACGGTCTGACTATCCGGGAAAACATTTTTCTGCCGCAGATCATTGCCGGAAAAGGCAAAAGTCAAATGGAGCAGAACACCCATAATCTGTTAGCGGTTTTCGGCATTGAAGAAATTGCGGAAAAATATCCTGCCGAAGTATCCGGGGGACAAAAACAACGAGCGTCCATAGCGAGAGCATTGTCTAATAATCCGTCCATTATCCTGGCAGATGAACCTACGGGAAATCTCGATTCAAAATCGAGTACCGCTGTCATAGAAGCATCATTGAACGCGAAAGAAAAAATCGGCGCAACAATTTTTATGGTTACGCATGATGCGTTTGCGGCTTCTTATGCCGACAAAGTTATTGCCTTAAAGGACGGTATCGTATCCGGTGAACTGGCGCGTCACGGACAGCCCAGAGATTTTCTTGACGAACTGCTGGATTTCACGAGAAAGGTAAACGGTGACGGGTATGACGCTTAACGATATTAGCAGAAAACTTTTTAAGAATAGCCGAAAGCAATACGGGCTTTTCTTCTTCTCTGTCGTCTTTTCCATAGCAATGACAGGGGCATACGGCGTTTTGCAATACAGCCCTACTGTCACAAACGTCCTGGTTGACGGCGGTTCAACACAAACCATTTCACAGGCTATGTTTTTCGGCTCATGCCTGGGCATCATCGTCTTTCTTGTGTATGCAGACAGTATTTTCTTGAAATATAAGTCGCGAGAAATCGGAATATTTCTGTCCCTCGGCATAGACCGGCGCAGCGTTCAAAAGATTGTTGTGAAAGAATACACGCTTCTTTTTCAATTTGCTGTATTAGTTGGCCTGCTCTTGTCGGTTCCGCTTGCTTACCTGTGCTGGACGCTTCTCAATCTGTTTTTGGGAACACAGGAAACGGCATTTCGTATAGGCTGGGTGGGGTTAATCATTACCGTACTGTTTTCCTTGCTTAATTGGTTTATTTTGCGGACGATTAACCGCAGGTACATAAAGAATGTTGATATTTTGAAAATCATTAAGACCTCTGATGAAAACGAAACGGCAAAAGGCGGAAATTTATTCTTGTTGATTTCAGGCGCATTACTTGTCCCTGCCGGGATCGTTGCCTTTTTCACCTTGCAGAATATCGGCGGTTTTCTCTATACTTTGTTAGCCTTTGCAGGCCTGGCGGGAGCAGTTTCGGGCGTTTATCTGTTGATTATTCAATGCGCGTCTATAGGGGACATTCTGAAAAAGTACAATGACAAAGCATATTACAGGAACATTGTCTTTTACAACCTTCTAAAGCAGAAAATCCGGCAATATACCCGCTCCATATTCGTTGCGACGCTTCTCATTACCTTTACGACATTCGGGATTGGCTTCATCGCCGCAGGATTTATTGACGGTTATAACGTCGCTCTGAACGAGCCGTACGATTACACGATTAACGCGACCTGTGAACACCCCATGACCGAAAGCCGTATTGAAGAAATAGCCGAGGAAAGCAATACGGTCATCACCGACATAAAGCATATAGACTGCCTGCTGCTCGGTGTGCAAAACAATTATAAAAACGGTGAGCGTGACTGGAGTTCGCGTATCGTCGTAAGCGAAGATAATTTCAACGCCTTATCAGGCATGACGATATCCGTACCGAAGGGAAGTTACACGGTTTACTATGACGGCAGCATGGAATACAAACTAAACGCTTTTTCGGCAGAAAGCAGCCTTTTTTACAACCCAACTACTGAACAAGAGTTTTACTTCATACAAAACGAGCCGATATGCTACGATGGGCTTTTTAATACACGGTCTGTATTTTCTTCTTTTCTCATTTTGAACAATGAAGATTACCGCACGATTGCGGCTACGCTTGCCGACGAATATAGAGCCGTTTCCTATATGGTAAATATGGAAAATTGGCAAGACACGATGGATTTTCAGAACAATATTCTGAAAGCCGTTATCTCTGACAACAACGGGGTAATCTTTACAAATTGGCACAACAGCGCGACATTCGAGAAAACAGGAAGTCATGCGGAGTATCTTCCATTTGACGGCAACGAAACTAAAATTGCCCGGTTGTGGCCGCTATATCCGCTTTCAAAGTTAAGCAGTACGACTACGCAGTTTGAAGCCTTTGCCACCTACCTTATGCTCATGCTATTTATCGCCATTGTTGCCTTTGTGTCCGCCGTCATGGTTATCGGACTGAAACTTATCAGCGCGATATGGGACGACGCAGAAGTCTATAATGATCTACGGCGTTTGGGAATGAAAAGCAGAAGGATAAAAGAGCTTATAACAAAGCAGCTATTGTTCGTTTACTTTATTCCCACCGTACTTGGCTGCATTATCGGTGCTTTTACGACATACCGGATTATGCATGTATCCGGTGTTATCTACATCGGCAAAACAATGGAGTTGGTGGGCTGTGTGTGCGGCCTGGTCGTGATAATCCAGCTTGCTGTTTTCTTTGTACTTCGATCAAGAGTTATGCGTAACTACGCTTAACACTTCCGGGATTGATACAAAAGCTGCCCCCGATTCTGCAAACTTTGACACGAACCTATAAAAAAAGCCATCTCGTCAAGGCGAACTTTGACATAGTAGTATTCTAAACGTTCTAAGGTCAAAGAATTTTCAGCGCGATCCTCTGATTTCTTTGACCTTTATTCTTTTTTACATGTTAAATGGCAACTTTCGCCTTGACCTTTTTGCTGTATGCCGCTTTTTTGTCAAAGTTTGCAAAAAGAACCGACGCACCGGCCTTGGAATACTACCGGTGCGTCGGTTCTTTTTTGCGACAAAATAGCAGATTCGGTTAGTTTTCTTTTTTGATTCCCGCAATTATCCTTGCGAACTCTTTCTTTTCCTCGATGTTGCCCTGTCTTCCTATCATTATGCGCTGAGCCTGAGGGGAGCCTGCGCCGTGAAGGGATTCGGTTCTGTAACCTACGGCTGCGCTTCCCAGGCATATGTTTTCAAGGAATCTCAGAACTCTCATTCTGTCCTCGGTGCTTACGCCCTCTCTTGCGGCAAAGTACTTGTTGCAGATGTCGCCGATGGTCTCGCCGTTTCTTCCAACTACCTCATCGGACTTGAAATCCGCCTGGCTCGGCATGGTAACCATGAGACCGCCTGCGATATCCTCGGCGAGACGAACTATCTCGTAAGGGTATCTGGTTATGTTCTGCTTGCACACGTTTGCAAGCAGCAGATCTATCTGATAGTTTCCGGCCTTTGTCTGACATCCCTCGCAGGAGCACGCGATACCGCAGGAGTAAAGGGTTTCGTTAAGGTGCGTCATTTCGATAAGCTTGTCCTTCACAGCGGAAGCCTTCTCGCAGCCGTTGTACTCGGCAGCAAGAGCCGCAGCTCCGATAACCACGTCGCCTACGCCGACTTTGCATCCGCCGTAGCTCTGTCTGTGGTATCCTGCAAAGCGCTCTACCATCATTCCGGCAAATTCGTACTCTCCCGCCATGAAGACGTACTCGTTGGGAATGAACACGTCGTCGAACACCACGAGAGCCTCCTGGCCGCCGAACTTTCTGTTACCCAAATCCATGTCCGCGCCTTCCTCAAGCTTTCTCGTATCGCAGGACTGTCTTCCGTAGATCATGTAGAGTCCGTCCGCATCGCTCGGACACGCGAAAGATACCGCATAGTCGGCGTCCTCCTCCTTCATGCTCTGAGTCGGCATAATAATGTGCCAGTGAGAGTTAATAGAACCGGTCTGGTGGGCCTTTGCGCCTCTTACAACTATTCCGTCAGGACGTCTTTCAACTATGTGCAGGAAAAGATCCGGATCGGCCTGTGCGTGAGGAGCCTTGCTTCTGTCACCCTTAGGGTCAGTCATGGCTCCATCCACTGTAAGGTCCTTATCCTGAACCATCTTCAGGAATTCTATGAAGCGCTTATGGTAATCGGTTCCACACTTTTCGTCGATTTCAAATGTAGTCGAGTATACGGCGTTGAAGGCGTCCATACCTACGCAGCGCTGGAAGCAGCTTGCGGTCTTCTGACCTAAAAGCCTCTGCATCTTTACCTTTTTAACGAGGTCCTCGGCGCTCTGGTGCAGATGGGTAAACCTGTTTACGGTCTTTCCAGTGAGGTTGGATTTTGCCGTCATAAGGTCGGCGTACTCCGGATTCTGGGCGAGAGCGTAGGTCATCGCAACACAGTTTATGGACGGACGGATAATCGGATGGTCAACCCAGTTATCTATCTTTTCGCCGAACATGTATACTCTGGTTTTAAGTTTTCGCAGACTTTCAATGTATTCTGCGGCTGTCATCAATGCCATAAATTCCTCCACTTCATACGGCAGGGTTAAATTCTGTCAAGGGCTTTCGCCACCTTGATCAGCCCTTCTATCATATCCTTGTTGGACTTTTCAATATCGTCTTTGCTCCACTTCATGAAGCCCTCTCCGCTCTTGAATCCCAGCTTGCCTTCGTCCAGTTTCTGTTTAAGAAGCGGTGAAGGTTCCGTTGAGTTTTCAATGTGAGGGAACAGATACTTGTGAATGCTGTAGGTAAGGTCGGTACCGCCTGCGTCGATTACCTCCATAGGAGGACGGATTCCCAGTCTCATTCCGAAGCCGTACTTTATGGCTTTATCCACGTCTTCCGCAGTAGCTATACCGTTTTCAACTATGGAAATCGCTTCTCTGAAGAGAGCGTGCTGCATTCTGTTTGCAAGGAATCCCGGAACGTCCTTCTGCACTATAACCGGCTTCTTTCCCGCGTCCTCCAGAATTCTGCACGTTTCGGCAACTACGTCCTCCGAGACATATTTCGTCTTTATCACTTCCACCAGCGGAATCAGGTAGGCCGGATTCCAGTAATGGGTACCTATGATTCTCTCCTTGTGTACGGATTTCTCTGCGATTTCCGTAACGCTGATGGCGGAAGTGTTGGTTGCCAGAATGGTCTTTTCCGGACAAAGGGCGTCCAGCTTTGCAAAATAGTCCTGCTTTACCGAAAGATTCTCAACGATGCATTCAAATATGATATCGGCAAAATCTGCAGCCTCTTCGAGAGATTCTGTGAATCTCACTCTGCCTACGATTTCCGGGATTTCCTTCTCATCTACCACGCCGTTATCCGCGAGAATCTGAAGATTCGTCGTCATGGTCTCTACAGGCTTTGCGCGAAGCTTGTCGTCGTACACGTATATGAGCATTACCTCGTGACCCTTCATGGCAAAGGTCTGGCCTATGCCGGTGCCCATGGTGCCTGCGCCTAATACGGCTATTTTTTTCTTATCTCCCATAAGTCCTTATGCTCGCTTTCTTTAACTGTTTCATTGATAAAACAGGAAATTCCCCCAGGGGAATTTCCCGTAGATGTTTTTAATATACTCCGTACGGATACTCTTTGTCAGGAACGCTTCTGTCGATTCTGTCGGAAGGTACGAATGCAACGGCTCTTACGATGGTGCCGTCTCCCATGTACCAGCGAAGCGGGAACGCGCAGAACAGGAATCTCTGGTTGGTTACCTTGTCCAGGTCTCCGCCAAGGTTTTCGATACCCATTACGTTGTTTGCCATGAGAATGTCGTGGCAAGGCTCCCACTCAGGGAAATCCTCCAGTGCAGGATGACCGAACTGCTCCTCATACTCCTCTACGATACGAGGTACGTATGGACCAGGGCCGTGGTCTGCAGCATAGGTGTAGAGGATGTGGTCGATAGCCTGCATGTCAAAGCCTACTCCTCTTACGTGATGCTCTACGAACCACTTTGCGCCTTCGATGGAAAGACCAGGGCTGTATGCAAAGTAATCGTCGTTTTCACCCCAGCGTCTGTGAGTTCCGGTGTTGAGAAGAACCCAGTCGCCTTCCTTGATTCCGCCAGGAACCTTCTTTGCGGCTTCTTCGATGTCCTCAACCGTGATGAGCTCCCACTTTCCCTTAGGGATGTCCAGACATACTGCTTCTCCGAAGTAATTCTGAATAGGAAGTTCGTGAGTGAACGGGCTCTCAGGAATTACGTGAGCAGGGGAATCCGCATGAGTCGAGTTATGCATGTGGAAATCGTTAAATGTCTGAAGCAGACGATAATGCATCGGCATGTGCTGTACTCTGTCGATGTGGAAGTCTCCGTTGGACGGCCAGAGCGGATTTCCTCTTCCGAACGGGTTGGAAAGGTCAATCAGCTCGAAGGAGCCTCCCTTGAACATATCAAAGATACTTCCGTCATAAGGCTTTTTCCAGTCGTTAGTGTGGGCAAAGCACTCTTCGCGAGTGTGTCTTACAGCAATTTCTGACATAATACTATCTCCTTTTCTGTCGTAATATATTTTGCGGCGGAGCCTTTCGCCCCGACACAATGAAATCTTTTTTGTCAATATGATTAGCAAATGGTGTGCCAATCGTTTCCTCTCTCCGCAAAATGCGGTTTTCCGTTGGAATATCCGCATTTTGCAGTTCAAGGTGATCATAAGGATTTAAAATTTACGTTGTCTTTTCAGAAAAATCCGTTGCACGTCGGCAACGGGCATTCCGAATGTCGAAAGTCTATTTTACGCCAAGAATCTCTCTTGCTTCATCAGGGGTGGCAAGAGTTCTGCCAAGCTCGCCTGCGATGCGCTTTACTCTCTCTACGAACTGTGCGTTGGATTCTGCCAGCTGTCCGGCGTTGTAGTACACGTTGTCCTCAAGACCTACTCTTACGTTTCCTCCGAGAGCAAGGGAAGCCATCATTATTTCGTTGGCCCCTTTGCCTATACCGAAAGCGCTCCACGTGCACTCCTCAGGCAGATGGTTTACGAGGAAGAGAAGATTCTCCGTCGTAGCCTCCATTCCTCCCGGAGCGCCCAGGCAGAGCTGGAAGTGTGCAGGTTCTTTGATAAGGCCCTTCTTTATGTAGTACTTGGCGGTGTTGAGCATTCCCATGTCGAACACTTCGATTTCAGGCTTTACTCCCGCCTTTATCATCTCTGCTGCGCACAGCTCCAGAAACTCCGGCTCGTTCATGAAAACGACGCTGTTGAGCCAGTTCATGGTTCCGGCATCAAAGGATGCAAGCTCCGGCTTCAGCTCGATAAAAGGCTTCATTCTCTCTTCCCAGGAAAAGCCCTGTCCGCCGGAAGAAGTCAGGTTCAGAACTACCGGACACCCCGCGCCGCGGATGAGTCCCACAGCCTCTTCAAATTTATCGTAGCGCATGCTGGCGTTGTCTTCATCGTCTCTCACGTGAATGTGCACAGCCGCCGCGCCGGCCTCGTAGCAGGCCAGAGCCGATTCTGCAATCTCCTTAGGCTGAGTCGGCAGATTCGGATTGTTCTTCTTCGTGGTAACGGCTCCCGTCAGAGCCGCGGTCACTATAACCTTGTTTTTGTCGTTGAGTCTCCTCGTTTCAAGCATTTCACTATTCCTCCTCATATAAAATAAGTTCAAGGGGCGGTAAGCCCGTATCCCGCTTTCCCGCTCCCCGGCCTCTCTCTATTACGCCGTTCTCAATGTCGCGGCATGCGAATTCATCGGTGACGGCAGCTATAATTGACGCCCCGGTAGGCGTGAGAAGTTCCTTTTTTACGTCAGACGTATAGCTGGGAATTCCCGTATCGTCCAGAATCTGTCTCACTGCGGGGGCAGGAACCGGAAGAGTACCGCAGGCGCACTTTACGGTCCCGTATCCCGTAGGTACGTGACGGGAAATAACTTTGTCGGCGTTTACATAACCGAAGCAAACGGCGGCTCCTACGA
>DXHZ01000092.1 GCA_019113145.1 Candidatus Avanaerovorax faecigallinarum
CGAAGCTCTCACCGAGAAAATCGACGGACTTCTTACGAGCAAAATCTGGGGCGTTCCGTGTTTCCTCGCCATCATGGCCGTGGTATTCATTCTGACCTTTGCCTTCGGCGACTGGATCAAAGGCTTCATGGAGGTGGGAATCGACTCCCTTTCGTCGGGCCTTTCCGAAGGTCTTGAAGCCTTGGGCGCAAGTCCCGTTATAAGGTCTCTCATAGTAGACGGTATCGTTGCAGGCGTGGGCGGAATTCTCACGTTCCTGCCAAACATATTTATACTGTTTCTCGCTCTGGCGCTCCTTGAAGACAGCGGCTACATGTCCAGAGTCGCCTACGTCATGGAAGGCATCATGAGCAGGCTGGGCGTAAGCGGCAGAGCTTTCATTCCGATGATTTTAGGCTTCGGCTGCACCGTGCCCGCCATCATGGCGAGCCGTACCCTTGAAAACGTGAGAGACAGGCAGAAAATTATGCTGGTGACTCCGTTCATGAGCTGCAGCGCCCGCCTTCCCATTTACATACTGTTTTCGGGCATGTTCTTTCCGGACAGCCCCGCTCTCATAGCCTTCTGCCTCTACGTGGGAGGACTGCTGACGGCCATCATCGTACTTGCGGTCATTCACGCCGTGGATAAGAGAAGAGATCCGGGCAGGCTCTTGATCGAGCTTCCCGACTACAAGCTTCCGGGAGCCCGGACGGTGGGAATATACGTCTGGGAAAAGGTGAAGGACTACCTGACAAAAGCCGGAACCACCATATTCATAGCCTCCATAATCCTCTGGGCTCTCATGAGCTTCGGAAGCGGCGGCTACACGTCCGATATGACGGAAAGCTTTGCCGCGACAATCGGAAAGGCTCTGGTGCCGTTTTTCGCGCCTGTCGGCCTCGGAATATGGCAGATTGCGGTTGCCCTTATCGCAGGCATCTCCGCAAAGGAAGTAGTGGTATCAAGCTGCGCCGTTCTGTTCGGTATCGGCAACATAAACTCCGCAGACGGCATGAACGAAATGGCCGGTATTCTGGCCTCCTTAGGCTTCGGTCAGCTTAATGCCCTGTGCCTCATGGTGTTCTGCCTTCTCTACATACCTTGCGCCGCCACCCTTGCCACCATCAGGAAAGAGGCCGGCAGCACCAGGTGGATGTTCATAGCGGCCGGCTTTCAGCTCGCCGTGGCGTGGGCCGTCACCTTCATAGTATACAGAATCGGACTTCTTATCGTATAGGAGAACTCAATGCTCGTAGTAATCGAAAAAGTTTTAGTCATATTTCTCATGATACTCGTGGGCTTTGTGGCCAACAAAGCCCGGGTGCTTCCGGACAGCGCATCGGGCCCTCTTTCCAACCTGATGCTCTACGTTACGGCGCCCTGTATGGCCATGTGCTCCATATACGACAAAGAGCTTTCGCCGGAGATAATCTCCTCCACGGTGCAGGTTCTCGCAGGCTCCGCCGTTTACTTTGCAGCGGCAACCCTTATCGGACTCGGTGTGGTGCGGATTTTCAAATTCAGCCCTAAGGAGGATTTCGGCATATACATCGCCGCAACCGCCTGCGTCAACAGCGGATTCATGGGCTTTCCCGTCACCATGGCCATATTCGGAAGCGATATTTTCTATCTCATGGTCATGCAGAATATCATACTCAATATCTATATGTACGGAGCCGTGCCTCCCGTTCTGGAACTGGGACACAGGGAAAAACCAGATGTAAAAGCGACCCTTAAATCCATGTGCAACATCTCCATGCTTGCGGTAATCGCGGGAATCGTAATGCTCCTTACCGGAGTTCAGCCTCCCGCCATGCTGGACGAGGTCATAGTCACCCTAAGCGACGTAACCGTTCCCCTTTCCATGATAATTGTGGGAATCCGTCTGGGTTCCGCCGATATAGGGAAGATGTTCTCTGACAGACAGATGGTTATAACCAACTTCGTTTCAATGCTGGTAATCCCTCTGCTGGTCTTTGCGGTAACAGCGCCTCTTGATTTTCTCCACGACGATGCGAAGATCACCCTGGTATTTGCCGCAACTTTCCCGAGCGCCATGGTGCCAGTCGCTCTGGCCGAACAAAAAAAGAAAAACAGCCAGTTAATGGCTGAAATCGTTTCTCTCACCACCTTCACATCCCTCATCACCATACCTGTCATGGCGATGCTTCTGATGTGGTGGTACTATTAAAGGTTTTCCCCGCAGGCTGCGGCAGCTTCAAGAAGCTCCCTGCGCTCGTCCTCCGAAAGGAGCATGCCTTCGCACATCTTCATCAGGGCTTCTTCCGACGGTATGAATCCGTCCTCTGTACATAGCCTGGTAAAATCGTTCTTTGATATTCCGCTTCGGGAAAAGGTTATCTCTCCCGAAGCTATTTTTCTGTCGTAAATTCTGAAGAACACCTGCTTAAAGGTCGCCATGGTCATTTTTATCCTCCTCCGCAGCTTCTTCCACATTCTCCTGAGCCTCCTCAGCCTTTGGCGTATACTCCATAATCATGTGTACCACCGCCGCTATAGCAGCTCCCAGAAGAGGCGCAGCAATGAAAACCCACAGCTGAGCGAGGGGGTCGCCGTTAGTCTGCCAGATGGCTGCTCCCATGGACTTTGCAGGATTTGACGAGCCTCCGGTGAAAGGAATTTCCACCATATATACGGCCGCAAAGGCAAGACCGTATATGATTCCCGCCGGATTTTTCATATCGTCTTTTCCCGATACGTTAAGGTAAACGGTCACCAGAGCGAATGTCATCACAACATCGACGATTACGGCCTGCCACATTTCAAGTCCGAAAGTGCTCATATTTTCGTAGCCGCTGGAAAAAAGTGTCTCCCTCGTTCCCATGATTGCCGCAACCAGTCCCGCTCCGGCTATGCCTCCTCCGATCTGGGCCACTGCGTATACGGCAAAGTCCAAAGGGCTCAGCTTTCCGGACAGCATAAGGCCGAAGGAAACGGCAGGGTTCAGGTTTGCCCCCGAAATGTGTCCGAAGCAGTAGTACATGGCCGTAATTCCGAGGCCGAAAGCCAGCGCCGTAACGGTAACGCTGAATCCCATAGGCACGCCTACGCTGTTTGCTGACAGCATGGTGTTTACTGATATGGCTACGGCAATTCCGGTGAAAATCATTATCGCGGTTCCTATGAATTCCGCCATGAATTTCTTAATTGTGTTCAATGTCTTTTCCTCCAATAATATCTCTTATTATCTCTCCGGCCATCATGAGGCCCGCTGCCGGCGGCACGAAGCTGATGCTGGCGGGAGTCCTGCTTCCCGTCTTTGCCGGCGGCTCCTTTGAAAAGAGAACCTTTACGCCCTTTTCAATTCCCGCGTCCCTCAGCTGCTTCCTTACGGCTTTAGCCAGGGGACAGACGCTGGTGCGGCTTATATCGTCTATTACGAATCCATCGCCGTGAAGCTTGTTTCCCGTTCCCATTGACGAGATTACTGAAACTCCGCCGTCGATGCACGCCTTTATCAGGTGAACTTTAGACGAAACGCTGTCTATAGCATCGGCAACGTAATCGTATTCGGTGACGTTGGGCTGAACCCCTTCTCCGTCAGGATAAAATACGGGATATTTCTTCACGATGCAATCCGGATTTATGCGGCCGATTCTCTCCTCCATGACGTCCGTCTTAAGGCGTCCCATGGTGGTATAATCGGCTATGATCTGCCTGTTTATATTGCTTTCCGCCACTCTGTCGGAATCCACGATTCCTATGGTTCCCACTCCGGCCCGGGCAAGAGCTTCGGCTATGTAGCCTCCTACTCCGCCGATACCGGCGATGAGCACTTTGGCGCTCTTCAGCTTTTCAAGGGCGTCCTCGCCTATGAGGGCGGCCGTTCTTGCGTCTCTTTCCAAAATCATATGGTCTTAATTCTCTTTCTCAAGATACCTTTCGATACGCCGCAAAGTCTCATAGAAAACCCCCGACGAATATCCGTAAGAGGCCAGTCTCCTGCCTACGCGGCTTTTGACCTTCTCCGTAAACTCCTCCCGCGAAAGGATATCCGCGCTTCTGACGATTGAAAGGGCTGCGGCAAACGCCCTGTCCGCTTCGGATTTTCCGCCCTCTCTTACGTATTCCGTTAAACCGTCCCGGCCCGTTTCGGGACTTACTCCCCGCTTTTCAAGCTCGGCGATGATTCTCCTGTCAGACCAGCCTTTGCCCGCGCCGTAGGCTGCAAAATCCGCCGAATACCGGCAGTCGTCCAGATATCCGTAATCTGTGAAATCACTTATCACGGTTTCTATTTCCCCGGGTTCAAAGCCCTTATCCTTAAGGTGCTTTCTCACCTCCGAAACCGTCCTGCTCCTTGAGGCAACGTATTTTGCCCCTGCATCGTATGCGTTCATGATTTAAAACTCGTACTTTCTTCCGGCCGTAGCCACGGAACACCTGCCTTTAAGCCGGTTTTTCAGCATGCATATGGCGTCGATTCCCGTACAGTGAACGGGAATTACCAGGTCGGGATTAAGCCTTGCGATTTTCTCTACCGCCCTTTCCCTCTCCTCATCGCTTACGCAGTAAAGATGCATTCCGGCTACGATTGCTGCGATGCGCTCCTCAGGAAAAAGCTTTCCGGCATACTCTATGGCGGGAATTATGCCCTTGTGGCTGCATCCCGAAAAGAGAAACACGCCTTTTTCCGTTCTGACGGCCAGAAACTGCTCGTGACTTAATGAATCCTCTCTGTATACCGCCTTTCCGTCTGCGTCTGTTTCCTTCACGTAAAACTTCTCCGGCGGTTCGCAGCCCGGTATATCGGGTATGGTTCCCGATATCACTATGTTATCCGTGAGCCGCACAGGTCCGTCTGTCAGAACAAGCCGGGGCTTCACCTGCGCCTGCTCTTCCTCGTTCCACATTATTCCGCACGGCTTTTTGTCTATTTTTCCCCCGTGGCTTCCGTAAAAGTCGCCGAAGGCGTCTCTGTGAATGTATACGGGAGCCTTCTCGTTTATTTCGGTAAAGAGGGGAACTCCTCCCGTGTGGTCGTAGTGACCGTGACTTATGACGCAGCAGTCCGCATCTGCAAGCCGGACTCGCTTTCTCGCTGCATTTTCGGCGTACATGTCGCTGGCGCCCGCATCGAAGAGAATCGTCATCTCCTCCGTCTCTACGAATATAGAAAGGCCGTGTTCCGCCGTACACGGCGGCGCGTCGGTCTTGTTCTCCACAAGAAATCTGAACCTGATCATATGAGCAGTCTCACCTCCGGCTCCTCGTCGCTTTCTGAACAAAATGCGCACTTTATATCGTCGGCGATATATATTTCCCGCATAAAGAGCTTCTTCCCGTCAGCCTCGACAATTTCCGCCGGATCGATGTTCTCGTCCACGGTCTGAGGCATGTCGCTGAAAAAGCCCTTTCCCGTGTACTTTGCCAGGGCCTCCTTCCTGACCCACACCTGGAAAAAGCCTTCCTCGCCGAAAAGCTTTGCATACCTTGCCTCCCGGTCTCCGAAGTTTCTCTCCGCAATCTTTTCCCAGCTGCATTTTCTCATCTTCTGAATGTCAATGCCGCATGGCGTATCTGCGAACATGCACATCCACATGGATTCGGAGTGGGACAGGGAAAAATGCACAGGAAAATCCGGGAAATACGGCTTCCCCTTTTCCTCCCTCAAAATCTGCAGATCTCCGGGAATCTCGATACCGTTCTCCTCCCCGAAGAACTCCGCCGCCCTTTTTATCATGGGAAATCCAGCGTCTCCCGTTGGGAAGTCGCCTTCGTAAATATATATAAGGGGTCTCATCCTACTTTTCCTCTTCGGACAGTCTGTCCAGGACTCTTCTGTAGCCGTCGGCTCCGTAGACCAGGCATTTGTTGATTCTGCTTATGGTAGCCGTTGACGCCTTTGTCTCCTCTTCGATCTCGCTGTACGTCTTCTTCTGGGAAAGGAGCTTGGCCACCTGAAGCCTCTGTGCTATGGCGTGAATCTCATTGACCGTGCATATGTCTTCGAAAAATCTGTAGCAGTCCTCCCTGTTTTTCAATGTGAGAATGCCGTCGAAGAGTTCGTCTATATCTTTTCTCTGAAACTTTGACTTATATGCCATTTTGTTCATCCTTTCCGGGCGGAACCCTTTATTTCGGCTATTGCTGCCTCCAGCTGAAGATCCCTGTCGGGGTCGCTTCCTGTATCCTTCTCTATATCCGGCTTTACTCCTTTTTTGTTTATCGCCTTTCCGGAGGGCGAAAAGAACTCCCTGGTAGTGAGGCTCACTCCCGTTCCATCGTCAAAGAAAACGGTCTCCTGAATGACTCCTTTGCCGTAGGTTCTCTCTCCTACAAGCACCCCGCCTCCGTCTTTTACGGCCGCCGCCACAATCTCCGCAGCGCTTGCGGTTTCACCGTCGACGAGAAGCACGTATTTCAGCGAAGTGCAGAGGCTGTCAGAATTAAAGTTCTCCCTTTCACCGTTCCTGTCCTCGGTGTATACTATAGTTCCCTCCGGAAGGAGCGCGTCCGCAATAGCGATTCCCTGGTCAACCAGGCCTCCGGAATTTCCTCTCAGGTCTATGATTACTCCCGCAGCCTGTTTATCCTCCATGGCTGACAGCTCTGAGCTGAACTCCTTTGCAGTTTTTTCTCCGAACGTCTTGATTCGTATGTACCCGATATTATCTTTCAGCATAACCGAATTTACGCTGCTGTCGCGAATCTCTCCGCGAACCAGAGAAACCGTCTTTTCGTCTCCGTCTCTCTCATAAGTTATGGAAACCGACGTTCCTGCCTCACCGAAAAGGGCTGAAGAAGCATCCTCCATCGTACCCGTCTTCTTTCCGTCGATCTTTTCTATTATGTCTCCCGCTTTTATACCGGCTGCGGCTGCGGGGCTTTCTGAAATTACTTCACTTACAGAAAGCCTTCCCTCACCGTCTTCATACATGCGAATTCCCACTCCGACCATGTCTCCGGAAAGACTGCTCTCCATTCCTGCGATCTCATCCTCGCTCAGGTATCTGCTGTATGGATCTTCCAGAGTCTTCAGCATGGCGTCGCAGGCTGCATCCAGAAGCGTATCTTCATCGGCGTCCCAGAGGCTGTCATTCAGTATGAGATTCTCAATTTCAGACAGTTTTTCGTAATGTTCCGCCGCCGCTTTGTATTCGTTATATTCATTTTCATCGGTGACAATCCTGTCCGTAGATTTCATCCAGCCGTACATGGCCCCCGCTGTTACAGCCGCACCCACGAGAAAAGCCAGAATTACCGCAACCGGATTTTTCTTTCGTTCTTTCATCTATCTTCCACCATCCCGACCGGCTTCGTCCACTCCTGTCACAATCATCTGGATGTACGTCTTTCCGTTCCAGGTCTGACTTCCCAGATATCCTTTAATTCCGATGAGACCCTCTGACGGCGCTGTACCCTTTCCTGTCTGTGAAGCCAGTGCCTTTTCCGTATCATCCGGATTTTTAAAATCAACACATCTCAGTTTTCTTCCGTCCTCCAGTTCGGCCGTAAAGCTGAGATATTTTCCGTCTTTTCCTATGCGCTTTATATATTTTGGTCGGGCCGAAACTGCCACCTCAGGCTGAGGATTATCTCTGCCGAAAGGCGCCAGAGCCGCCAGCTGCCGTGTCGTCTCAAGGCTCACCTCTTCCGTATCCAGATAAATGTCTCCGAAAGGCTTCTCCTCTGACAAAGACTGCGCCTTCTCCATCATAGGCAGGATATCTCTTTTAAGATTTTCCCTGAGTTCCGGAAGCAGCTCTCTTTTTATGGTAAACCCGCAGGCGGCTCTGTGTCCGCCGAACCTTGCAAAAAGCTCTCTGCTTCCGTTAAGAAGGTCGAATATATTTATGTCATCTACGCTTCTTCCCGTCCCCTTAAGACATCCGTCTTCTGTCGGCGTAACTATAATCGCTGGTTTTCCGAAACGTTCTTTCAGTTTTCCCGCAACAATCCCCGTTATGCCTTCATGGGCATCTTCAGCCTCGATGAGAAGAAGATTTTCTTCGCCGTATCTATCCTCGGCTATACGTGCGCACTTCATGAATTCCTTTTCCTGTACGTCTTTACGGCGTCTGTTAAGCTCCACAAGCTTGGCGGCCAGAGTTCGGGCTTTTTCATCGTCCTCTGTCTTAAGGAGTTCTACAGCGATGGATGCATCCTCCATACGTCCTGCCGCGTTTAGATGGGGTACTATCACGTAGGATATCTGCTCGGCCGTCAGACTGCCGGGCTTCAGGCCTGCGGCCTCCATAAGGGCCCTGAGACCTTTCCTTCTGCCGAGATTTATCATTCTGATTCCGTATTTCGCCCAGGTTCTGTTTTCGTCCACCAGCGGAACGATATCGCCTATGGTTCCTATCCCCACCAGGTCAAGATTTCTCGTAAGTACCGTTCTGTCAAGCCCTGCCGAATCGACAAGAGCCTGAGCCAGCTTAAGAGCCACCCCTACGCCGGCAAGATAGCTGAACGGATACGGGCAGTCCTCCTGAATCGGATTTATCAGAGGACACTCTGCTGCACTTTCCTTTACAACGGTGTGGTGATCCGTAACCAGAACTTTCATGCCGAGCTCGCGCGCATATCTCACCTCATCTCCTGATACACTTCCGCAGTCCACCGTAACCACCGCGTCGGCACCGGCTTCTCTGATTCTGAGAATGGCGTCACGGTTAAGACCGTATCCTTCATCAAAACGTGAAGGTATGTAGTAGAAGACCTTCTCCGTAAGTTCTGAAAGCACGTCGGTCAAAAGCGTCACCGAAGTGATTCCGTCGGCGTCGTAATCGCCGTACACGCAGATGGTCTCGTCGTCTTCTATGGCAGATAATATTAAATCCACTCCTGCGTCCATGTTCAGGAGCAGGAATGGATCGTATGTTTTCCGGGGTTTGTCGGAGAGGAACTCGGAAAGTTCCTCCTCCGTCTCGTATCCCAGTGTGTTCAGATATTCTAATATCTTATAGTTCAGTTCCATATCGTCGGTTCTTATCCCAAGTCGTAAATTTAAGACAGATAATCAAGCGGTTCTGTAACCACTCCGTTTACTCTCACCTCAAAGTGACAGTGCGGCCCCGTTGAGTTGCCGGTAGAGCCTGCAGCAGCTATGGTCTGCCCCTTGCTCACCTGCTGTCCTACGCTGACACTTAACGAATTATTATGTCCGTAAAGGGTTGAAATTCCGCCGCCGTGGTCTATAACCACACAGTTTCCGTAGCCGCCGTACCACTGAGCGAGGATTACGGTTCCCGACTCCGCTGCTACTACAGGTGTTCCTGCGGCCACTGCTATATCCATACCGCTGTGATATCTGTAGTCACCGAAAATCGGGTGAATTCGCCATCCGAAATACGATGTTATGGTTCCATAACAAGGCCATACGAATTTGCCGCTTCCCTCATATTCCACGTCCGGACGCTGGCTTGCTGCAATCTGTGCGCTTATGCTTTCAGCATCCGCATTGAGTTCATCCAGCTTTGCAGAAAGAGCATCCAGTTCTCCCTGCATTGAAGCTTTTTTCTCCTCTGCTTCAGACTGTTTGGCACTGAGGGCCTTCTTCTCCTCTTCAAGAGCCGCCTGCTGTCTTTCCAGTTCAGCATACTGCTGTTCCAGAAGCTGCTGCTGCTTCTCCAGCTCCTCCATGATCTCCTGATCGCTACTGTAAAGCCTCTGAACCATGGAAACATTGCTGAGAAATTCCGACAGGCTTCCCGAACCCAGTATTACGTCGATATACCCTACGGAACCGTTCTTATACATGGTTCTCAGCCTGAGCCCCAGCTCCTTCTCACGCTTTTCAATGTCTTTCTTCGTCTGTTCTATCTTCTCTTTAGTAGCCTGAATTTCAGCCTCCGAGTCAGCTATTTCCGCCTCTTTTGCGGAAACCGCAGCCTCGATTTCATCAAGCTCAGCTTTCTGTTTCTCCAGACTGTCCTCAAGTTCAGCCATGTCGTTTGAAACCTGATCCTTCTGATTGTTGATATCTTCAAGATCGCTGTTCAGATCGGCATACGCGTATGCAGGCACAAGGGTCAGCACCATAAGAGCAATAAGAAAGCCGGCTAAAATCTTTTTTTTCATGGTTAAACAGCCTCCCGCTTATCAGGTATCGAGAAATCTTCTCATGGATATTATACTTCCGCACGCTCCGATGGAAACTCCCATGGCTGCAAATATGCATACAAGGTTTATCGAAAGATAGGTCGCCGGAACCATCGGGCAGGACAGGATAGTCATCACATCCCTGCCGATTATATCCACGATTTTACTGTATATCAGATAGGTCACCCCGGCAGATACCCCCGCCGAAAACAGGCCTATTATTATACCTTCCACAAGGAACGGTCCCCTTATAAACCAGTTGGAAGCGCCTATGTATTTCATTATGGATATTTCTTTAGCTCTGGCAAATACAGTCAGCTTTATAGTGTTGGATACAACCACCACTGAAACGATTATGAGGAATGCCATTACCACCAGAGCTCCAATCTGCATGGAATCCGTTACAGCGGTCAGCTTTTCCACAGTTTCCTTATAGTATTTAATATCCTCTATTCCTTCCATGCCAGTGGCAAGTTCCGTTATCTTCGTGGCATTCTCCGGAGAATCTACGGTTACAAGCACCGAATCCGGCAGAGGATTATCCCCGAGGGAGTCGAGGAGATATCCGTTCTCTCCCCACCTCTGCTTCATAATCTTCATGGCGTCTTCCTTCGTCCGGAAGGAAACACCGGTAACTCCGTCAACCTTCGAGAATTCGTCCATTATTGCCTGAGCCTCGTCCGAATCCGTTCCGTCCTCCAGGAAGAACTCTACTTCATCATACTCGGACTTAAGCATCTCAGAAAAGAGATTCACATTGACCGATATCACGAAAAAAAGTCCCAGTATGAGCATCATGGCGGTTATTGCAAACACTGACGCCAGACTCATACCCTTATTTCTGCCTATCTGAAGGAAGGCCTGCTTAAGATTATAGCCTATCGTACGCATCGTCAAAGACCTCCTCCTTCACATCGTCCTGCGCCTGTTCATAGCCGTACTGCCCCTGCTCATCCCTTACGATGTGGCCTGACTCTATGGCTATAACGCGCTTATTCATCTTGTCAACTATGTCCTTGGCATGGGTTACCATAACTATGGTGGTCCCTGACATATTTATCTTATTCAGCAGATCCATTATATCGTCCGCCGTAGTCGGATCCAGGTTTCCCGTCGGCTCGTCGGCAATAAGAAGCGACGGCTTGTTAATAATGGCTCGCGCTATGGCAACTCGCTGCTGCTCGCCGGCCGAAAGCTCATCAGGATACTTGTCTCCCATATCCGGAATTCCAACCAGTGCCAAGGCCTGAGGAACCCTTTTCCTTATCTGCTTTTTGGATTTATGAAGAATCTCCATGGCAAAAGCCACATTCTCATATACAGTCTTCTTCGGCAGGAGTCTGAAATCCTGGAATACTATTCCTATCTTTCTTCTGAGCAGCGGGATTTCTCTGTTGCTCAGTCTGGTGACCTCCTGTCCGTCCACGATTATGCTGCCCGAATCGGCATCTATTTCTTTAAGTAAAAGTCTGATAAAGGTCGATTTTCCTGCGCCGCTGGGGCCTACAAGAAATACGAAATCACCCTTATCTATATGTATGCTGGCATCTTCCAGTCCTATATTACCGGAATATGTCTTAGTCACATTTTCAAGTGTTATCATAAAAGTACCTCTTCGATTAAGATTTGCGTACACATGATAGTATACTACAAAACCTTGACTTTTTAAACCTCAATAGGGCGCTATATTCCGATACTTTGTGAAATTTTGGTGAAGGAATCCGCAAAAATCTCCATAACCTTCCCGTCCGCATGAGGAAGTCTGCATCTGAATTCGCCCGTGTATACGGCCTCAGTCGGAATGTCATTCAGATACAGAATCTGCTCCTCTCTGAGGAATCCCTGTATCTGTCTTTTACTGACTCCGTCATTCATTCTGTTTACAGTCCACATGACGCGGTTTCCCGATGCCTCGAGCCTCTTCAGAAACTTAATTCTTTCTCTCTGGCGCATAAGTTTCGACGGCATAGGATCTGTCACCGCCACGACAAGATCCATATCGAGGAGACATCCGTTGAATTTTTCCCCGGCGCTTACGTCAAAAATCTGCACATCTCCATCTGCCGACGATATCATCCTGGATATATCCGCCGGCTCCGGATTCAGACCGTCATCGACATCTTCCGGCGTGATGACTCTCCACGAAATTCCGTCGGAAAGATTAACGCGGAGCGATTTCTGCGGTTCCATCTCCCGTATGCTTCTGTAGACCGCTTTAACATTCTCCCTGCCCAGCCTTCTGTCCAGGGCTATCACATCGTACATAAGCCGGCGCATTCTGACAGGGTCTCCTATTTCCGTATACGTAACCTTTCGTCCTCTGCGCGCAAAGAACACGGCAAGTCCTGCAGCCGTAAAGCTGGCGCCTACACATTCTCCCGTTCCGGTCACTGCAATCCTTATCGGTTCCAATGTCCGTGATACGCCTTTTCTTTCCCTGAAAACCACCCTGTCTTTGAACACCTCAATCCCTCACCTTACTTCTTTT
>DXHZ01000093.1 GCA_019113145.1 Candidatus Avanaerovorax faecigallinarum
TTATGAAACAATTGAAATATACCATAAAGAGGATAGCAGAAGGAAATCTGAAAGTCAAAGAAAACCCGAAGAAAAACGGAATTCGCACTATTCCAAAAAGCCGTTGTACTGTCAGGGCTTTTTTGATATAATGCATTTAGTGCATATTTACAGACAGGAGGTCTAATTAATGAAAGGCTACACAAGTGAAACTATCAGAAATGTTGCTTTGCTGGGACACGGCGGATGCGGCAAAACTACGTTCCTCGAATCGGCCCTTTACGCTACCGGCGTAACTAAGAAAATGGGTAAGGTAGAGGATGGAAACACTGTATCCGACTACGACAAAATGGAAATTGAAAAGGGATATTCCATCAACACTTCCGTTGTGCCTGTAGAGTGGAAGGGAAGCAAGATTAACTTTATAGATACTCCGGGATATTTCGACTTTGTAGGCGAGGTAAATGCTGCATTGAGAGCTGCCGAAGCCGCAGTAATCCTGGTAGACGCAGGAGCGGGAATTCAGGTAGGTACTGAAGAGGCATGGAACGCCTGCGAAAGATATAAGACTCCGAGATTTATCGTTATAAATAAGAGAGATAAGGACGAGTTCGACTTCTATAAGACCTTCGATGAGCTTAAGGCCAAGTTCGGCGACACACTCATTCCGTTCAGCTGGCCTCTGTCCGCTGAGATTGACGAGGATCTCAAGGAAGCCATCGCAATGGCAGACGACGAGCTCATGGAAAAATACTTTAACGGTGACGACTTTACCGATGAGGAAGTTAAGAACGGTCTCGTAAAAGGTATATCCGAAGGCGTAATCGTTCCGGTATGCTCTTCCGCGTTCCAGCTGGGACAGGGAATCGAAGGACTTTTAGATCTGCTCCTTACATACGTTCCTACTCCGCTTCAGCACGGACCTTACGCAGGATTCAACGACAAGAACGAGCCGGTTGAAAGAATTTCCGTAACCGATGCACCTATGTCGGCGTTCGTATTCAAGACCATAGTCGATCCGTTCGTAGGAAAGATTTCCATCATGAAGGTGGTTACCGGAAAGATAAACTCCGGAACGGAAGTTCTCAACGAGAGAACCGGCAAGATGGAAAAACTGGGCAAGCTGTTCTTCTTAAGAGGAAAGGAGCAGCTGGAGCTTAACTATGCAGAGGCGGGAGACATCGTTGCCGTTGCCAAGCTGCAGTATACTCTGTCCGGCGACACCCTTTGCGATAAGAGCGACGTAATCAGATATCTTCCTTTGGACTACCCGTCCCCTACTTACTTCATCGCCATAGAGCCTGAGGACAAGAACGACGAGGAAAAGATGGGAACTGGTCTTGCAAGACTGAGAGAGGAAGACCCTTCCTTCGTGGTAGAGAGAAACGCTGAGACTCATCAGACTCTCCTCGGCGGACAGGGAGACATACAGCTGGGAATCATCCTTGCGAAGCTGAAGGACAGATTCGGCGTAAGCGTAAAGACAGTTCCCAGAAAGATAGCTTACAGAGAAACCATCAAGGGAACCTCCGACGTACAGGGTAAGCATAAGAAGCAGTCCGGAGGCGCAGGCCAGTACGGAGACGTGTGGATCAAGTTCTCCCCTTCCGATAAGGAATTCGAGTTCTCGGAAGAGCTCTTCGGCGGTTCAGTTCCTAAGAACTACGTTCCTGCCGTTGAAAAGGGTCTCATAGAGAGCATGCAGAAGGGCCCTCTGGCAGGATGCAAGGTAGTAAACGTTAAGGCTGTCCTTCACGACGGTTCGTACCACGATGTGGACTCCAACGAAGTATCCTTTAAGATTGCCGCATCTCTGGCCTTCAAGAAGGGTATCGTAGAGGCAAAGCCTGTTCTTCTGGAGCCTATCATGCACCTTGAGATAACTGTGCCTGACGACTACATGGGCGACGTTATGGGCGACATGAACAAGCGCAGAGGAAAGATTCTCGGAATGGAGCCTCTCGCAAACGGCGGACAGAAGCTGCTCGCCGAAGCTCCTCAGTCCGAGCTCTTTGACTACGCTCTGGGACTTCGTTCCATGACTCAGGGCCGCGGACACTTCGAGATGACCTTCGAGAGATACGACGAAATGCCTAAACAGCTTGCCGATAAGATTATAGAAGCTTATCAGGCAGGTCAGGAAGTGTAGGGGATTACAAAAAATCTGAAAGAAAAAATAATAAAGGCGCTCCACAAGGGGCGCCTTTTGACGTGTCAAAATAGTTAAAAAGTGACAATGTTAGGTTAAAAAGTGACATTGTAAAAAATAATCGGATAATTATAATAATGACAGAGGTGAAGAAAATGAGCGGGAATATAAAAATACGAAACGGGATGGTTTTTACAGAGGACGGGTTAAGGCAATGTGATGTTTGTATCAAATCCGGGAAGATAAGCTTTTTAGGTGCAGGTGAAGATGAAGGCGAATATACGGAAATTGATGCGACAGGACAGTATGTTCTGCCTGGATTTATAGATCCACATGTCCATCTTAATGATCCGGGGTTGACAAACAGTGAAGACTTTTACACAGGTACATGTGCAGCAGCAGCCGGAGGTATAACAACAGTACTGGAACACCCTCTGACTTTTCCTTTGCCGGATAATTTAAGGGCTTTTAGTGAAAAGAAGAGTATAGGAGAAAGAAAATCAATAATCAACTTCGGCTTATTCGGGGCATGCTCAGAAAATAATGAGAATGAGATGGAGAAGATGATAGCAAATGGTGCAATAGCCTTTAAAACATTCCTAACTTATTCTCCGGAAATACCGAGGCTTAACGACGGACAGATAATCGACAGAATGAAGTTCCTGTCTGATAAGGACATAGTTCTGGCGATTCACTGTGAGAATAACGATATAGTTGAGTATTATACGAAAAAGCTGCAGGAAGAAGGAAGAATTGCTCCCGCAGATTATCCTGATGGAAGACCGGAAATATCTGAAATAGAAGCGGTAGCAAGAATGACTTTATTTGCGGAGAACACCGGTTGTAAAGTAAATATAGCACATTGTACCCTTGCAGACGCAGTAGAAATAGTGGACAGGGCAAAAAAATGCGGAACGAATATTTCTGTAGAGACATGCCCGCAGTATCTGATTCTGGATAGAAACCAGCTTGAAAAACTGGGAGTATACGGCATATGCAATCCACCTTTAAGAAGCGGAGAAGAGGTTGAAAAACTGTGGAATTCTGTATTTGACGGTAAAGTTGACTGGGTTTGCAGTGATCATGCGACATATACAATAGAGGAAAAAGAGGCGGGGAAAGATAATGTATTTAACACCCCGGCAGGAGTAACCAGCGTGGAGTTGTGTTATCAACTGTTATTCAGTGAAGGTGTGATACGTAGAGGATTACCGATAGAAAAGTATGTTGAATTATCCAGCACAAATGCAGCTAAAAGATATAGGCTTTACCCTGAAAAAGGAAGGATAGCAGTGGGAGCTGATGCTGATGTTGCAATAATTAATCCTGATATAGAATGGGAAGTGAAGGATGAAAATTTAAAACAGATGATAAAATGGAGTCCATATAACGGAATGAAAGTACATGGAAAGGTAACTAAGACCCTCGTAAACGGAAATGTTGTTTACGATGGGGAGAAAATTATAGCGGATATGGGAAGCGGGAAGTACGTAAGACCTTTGAGGTAAGGTGGTTATGAAGATATTGTGCATCAATCCGAATTCTTCAGACAGAATAACTGAAAGAATATATCAGGCTGTAAAAGATTTAGAAAACGAAAAACTGAATGTTGATGTAATCAAAATAGAAGATGCTCCGCCTGCAATAGTTAACATAGGTGATGAACTCATCGCAGGAACTAAAGTAATGGAGACGCTCAAGAGTTGTGAAAAGAAATATGATGCAGCGGTGATAGCATGCTTTGCAGATCCCGGGCTTTATGCGGCCAGAGGAGGATGCTCTATTCCGGTTGCTGGGCTATATGAAAGCAGCGCAGCTTTTGCACGTATGACAGGTTTCAGATATTCCATCATAGCGTCTGGAAACGAATCTGATATATCGCCATGGATTAGGAGTGTACGCGCTCTGGGAGATGAGAATCATGTAGCGTCGATAAGATATATGGATTCATCAGTGGAAGAAGCGGCGAATGTGGATGAAAGAGAAATAATCAAACAGATAGAGGTGTGTAGAAAAAAAGATGGTGCAGATTCCGTCATTCTCGGATGTGCAGCCTTTGCGGGGATTGGGAAGCGCCTATCAAAACTGACTGGGATACACGTTATCGATGGAATAGAGGAGTCGGTTAGATTAGCTGAAATGCAGTATATGTACAGAAAGGGGCGATTGTGATGATTGATGCTGAAATGCAATGGATAGAATCCGCAATAGAGAAGGTTGCAGAGACGGGGAAAAAAGAAGACGGGACATACTGGCGTGCCACATATACAGACGAGGACAAAAAAGGAGTTGAACTTCTGAAGAGGTGGATGAAAGATGCCGGATTTTACACATATTTTGATACCGTAGGAAATCTCTATGGCAGGATAGAAGGAAGAACAAAAGATGTAATACTTGCAGGGTCACACAGGGATACCGTTAAAAACGGCGGAAAATATGATGGGGTCCTGGGGATAATAACGGCCATTTCAGCGTGCGCTTCATTGTATCGGGAATATGGAATACCGAAAAAGACAGTGGAAGTCGTTGCTCTTTGCGAGGAAGAGGCGAGCAGGTTTTTAGCAGGATATGTTGGAAGCAGAGCTATAACAGGAACGCTTCGGAATGAAAATCTACAAGAGCTTGATGAAAATGGTGTTTCTCTTGAGGAAGCAATGAGATGTGCCGGATACTACGAGGGTGTACTGCCTAAAGAAAGAGGTAATGTGAAACAATTCTTGGAATTGCATATTGAGCAGGGCGGATTTCTTGAAAGTGCCGGCAAGCAGGTAGGAATTGTAACTGCTATTGTAGGAATATTTGCGGGAGATATTTATTTTTATGGCGAACAAAATCACGCCGGTACGACACCGATGAGCATGAGAAAAGACCCAGTTCCTGTGGCCGCATCTTTCGTTACTGCGCTTAATAAATGGGCGATGACAAAAGGGGATAAGCTGGTGTGCACCATTGGCAATGTGGTTATTGAACCGGGGAAAAGCAATGTGATAGCAAATAAAGTTAAAATCACATTTGATATTCGCTCAGAAAGCCAGGAACTTCTGACGGAGGCAAAAAACAAAATTGAGTCGCTACTGAAAGAATTCCCCGAGTATATGCCTGAAACAGATTTTGCGTGTCAGGATTCGCCTGTGGCCATGGATGCGGGAGGGATTGAGAGACTTAAGCAGCTGGCAGAAAAAGAGAATCAGAAGGTCGCGCTTATGCCTAGCGGGGCCGGACATGACTCTCAAATAATTGCTCAAAAAATAAAGACTAATATGATTTTCGTACCCAGTGAAAGAGGCATAAGTCATTCACCGCTTGAATATACAGATATTATGGATATAAGGCCGGGGTACACTTTAATGAAGTCATATTTAAAGGAAAAAGGCTGGGGAAAATAGCGCTACAAAGGAGGAAAACATGGCAGATCGATATCTTTTCTTGAAGGGACGAACTATTGTAACAATGAATCAGAATGATGATATCATTGAAAATGGTGCGATTGTAACTAAAAATGACCGAATCGATTATATTGGTTCGGCAGATGAGGCATGCAAAAAATATGCGAACGTGGATTACGAATTGATAGAGCACGACAAAGGAATGATATTGCCTGGTTTGGTCACTTCGCATACACACTTGTTTCAGAGCTTGATGAAAGGAATAGGATGCACATTAAACCTGGACGATTGGGTTACGAAGGTGATTTATCCGATGAGCATGGCAATGGATTTTAATGACTGCTATAATGCGGGGCGGCTAAACATTGCAGAAATGATCAGAACCGGAACAACATGCTTTGCGGATAGCCACTATATAGTGCAAAAGGATGAAAATTATGATGGAATGGTAGCTGCGGCAAGAGAATGTGGTATCAGAACAGTTTTATGCAGAGCAACTCAAAACATGCAGTACCATCCGGATGTTCCTATCGAGGCAATTGAGGATACTGAAACTGCATTAAGAAAAACCGAGGAATGCATAAAAAAGTATCATAATACGGAGAATGGGAGAATAAAAGTAGGTGTAGAACCTATTACACCAATTGACTGTAATGCAGAGACGATAACAGGACTTTTCGCATTGGCGGAAAAATACGATACGTTATTCCAGTGCCATGCGGCCGAAAGCGTAGGTGAACTGACAACTGTCAAGAATACACATAAAATGGGAATTATGGAGTACCTGCATTCACTGGGAGTTCTTTCAGAACGTACGATGATTATTCATAGCATTTGGATTAGCGCAAAGGAACAGCAGCTTTTGGCGGATACGAAAACCAATGTATCACATCAGCCACTTGCAAATATGATTCTGGGAGATGGTATTGCTCCTATTCCTGAATTATTGAGCAGAGGTGTCAATGTAGGAATTGGCGTTGATGGCGCTGCAAGTAACAATAATCAGGATATGGTGGAAAGCATGAAAGCGGCTGCGTTATTGCATCGGGTAAATACTCTTGATGCAGGGGTTATTTCAGCCTATGATATCCTGAAAATGGGAACCATGGGCAGTGCAAAGTGCCTGAGATTGGATCATGAAATCGGATCGCTGGAAGTCGGGAAAAAGGCGGATATTATCATAGTAGATACGAATTCATTGCATTTGACTCCAGCAATTGACCCTGTTACAAACATGATTTTTTCCGGAAACGGCAGGGATGTAGATACTACTATTGTTGACGGAAAAGTTCTGATGAAGAACAAGCGGTTTGCAGGATTGGAGGAACAGGAAATTATTGACAAGGCAACGAAAAGCGCAGAGAAAATGTATGCAAATGTGAAATTCTGAAAGAAAGGAGTCTCGGAATGGATTTTTTACAAACAATAATACCGGTTATACCTCCGGTAATACTGATAATATTAATTGTTATCACAAAGAGAACTTTAGAAAGTAGTATAATCACTTTAATTGTCACATTTTTGCTGGTTTCGCCGAAAAACTTCGTGACAGGAATATCAAACGGGTTGCTTGAAACACTGGTTGGTGACACTTATTCCTTCATTCTTGCATCGGCATCGCTTATGGGCGTTTTTGTACGATTAGTTATTGCCTCTGGAGGTACGATTGGTTTTGGAAGAAAACTTGGTCGCCTCGCAAACTCCAGAAGGAAGAGTCTGGCTGCTACCTTTGTTTTGGGATTAATCGTATTTATTGACGAATATCTTAATGCACTTGTCGTAACTTCGTCTATGAGAAACCTGACTGACAAATACAAAGCACCGAGATTGATGCTTGCATGTACTGTAAACTCGGCTGGTGTACCGGCTTGTGTATTTGCGCCGATTTCTATATGGGCTATTTATTACATTGGATTGATTGGGGACAGCGGGATATTAGAAGGTACCGGCATATCCGGCATGCAGATGTACATAAAAACAATTCCGTTTATGGTTTATCCTGCTGTATTCATGATTGTTATCCTGCTTCTCGCGTTGGAAATCTTCCCTAAATACGGTCCAATGAAAGAGGCGTATCGCAGAGCAGATGAATTGGGAGATGTGTTCCCGGAATCTGGACGCATTGGCACAATGGATGAAGAGGTTGAAGAAGGAAGTGCATTATTTTTCCTGATACCGCTGGCCACGATTATTGGAGTTGCATTTGTAACAGGAGATATCTTTACTGCTGTATTAGTGGGTGTAACAGTTATCAGTGTTATGCTGATTGCTACCAAAAAAATGACATTTGGAGATTTGGGCAACACTATTGTGGAAGGCGTGAAGGATATGGTGTATATCCTGGTTCTTCTCCTGATTCTATTTACCTTTACTAACGCATGTTCTGATTTGGGCTTTACAGAATTGCTTGTAAATGCTGTATCATCTGTATTGACAGCCTGGATGGTACCACCGGTTATGTTTATAGTGATGTCGCTGCTGTCTTGGGTTATGGGAAGCTATTGGGCAACCTCCGCTCTGTGCATGCCGGTAATAATCCAGTTGGCAGAGCAGATGGATTTGAACATGCCATTGATGCTTGGTGTTCTGATTTCCGGAGCAGTATGCCCTGCAACGTGCTCCTTCGGTTCTGAAGCATTAATCATGTCGTCACAGGCTGCACAGGTACAGCCTGCAGAAATGGCGCTTGCAAACTTGCCATATGCATTTACTGCAGTTGGAATTTCAGCTGTAATATTTGGTGTATTAGGCGTTATGTTATAAATTAAACAGTTCCTTTAAAAGCTGATGTTCAAAGTCGCCTTTAAAGGAACTTTGTTTAATACATTAATGTCAGGATACCGAGAGGTGAAAAGATATGAAAACGGTAGATATGATAGTAAAAGCGAAGCATATTTTTACCATGGAAGGTGAAGGTGTGGGATATATAGAAAATATGGCGATGGTGATAGATCGGGGAAGAATTGCAGACTTTGTACCGGTAGATAATGTAGATGAAAGCTATACTGCTGAAAAGACTCTCGAGCTATATAATCATGCAATCCTGCCGGGATTTATAGATGCCCATACTCATGTGGACATATGCATTGCAAGAGGTCTCGCTCAGGATACAAAGAACTGGATGTTCTATGGATTGCAGCCGTTTGAAAACGCAATGGGAATTGACGATACAAGAGCCAGCGTAAAGCTTGGAATCATGGAAGCAATTAAGTCCGGAACTACAACTATCGGTGAGTTTTCCATAGGGGTAGAGCCTACCTGCGAATTTGTTGAAAAAAGCGGAATCCGTGGTATAATGACTGAAACAGTGCGGTCGCTGAAAGAAAGAATATATAATCCGGGAGAGCTTTACGAGTTTGACGAAAACAGAGGGTTGCGGAGTCTGGAAGAAAACATTGCCGTATACGATAAATGGAACAACCGGGACAATGGAAGAATTAAGGTTCTCTTCGGACCTCAGGGTGCCGATTTCTTAAGCAAAGAGCTTCTGATGCGGGTTCGGGATGAAGCAAAAAAGAGAAACACAAAGGTGCATATGCACCTGCAGCAGGGCGATAGAGAGACGGAACAGATAATGATGAGATATAGGAAACGTCCCGTTGAATGGCTGCAGGGGCTGGGATACCTGGATGATACGCTGATTGCAGTTCACCTTACTGACTGCACAGAAGAAGAAGCGGCAATGGTAGCAAAATCCGGAGCCGGAATGGTAGTTTGTCCGGGATCCATAGGAATAATTGACGGACTGGTTTGTCCTTCTGTTGCATTTCAGAATGCGGGTGGATATGTAGCCTTAGGGTCGGATCAGGCACCAGGTAACAATTGCCATAACATTTTCAATGAAATGAAGCTGGCAGCGCTTTTTAACAAGATTAAATTCGGCAATCCTGAAATTGTGCCTGCATGGAAAGTCTTAAGGATGGCAACTATAGAAGGTGCAAAGGCCATAGGCATGGGTGACGAAATAGGATCGCTTAAGTGTGGAAAAAAAGCTGATTTTATTGCAGTAGATTTAAACAAATATACTATGCAGCCTGTATATACGAGACCTATGCGAAATATCGTTCCTAATTTAGTTTACAGCGCACGAGGCGATGAAGTGGCATTATCGGTGGTCGATGGAAAAGTAATATATGAAAACGGGAAAATAGTCAACATAGATGAAGTTGAATGTCTTGAGGAAATAAAGGGCAGAGTAGAAGGAATATCGATGAGAGCCGAGAAAGAATTCAATGAAATCGCCGGTACTAATTTCGTTTTTATGAGGGAAGGCAAACTGTAGCAATGGAAATGACGGTTTCTGGGATAGCAAATATAAGAGCATCGTGTAGAACTCCCCAAAGTGAACTCGTGAATTAATTTCATTCATTCTGCACACATTAAGGGGTGCGGAGCAATTAAGAACGATATGGTGAATAATGAAGATTATAAATCATATTTTCACAGCCGGAGATTCAATTGGTTTGAGTAGAAGCCAAAGGAGTGACGTGGGTTATGCTGAAAATTGAAAATTTATGTAAATGTGGTATAGCAGACATTAAGTATATTCCTTTTCACGTATGTAAAAATTTATCCATAATCCATGTCATTTCCGGCGCTATAGAGGTAAGATGTGTTTCAGGCATTTTTCGGATAGAGTCGGGGCAGACTGAAATTTTCAACGTTAAAGAACCCATTATGCTTACGGGCTTGCCAGACGCAAGGGTATTGTATTTGTGTTTTGAGGATTCATATCTAAGTACTTATGACATAAATTTCGAATGCGTTACTTACAACTGTAATGGGGATAATTTTTTTGCTGCAAAAGCTAAACCGGAGCATGTTGCATCGCTGTTTGCGATGATGGTAAGATGTGTCAGAGATATCGTAAAGGAAGACCTGAGAGCCTGTATTACCAATGACTTGGATGCCATTCTTAACTACGTTATTGAAAACTTTGATGATATCGGACATCTGTTTGACGGGACAGGAAATCTTGCATTTAGTAAAGAGAGGTTTAAGCGGATAAGTGAGTACATGATTTCGCATGTTTCTGAACGTATAAGCTTAAATGATATTGCCCGACAGGAATTTCTCAGCGTCCCATATCTATCGAAAGAATTTAAAGAACATCTCGAGCAAGGGTATATAAGAGTAATGAATTATTATCGCACGATAAATTCGGTAATTCAACTTCTTGATACTAATAATAGTTTGACATACATTGCGGAGAACAGCGGATTTTCGTCGGTCAGGTATTATAATAAAATATTTACTGAATACTTAGGGTGTTTGCCTTCTAAATTTAGAAGCATGTATGCCGACAAAGCCTGGGCTGCGGTTGAGTGCAACTTAGACGCTGAAGGATTTGAACAGGTATTGAGTGACATTTGTTCCAGGAATAACATTAAAATTGTTGCAGAAAACTATGATAAACTGAGAAGATTCACATACACAGGAGTGACAGATTCGCCAACTACTATACATATCGAACTGCCGTACGCAGAACAAACGAGAAAAGTGATAGTTGTAATTAATGATGAAGTCAGCAGATGGGGTGAGGATTTAATAGTCAATTCGGACGACAGAGATCTTATATGCGGATCGAGGAAAGAAATGTACATACTTCGTCAGAAAGAAAGCAAGGTAGACGTTACCGTTAAAGGAAAATGGCAGATCGATTTTTATATAGTCGCTGAGTTTGAGATTGACTAACAAGAAAATAACCATGAGCTGACTAGATAATTTGACATAAATTCTGGCGAAAATATAAAAAAGTTAAAGTGAAGAATGGTTATTGCGGGTACGAAGTTTATCGGCTAACAGGAAAAGTGTACGCTACTTATGAACTTCGACATTTTCAGAGAGTTAATATTTTTATGTTACAGGTGAAAATGTGCATTGTTGTTGGATATTGATGAAAGCTTCCGCCTGCTTGAACCTTTTTAACAAGCATACGATTTGTAACTTCTTCCAGTGGTTTTTCGTCGTAAGACCCCGTTCCAAAAGGTGCATTACGTCTACATTCTAAACTAAGGCATGGAAGTCAACAAGCAAATTCCGACGATTGGCCGAAAATTTTTCCGATGATTGGCGGCTTTTTAATCCGACGATTGGCTAAATTTTTTTCCGACGATTGGCTAAGTTCCAAATCACATCACCCAACCCGGAACAAATATGCACGCTGCAAATCTGGTTATCGGCAGACGAAACAGTCCTATGCAGAAGGTGACTGCGGTAATCCATACGGAAAAGCCGCTCTTTCTTTCATCGTAGAGACCGATTTTGTCCCAGATGCGCATGGTAACATCGGAAAGACACTCTTTTGCATCTTCGGAATCCGGAACTACAGGTCTTATTATGTAACGGATTAGAGAACCGTATTGCTTCATAAGTTCGTCGATGCCGCGTTCGTCTCTTTCGAGCAGCAGTCTTATGATTTCCTGGTCCCTCATAACTTCTCCCTTTGCGGACTGTATAAACCCGCTGCGACTTTCCACTTCTACCAGACTATACAGCGTTTGCTGATAAATCCCTCAAAAAAACATGACATTTTTCATTCTTACCATATCAGCTCCTGAATTCCCGCGCATACGAGAAAGAGAACTATGGGTCCGATAAGCAGCGCGAAGGGGCCAAAGTGAGGTAACGGCCTTGCGATTATATCGTAGCCGAAGCCGGCGCCTTTATAGATATAGCGGAAGAAGCTTAAAAATACGGCAGCAACGGCGATGAACATGACGACGAGTTCGTATATACTGTTGAAGGAGCTCCCTCTGTACCCTGCCACATAGGCTGCGCCTATGGCGATATACATTACGGCAAACAGGGTTAGGGGAAGAGCCGGTGACTTCAAAGCGTTCTTTGCCGTCAGAGCTCTGATTCCAAGGAAGAGGCAGAGAAATCCGCTCAGCTCGATAACGTTTCCGGCGGCGGAAGCTGCGGCATCTGCGCCGGGATTTTCCGAAAGTCCGGGCAGGACGCATATGTACAGGGCGACGAAAGCCACGCGCAGGACGCTGAAGTAAAAGCCGGCCCTGAAAAAGCGGTTAGTCTCGCGCAAAGCGGCAAAGCCTGCCAGAAGCAGGGCAGTGCTTACAGCCATGCTGACGTACCCGAGACTGTCGGTGTAAGCCCCGAAGAAAAACCCCATACCAAGCAGTATATCGTACATTGCAGATCGCCACGGGTTCACGTCCCTGACGATTTTTGCGGGAGGGATTCCGTGGGCATAATTTGTGAGAGCCTCATCGAGAGCGCTGTCCGATATTGATGAACCGAAGTATGGCTTAAGTTTCTGCCTGAGAGCGCCCATCCATTTCCCCAAAATCCAGCCCTCCGTGGCCATTTCTCCGGCCATCTGCCTGTCGGACTGCATGTAGTAATACTTCCGGTAGAAGAAAATCTTCTGGCTTTGGGAAAGAGACGAAACGGCTTCGTCGAGCTTTTGTCTGTCGTTTTCGGCGATGGTGTCGGCTCTTCCCTGCGGGAGAAATTCCATGGCAGTATCGTGAGCGACTGAAGTAATCCATCCGGCGAAATTCTCGGATTTAACGTCGTAAAGATGGATACCTGCCAATACGTTTTCGATTACCCGGGCGAAACACAGCTCCTCGTCACCTTTTCCCGCCAGTACAGGCCTTATGACGTATCTGATCATTGAACCGTATTCTTCGGCAAGGGCGTCTATCCCCTGCCCGTCCTTCGTTACGAGACGACTTATAAGTTCCCTTTCCTGCATTTTAAACCTCCTCTATGATCCCATTTCCATGCTGTCCCTGCTTCCGGTCGCGAAGATTGAATCCGTGTCAAAGCAGCTGTACTCCGAAAGATCTGATGATATAAGCTCATCTTCTGCGGTTTCGTGAGGGTATATCAGCAGACTGTTCTGATGAGCAAAGAAAAATCCCGATTTATATCCTCCGTACAGACTATCGTCAGGTGATTTTGCCGAATACATAACGTAGCCTCTGCAGTTTTTGCTGCCGTCCGGAATAGAGTACGTCCCTATTATAACCGTATCCCTGTACTCGCCCCAGAAATCCGTTCCCGTAAGAATTTCCTCGCCGAGGGAACGATATCCGGACACAAGGGTTCCGCCGTCCTTTTCGCAGAGCACCCGCCCTGAAATTTCACCCTTTGCCTCAAATCCCGAATCAGCATAGGCCGGGTATATTTTAATCCCCTCCGAGTAAAAGTGATCCGGATTGTCCGCCCAATTAAAGTAGTGGATTACGCTGAAATCGAGAGCATCTTCTGAATTCATGGAAACTACCGTTGTGATTTCAAGCTTTCCGCCATCGACGGTTCTCTCCCGGGAATCGGTGAACACTCTGGCGGGGCTTTCGAGTTTCAATACGTCCTCGTCCGTCATATCCCGGGCGACAAAGTCAGGAAAACCTGCGTCTGTCAGCTTAGAACGCACCGAATCTGCTTCATTTTCCGCCGCAGCGCCCGCAGGCGCGCTTTCCCACGTCATAGGATACGAACTGGAAAAACCGCAGCCGACTGCGATGCACAGTATGAACAAAGCGGTCAGAACGCCGATATATACCCGGTCGCTTATGTGAACGGGCGCGGCGGCAACGGAGTATCCCGTGTCCTCCAGCGTGTCGGACAGCTTTAAAAGGCTTCGTATCAGCAGAATGTACAAGGCGACGAGAGCGCCGACGATAAGCCAGCTCGTTACGCCGATGAGCCCGAGAGCCGAAACGGCGCCGTACCACAGGCACAGAAGGACTCCGGAATCGATTTTTCCGGAAACGCCGGAAACGCCGAAGCGGTGGCCTGCCGATCCGAGTCCCCGCCAGAAGCATATTATAACGGACATCTTCACCAGAAGACTTGCGACGCCGTATGCGGTGCTTACAGTTGACCCGTTAAAATCCGATGCGTAAATGGTGGCGTTTACGGTAAGCAGAGCCGCCATAAGCGCGATATTGAGTAAGGAAAGCGCATAACCGGCTTTGAAGAAGCTGTTCCCTCTCCTTATTATCCTGAAGCCTGCCGCAAGAAGTATCGCTCCGATAGCGGGCCCGATATAGTCAAGTCCCGCAATGTTCAGAGTAAAGGTCGTGAGAACCAGTCCGGTTATGATTCGGTTCACTGCGGTTCTGTGAGGAGTTATGCCGCGAATGACGTCGGTCGGAGGAATATCGGCTGCGCTCGCTTTGAGAATGCGCTCAAAGTCCTGATCGGGCATAGTCTGCCTGTTCTTATCAGTCATCGCCGGTCACCTCCTTAAACTGCTTCTTCAGCTTTTGTTTCAGGCGGTAAAGCCGCCCTTCAACGCTTCTTTCGGACATGCCCAGCTCAGCCGCAATCTGGGAGACGGGCTGCATGTAGTAATATCTTCTGTAGTAGAGAAGCTTTTCCCCGGGCATAAGATTGTTAATGATTTTTTCAAGCCTTTCCTGCTGCTCCCGCCTGAGGACTTCCTCCTCCGGGGTAGGGTCTGCCGCCGGAGAGTTTTCCGTGAGTTCTTCACGGTATTCGCTGCGCCTGAGCTTTGCCGCATGATTCAGGGCGGCATTCCTTGATACGGCTGTGAGCCAGCCTTTGAAGGAGCCGCAGGAGGAATCGTAAAGGCGTATTTTGTCCCAGACTCGCATGACGATGTCGGAAAGGCACTCCTCCACGTCTTCGGGGCTTTTTAAAATCGGGGTGATGACGTACCTTATCAGCGGTTCGTACCGATTTAAAAGCTCCGTCAGGCCCCGTTCATCCTTTGACAGAATCAGCCCGATTATTTCACTGTCCGGCACATCTTTCGCCCCCTTTCCCGAAAAAGTCTGTTTACTATATAATACACTAAGCCGACGGGAAAACCCACGGAAAAAACTTCATGGACACGGTATAGAGGTTTTGATATACTCTAAGGACAGGCAATTACAGGAAAGACAGAGGTTGATTATGGCTAAGAAAGGAAAAACGGTGTTCGTATGTCAGGAATGCGGGTACGAGAGTCCTAAATGGCTGGGGCAGTGTATCTGCGGGGCATGGGGCTCTTTTGTAGAGGAAAAGGTAATCGAGCCTGATGATGCCGGCTCCGGGAGGCGCACAGTTGGAGCGGCGCCGGGAGAGCGAATTAAAGCCACGCCTCTTAAAAAGGTGGGCTCGGCGGACTACAGCCGCATAAAGACGGGCATAGCGGAACTTGACAGGGTGCTTGGCGGAGGCCTCGTAAAGGGGTCGCTGGTACTCATCTCGGGAGAACCGGGCATAGGAAAATCCACTTTGATAATACAGGCCGCCGCTAATATCGCAAGGGACTGTGGCAGAGTTCTCTACGTTTCCGGTGAGGAATCGGGAGAGCAGATAAAGATGCGGGCCGACCGGGTATGCGGCGACTTCAGTGAAAGGCTCTTTGTGCTTTCGGAGACCAATATGGAAAACGTGGAGGCGGTGTGTGATGAAATCGATCCGGAATTCGTCATAATAGATTCCATCCAGACCATGTACACCCGGGAAATGGATTCGGCGCCGGGCAGCGTGTCACAGGTCAGAGGCTGCGGCAACCTCCTCATGCGCCTCGGCAAAAAGTGCGGCATTCCGGTGTTCATAGTCGCCCACGTTACCAAAAGCGGCGAACTGGCGGGACCGAAGATAGTGGAGCATCTGGTTGACTGCGTGCTCAGTTTTACCGGGGAAAGGGATAACGACCTCAGAATCCTCCGCGCATATAAGAACCGCTTTGGTACCACCAGCGAGATCGGCGCGTTCAGAATGGAGGAAGAGGGACTCATTGAAATTCCAAATCTTTCCGAGATATTCGTGGAAGGAACCTGCGGAAAGCCGGAGGGCTCCGTCGTAACTGCGGTCTACGAGGGCAGCAGGCCGGTAATGTTTGAAATACAGGCCTTGACAGCTTCGGCCAACGTGGGATTTGCAAGGCGGACTGCGGTGGGCATCGACAGTCAGAGACTTTCCATGCTCCTTGCCGTTCTGGAAAAAAAGGCGGGAATACCCATGATGAACAGCGACGTCTATGTGAACGTTGCGGGAGGCGTGCGTCCCGACGGAACGGCGGTGGACCTTGCAGTAGTTCTTGCCATATTTTCATCGTACCGCGGCATAGCTTCGGACCGCAGACTCATAGCCGTCGGAGAGGTGGGACTTACGGGCGGAATCCGTCCGGTATCCGGTGCGGACAAAATCGCCATCGAAGCAAAGAGGATGGGCTACGAGGAGATGATTCTTCCTGCAAGGGATGCGGAAAAACTTAAAGGAGAAAAGCGCCTGACGGGCCTTAAGCTGACGGGGGTAAAAACCGTAAGCGACGCCATACGCGCATTTAAGGATTAGAAAAATGACGGAAGAAAAAGATTGCAGAATAAGATTTGCCTGCAGGGAGGATCTTCCCCGAATTATGGACATATATGCATACGCACGGGATTTTATGACAAAAAACGGCAACCCGAATCAGTGGACAGGCGGCTGGCCGTGGCGGGAAGTTATAGAAGATGACATAGAAAAGAAACAGCTTTATGTCATTGAAGGCGAAGGCGGCCTCCACGGAGTATTTGCATTTATAATCGGCGAAGATGAGACGTATGAAGAGATTGACGGAGAGTGGATCTCGGAAACCGAGTACGGAACAATTCACAGGATTGCAGGAGATGGGAAAATCCATGGCGTTCTGGCGAAAGCCCTGAAATTCTGCACGGAGGAAATGAGCCATATCAGAATAGATACTCACCACGACAATAAGATAATGCAGCATCTTCTGGGAAAATACGGGTTCACAAGATGTGGAATCATCAGATGCACTGAGGACGGGACACCGAGGATTGCGTATGAAAGGATATAGTATATCAAGGGGATTTTGCCGGCCGGCTTTTCGCGATAGGTTTGACAAAAATCCGGTTTAGAATTAAACAGGTCAAGGCGAAATTTGACATTCCGCCGGCAGCAAAGAAATAAGGTCAAGGAAATCGGCATTTAGCCTCAGGATATCCTTGACCTTTTCGCATATCAGTACTCATTTTGTAAAGAAACGCCTTGACCCGGCCGCGCCGTTTTGACGATTTTGTCAAAACCTGCTTCCAAGCCGGCCAAAACCCGCTGCCAAGCCAGCTTAAACCCCACTTCCAGACCGGGACCGACCGGATTCAGTCTGTATTCTTCATGCCGGTCATGGCATGCCTTTTTATCGCTTCAAAGCTTTCCGCGCTGATTACGTGCTCCATTCTGCACGCGTCCTCCAGGGCGGTCTTTTCGTCGACTCCCAGGAACATGAGCCACTGGGAGATGAGCTGGTGACGCTCGAAAATCATTTCGGCTATTTCTCTGCCGGAGTCGGTAAGGTAGATGTAGCCCTCCTTCGTGACGGTGATGTGACCGCTTTCTCTCAGCTTCTTCATGGCGACGCTGACGCTGGACTTCTTAAAGCCCAGTTCCTCGGCCACGTCCACGGAGCGGACCACCGGCTTGATTTTACTGAGAACCAGTATGGTTTCCAGATAGTTTTCCATAGATTCAGTGTTATGCATAGATTACCGCCTCCCACAAATATAGAAATATATTATCACAAAACCTGTCAGACTTCAATGTTATTGCGCTGATAGTATTTGCCGAACTGAAGGAAATATAGTATAATAAAACGAAATGTATCTACAAGGAGATAACCCAATGAACGCAGTTGGAAGTATAGGAGAATTCATAATAACATATCAGTACGAGATAGAAATCGGGCTTCTGATTCTTCTCGGGCTGATTATTCTGTTTGCGATAATCAGAGCCTTTGCCAGAGCGGTAAAGAGAAAGACGGTTCTGGAGGAAATCAGCGAGAAGGTCAATGACATAAGTGAAGCTCTGACAGCTATTGCAGATGAATCGGCCGGTGGCGAGAAAGCGGAAAAAGCGGAGAAAGCCGAGAAAGCCGAGAAAGCCGAAGCTTCTGCAGTGACGGAAAAAGCGGACACGGGGAATGTGCAGGCCGCAGGCGGTAATGAAGAGAAAGATGAGATACCGGAGGCCCGGGAGATAAAAGCTGCCGGTCCGGAGCCGGAGGTTTGCGAAACAATCGAGGAGCCTGCCGGTGACGCAGGATTTGTGCCTAAGAAGTATTTTTCCAGAGACTGTTCCACAGATAAAAACGGCAACCATTACACCCTTGAAGAACTGGAAAATCAGATAAGATAAAAAATAATCATCCGGGAGGAAAGTATGTATTGCAAAAAATGCGGTAAAAAACTTGAAGACGGGGACAGATTCTGCAGCAACTGCGGCGCCCCTGTACCGGTGCAGACGCCGGTTCCTGACTTTATGGGATCATTTGACGTCGGCAGAAAAGAAGAAAGAGAATCTCAGAGAAAACCATTTCATATGGACGAGATGAAGTGGGATCTTGACGGATTCCCTGCTGAAGAGTCGCCTGCGACGGATGACATCGACTTCAACTGGTCATCTGTTCTGGAAGAACGAGACAATCACATATACAGAGGATATGAAGAAAAACCGTCTCCGAAAGAGGATTACGGGATTTTTGACAAGCCGGAAGAGCCGGCTGAGGATAAAGGGGGCTCCTTTGACTGGAATCTTGGGGCCACTATGAGGATAGAGCGGCCTTCCGATGTTGTCAGACGGGAACGGGAAGAAGCCCTGAAAGCAGAAGAAAAACCGGAAAAGGCGGAAGAAGTTAAGGATGAGACTTCAGCTGAAGCGGTTTCAGAACCGGAGATAAAAGACGCACAGGAAGAGGACACCGTGCCTGAGATTGAGGAACTGGTGAGCGAGCAGGCATCGGACAGCAGTCATAAAATCGATAAATTCTACACGTTTAATAAAAAGAACGAAGAGTTTCAGGCGCTGCTGGATCAGGAGTATGAGAGACTCAGACAGAGAATACGCGAGGAGTCCGAAGCCGAGGCTTCGTTCCAGGAAAAATACGACAGACTCCAGAAAGCAAGAGACGACTGGAACAGGCAGGAAATAAAGAACGCTGTTGCCGAAGAAAAGAGAGCGGCCGGAGCAGGAGCTGCTGCGGGAGCTGCAGTAGGCGGGGTTATGGCCGCTGTGGACAGGCTGAAAAACAGATCGAGCAAGGCAGATGACGAGGTAGACGGTCTGGACGATTATGTGATATCAGACCTTTTCGAAGACAAGGCGGAGACAAAGGCAGAAGAGGAACCGGAAAAAACCGCAGAAGCAGAAGGTGAAAAATCTGCGGAAAGCCCGGAACCTGAAGAGGATACAGCCGCAGAAGCGGAGACTGAAAAGGCCGATGCAGGCGTACAGGAAGCTGCAGAAGCCGGAGATAAGTCTGATGAGGAAGAACCTGAAGCGGATATCGAGTCTGCGGAAGCAGATACGGATAATGCAGAGGGCGAGACAGAGAAAGAAGAGAAAGAAGAGACCGCTGAGGCACATGCTGAGCCGGAAGAAAGCGTCGGGACTGAAGAGGATAAAGAAGAAAAATCTGAAGACAAGGTTTCCGAAAAAGAAACCGGGACCTGTCCCCCCAGCGATGAAAAGAAAGAAAAAGGGGACGAGACCGGCGCAGAGGAAAAAGACGACGGAGATAAAGAAGCAGATAAATCCAAAGTGGCTGATACTGCTATCTTTGATGATGGCGATGAATTTGACGAAGAAGATGCTCATAAGCACAAAAAAGGCAAAGCACTGAACGTAATCATAGCCATACTTGCCATAATCGTAGTTGTTAATCTTGCAATGGTGGGAATACTCATGTTTGCAAAGGACAGCACTGCTGCAAAATACATAAACGACGGATATGCCAGAGTAATAGGATTTTTTACGGGTGATAAAGAGGAACCTGCGGACGATAATGAACCGGCTCCTGATGAGCCGGCGCTTACCGGAACGGCAGCCCTCATAGAGGCTGAAAAGGATATGGCTCCGAGCATTGGAAAGGTTGAAGCCTCAGCGGATTTGCTGATTCCTTCCGGAATGGAAGATAAACTTTCAGGTCTTGACGGATCCGAGACCTTTGTGGATATGGCGTGGTATACCGATGACGATGGCGAGACGGTCAACTACGGCAATGCTGTCGTAGGTCAGGTTATGTCGTATTACTCCGGACAGGTTGATTCTAAAAATGAAGAATCCGGCGGAGAGTCCGTTACATACGGCATAAACACCCTGAGAATAGGTGAAATAAGGCAGAACGGAGTGGACTTCTACGTTATGGTTGAAACCGAGGAGGTCACCAGCGACAGCAGTGACGTGAAAAAGGGAGAATACGTGGTTCACCTGGTTGCCGAGGATAAGAAAGTGACAGTAAGCGAAGTTGTAGACGTACTGGAGGAAAACTGATTTGTTTAATAAAAACCGGGAAAAGAAATCAAAGAAGACGAGAAATCCGTCTAAAGCCAGCAGGAATCTGACCATAGTATTTCTTGTACTGGTAATAGTTGCGGGACTTTTAGTGTCCCTTACCAACTTTATAACCGACTGGATGTGGTTCAGTGAAATGGGCTACGTCAGCGTGTTCTTTACACAGCTGTTCACTCAGCTCAAGTTCGGAATTCCGCTGTTCATAATAGTGACGGTACTTCTGAACATATACCTGAGACATCTGAAGAAGGGCTACTTCGAAAAAATAGTATCCAGCGAGAACACCAACATGAAGAGGCTGAACCTGATAACCAACATCATCTCGATTCTGTTTGGCCTCATCGTTGCGTTTTACTGCGTCAGCGGACTGTGGTTCCAGATACTTCAGTTCACCAATTCGACAGATTTCAATCTGGATGACCCGCTGTTCGGCTACGACATTTCGTTCTACATCTTTAAATTCGACTTCCTTAAGCAGTGCAACGATATGCTCATAGGAATAATCGTGCTGTTCCTGGTGGTGACCTTCGTGTATTATCTCATACTTCTCACCATGCACAGCCCTGATATATATGAAGAGGATGAGGCGAGGCCTTTTGAGGAGGAGCCTGAGTTCAACAATCCTTTCGGCGATGACAACGCTTTCGGAAAGGTGTTCGGGGCTTTCGGCGCAAAGGCTGCAAAACAGGCGTCAAAGCCGAGAAACGTTTCCGACACCAACGTGAAGCAGCTTCTTTCCATTGCAAGCGGAAAGCTTTCGGTTCTGGGAGTGATATTCTTCATAATGCTGGGAATACACTTCTATCTGAGACAGTTCGACCTTCTTCACTCCCATACGGGTTCTGTCTACGGCGCAGGATATACTGACGTTACCGTAACTCTCTGGGTTTACAGAGCTCTGGTGGTTCTTGCCGTTTTGGGAGCGGTGGCTACGGTAGTGTTCATAAAGAAAAAGGACCTGAAGAAGATACTCATCGTTCCGGCCGTTATGATTGCGGTGGGAGCCGTAGGCATAGGCGCGGAACTTCTGGTTCAGAACTACATCGTATCTCCTAACGAGATTGCAAAGGAGACCGAATACCTTCAGAGAAACATAGAATACACCCAGCACGCCTATGACCTTGACGACGTGGAGGTTCAGGAGTTTGCCGCCAACAATACTCTGACTACGGAGGATATAAACAACAACCAGGATACCATCAGCAACATAAGAATCAACGACTACGATCCGGTTAAGACCTTCTATAACCAGACTCAGAGTATAAGGCAGTACTACACCTTCAACGACATCGATGTGGACAGATATAACATTAACGGGGACTACACCCAGACGTACCTTTCCGTCCGTGAAATCGATGAAAGTAGAATAAGCGATACGTGGCTGAACAGGCACCTTAAATACACTCACGGATACGGCCTCACCCTTTCCAGAGTGGATACCATTACTGCCAGCGGTCAGCCTGACGTTCTCATTAAGAACATTCCTACCGAATCATCGGTGGAGGAGATAGAGATAACGAGACCTGAGATCTACTTCGGCGAGCTTTCTAACGATTACGTAATCGTCGGAACCGACGAGGAAGAGTTTGACTACCCTGACGGCAACTCAAACAAGTACACCAGATACGAGGGAGATGCGGGAATAAAGCTGAACTTCTTCAACCGCCTGCTGTTCTCCATAAGAGAAGGCAGCATGAAGCTTCTGGTTTCGTCCAACATAGACAGCGATTCCAGGATAATAATCAACAGAAACGTCGTCGATCGCGTAAACAAGATAATGCCGTATCTCAATTACGAGGGGGACCCGTATGCCGTAACCGTTGACGGCAGGATATACTGGATGCTGGATGCCTATACGGCAAGCTCCTACTACCCTTACTCGGAGCCGTACGACGGCACTGCGGGCGGCATCAATTACATCAGAAATTCCGTAAAGGTAGTAGTGGACGCGTATAACGGCGATGTGGACTTCTACATTGTAGACGAGGACGATCCTATAGCGCAGACGTATCAGAAGATTTATCCGAAGCTCTTTAAAGACTTTGACGAAATGCCTGAAGGACTTCAGAGCCACATAAGATACCCGGATACCATGTTCGGAATCCAAGCCGACATATATGGACGTTACCACATGAACGACGTGAACCTGTTCTACCAGGACGAGGACCGCTGGGCCATAGCTCACGAGATTTACGGCAAAGACGAGCAGGAGATGATTCCTAACTATTATATCGCAAGACTGCCGGGTGAAAGCCAGCCTGAGTTTATAAGCATTCTGCCGTATACCGTTAAGTCCAAGCAGAACATGACGGCTCTCATCGTCGCCAGAAACGACGGGGACGCATACGGAAAGCTTGTGGTCTACCAGATGCCGAAGAACAAGAACGTATACGGACCTATGCAGATAGAGGCACAGATAGACCAGAATACGGAGATTTCACAGGACTTCTCCCTCTGGAGCCAGGCAGGATCCAAGTACAGCCGCGGGAACCTCTTCGTAATTCCTATCGAGGATTCGCTTCTGTACGTAGAGCCTGTATATCTGGAGTCATCCAATTCGGCAATTCCTGAGGTTAAGAGAATCATCGTAGCCTACGGAGACAAGATTGCCTATGAGCCGACTTTGGAGGAGGCCCTCGTAAGCCTGTTCGGTGAGGACGTAGACGTAGGCCAGGGCGAGAGCCAGCCGCCTGCGGAAAGCGAAGAGCCTTCGGGAGAGGGTGAAACGACGGATACGCCTTCCATGAGCGTGGAGGATTACATCAGAGCCGCATCCGATGCGTATAACAACGCTCAGGACGCGCTTGCCGACGGCGACTGGGCCAAGTACGGACAGTACATGGACGAACTTGAAGCCAGTCTGAACGCTTTGACAGAATAAGTTTAATACTATAGCCGGCAGCAGGGTTTCGACTTTGAAATCCGGCGCCGGCTATGAGTCGTATATAGTGAAGTGAAGAAAGAGAGAAGGAAATGTTGAACTTTGACATTGACAAAATGCTGTTTACCGTTCCGCCATGCGACCACGCTCCGGACAAAGTGAGAGCCATTCTTGCCGAACATCCGGAGGTTCAGTACGCATCGCTGGTGGGAATAGACATAGGCGGTCACGATACTGATGAAAAGATACCTGTCAGGCTGTTCTGCGAGGACATGGACGAGCTTCTCACCTCCGGCGTTCAGACCGATGGCTCCAGCGTAGCCCTTCCCGGAATAGCGAAGCTTGACAACGCGAAAATAGACATCGTGCCGGACCTTTCGGCAAACTGGTATGTGGACTATAACTTCAGAAACATCGACCCTAAGCTTGGACTGCCGGTGGGAACCTTAAGAATTCCGTCCTTCCTCATTCACAACGGAAGCTTTGAGTGCGGCTCCAGAGTAATGTTGAGAGACGCCCTGGACTATTTCAGAAAAGGACTTTTAGAGGCCCTTAAGGCTCATCCTTACGCTTTTAAGTACATAAACGGAATCGACAGCACAGACGACATAGATGAAATAATCATAACCAGCGCAACGGAGCTGGAATTCTGGGTAAAGACCCCAGACGACAAAGGCGACAGAGAGCAGCTCTTCACCGCTCAGGTTCTGAAGGAGCAGTACTGGAAGAGGACATACGGAGAGGTAAGAACGGCTCTCGAGGACACCCTTACCCTCCTCGAAAAATACGGCTTCGGCGTGGAAATGGGACATAAGGAGGTCGGAGGCGTAAAGGCCAAAATGGGTACCACCGGCCACTACGACCACGTTATGGAACAGCTGGAAATAGACTGGAAATACGCAGACGCCATGCAGGCGGCCGACAACGAAAACCAGGTCAAGTACGTGGTGAGAGATATATTCACTATGCACGGCCTCGACGTTACATTTATGGCAAAGCCTTTTGAGGGCGTTGCGGGAAGCGGAGAGCACACCCACCTGGGACTTGCCGCAAAGCTGAAAAACGGCAAAACCGTCAGCCTGTTCGCTCCTTGCGACATGACGAAGGACTTTATGAATCCGGTAGGCTACGGAGCCCTCATGGGAATCCTGAAGAACTACGAGGTTATAAATCCGTTCGTAAGCTCCTCCAACGACGCCATGAACAGGCTGAAGCCGGGATTTGAGGCCCCGGTTTGCATAGTTACGTCTTTGGGCCATTCGGCAAAGGAACCTTCCAGAAACAGAACAGTTCTGGCAGGACTCATAAGAGACGTGAACAACCCGATGGCTACACGCTTTGAGCTGAGAGCGCCTAACCCTAAGAGCAACACGTACCTGGTAATAGCCGCAGCGTACATGGCGGCCCTTGACGGAATCAGAGCGGTTCTTTCCGCGGAGAAAACCCCGGAGGAACTTGAAAAGTCCATGTCCAAGAAGTACGGCGAAGAGGACTTCTACCTGGAGAAGGACAGAGAGTACAGAAGCGAAAAGAATATCTTTACCGATTACACCCAGGAGGAAAGGGACAAGCTGTTCGGCAAGGCCCCTGCCACCGTCTGGGAAAACATATCGGCGTTTGATAAATATCCCGAGAAACTGGAGGTGTTTAAACAGGGCGATGTCATGACCGATATCTCCCTTGCATCCTTCAAGTCTCAGGTTCTTTCACAGTGGAGGACCGAGGTTCACGACCGCATAATTCCTCAGGATATGGCGGTGCTTCGCGACTGCCGGAAGGCTCATGCGGACGAGGACTTCTCCGACTACGACATAAAGAACTGGATAGAGATAGATAAAATCCGCCACGAGCTGGGGAAGGACACCATAACGGAAAAGTGTCTCCTGACCCGGTGCAAAGAGGCTATGGACGGAAGAGATTACGAGACGGCGTCCGATCTTCAGATAGAGATACAGAAGAAGATGAACGTGCTTAAAGATCTGTACGCAAGATATACCAAGAATATTCTTTAGACAACATTAGAAAGAGGTGAAACAGATGCTTGATATTAAACGCATCAGAGAGGATTACGAAAACGTCAAGGCCAGAGTCGAATTCAGAGGCAAGGGCGATTTCGGAATCGAGAACGTAAAGAAGTACGACGAGAAGAGAAGAGAGCTTCTCGCAGAAGTGGAAGCCATGAAGAACAGGCAGAACACCGTTTCCAAGGAGATTCCGAAGCTGAAGAAGGCGGGAGAGGACGCCAGCGAAATCATGGCAGAGATGAAGAAGCTCTCAGCCGAAATAAAGGATTTGGACGGCCAGCTTTCAGAGATAGAGGACAACCTCAGAACCGCCCTTCTCAACGTGCCGAACACCCCATACAAGGATGTGCAGTACGGAGAGGACGACAGCGCCAACGTTGAGCTGAGAAAGGTGGGCGAACCCACTGAGTTTGAATTTGAACCGAAGGCGCACTGGGATATAGGCGAGGACCTCGGAATTCTCGACTTTGAGAGAGCGGCCAAGATTTCCGGCGCAAGATTCACCGTGTACAAGGGCCTGGGCGCAAGACTCGAGAGAGCTGTTATCCAGTTCATGCTCGACCTTCACACCATCGATCAGGACTACGTGGAGATTCTGCCGCCGTTCATGGTAAACCGCGCGGCAATGACCGGAACCGGCCAGCTTCCTAAGTTCGAGGAGGATATGTTCTACATTCCGCAGAAGGATTTCTTCCTGATTCCGACTGCGGAGGTTCCTGTAACCAACCTGAGAGCAAACGAGATAATGGACGAGGAAGAGCTTCCTGTATATTACACGGCGTACACCCCTTGCTTCAGAGCAGAGGCGGGTTCTGCGGGAAGAGACACGAGAGGACTTATCAGACAGCATCAGTTCAACAAGGTGGAGCTGGTTAAGTTCGTTAAACCTGAGACTTCATACGACGAGCTTGAAAAGCTGACAAACGACGCTGAAGAGGTTCTCAAGCAGCTTGGCCTTCCGTACAGAGTCGTAAGACTGAGTTCCGGCGATCTGGGCTTCAGCTCCGCAATGACCTACGATATCGAGGTATGGATGCCGAGCTACGGCCGCTATGTGGAGATCTCCTCATGCAGCAACTTCGAGGACTTCCAGGCGAGAAGAGCCAACATCAGATTCAGACGCGGAAAGAACAAACCTGAATTCGTCCACACGTTAAACGGCTCCGGCCTTGCAGTAGGCAGAACCGTTGCGGCTATTCTGGAAAACTGCCAGCAGGCCGACGGAAGCGTAATCATTCCTGAGGTTCTGAGAAAGTACATGGGAGTAGACGTAATCGAAAACTGGAAATAGAAGACAGATAGACGAAGCAGGCCCTGCACCCCTTGAAGCGGTGCAGGGCCTTTCTGCTTTTGACGCCCGCCGGCGCCCGCCAAGTGCTCGCCGCCTCCGCCGCCCCGCCTCATCGGCCGACGTGTCCGTCCCCATGCATAGCGCCTCAGTATCATTTCAACACAACTCGCGCTCTACTGCTACCATTTCAACCCTTATTGCCGTTTATTTGATTTTGTTTTACCGATTTTATACTTTTTTACGGTGCTTACCGGATTTGGTAGAAGATTTTGCTTCGGGGCAGGCCGGAAGACGTCTTTGCGAAGGTAAAAAGTAAACCAAATCGAGGCTTACGGAGCGTCTGGTAGAATTTCGTTCTACCAGATCAAGCTTTCACTTGAAAAAAGTTTAACACGTGCTGTGCAACTGATTCGGCAGACTGTTTTTAAAAAGAAATAATACCAATAAAAGATTGATTTATGAAATAAATGGAAGTATAATTTTACCAACCGGCTAAAGCGATTGTGGAAATGGGGTATGTATGAACATAAAATCTATTATCAGGCAGGAACTGGAGCGAAATATCGAGGCAAGAGAGGAACTTGAGCAAAGACTGAACACTTTGCCAGAGGGCAGACTGCGTGCATGTCAAAAAGCGGGAGGCGTATATTACACGTATATCACCGAGACCGGGGAAAGGTATCTTGGAAAACGCAAACCGGAACTGGTCGGGCAGATTAAAGAGAGAAAATACGCCGAAACCGCGCTTGAGGTGGTTACGACGAACGTGAAATATCTGCGGGCCCTGTATGAGAACTATCGGCCGTTCGGAACCGGAGAAATTGTCGAGATGCTTCCTGAAACATATCGTATTGAAACGACTGAAACGGGCGTATTCAACGGAAGGTATACCGATACCAGGGCGTGGGAGAATGCTCCGTATCCAAAGCGGGTGGAATGGGACCCTGAGCGCAAAGCGCCCGGACACGTAACTCTTAAAGGGGATTCGGTCCGGAGCAAGTCGGAGCTCAGTATCGCAAATATGCTTTACAGCAAAGGAATTCCATATCGGTACGAGCAGGAGATACAGGTTGACGGAATCTATATTTGTCCGGATTTCATCGTTTACGTGAAGACCGAGAATAAGGTGAAGATTCTCGAGCACTGCGGAATGATGTTTGATCGCGGGTATCAGGCAGACTACGCGCGAAAGGTTGCAACGTACATTGCGGGCGGATATATGCCTGAACGCGACGTCTTCTTTACCTATGACGACAAAGACGGCAACCTTGACACCCGTCTCATAGAAAAAATAATTGAAGAAAACTTCAGGTAAAGCTGACACAAGGCGATTTTTTTCGGAAAGTCATGCGCCCGCCTACTTGCAGAACCCTTTCAGAAACGGCGGCAGCATCATGGACGAGTACTGACAGAGGGAGTAGTTTCCGTTGCACAGACACCAGTCGTACATGAGACCACGCTCAAAGACGGCGTATGCCTTGGTGATGTCGTTGATGGAAAGCTCATCTCTGAATATGCCCTTCTGCTGGCCCTCTATGGTTATCTGGCGGAGGAGCTTGTAGTATGTGCGGCTGGGCTCCAGAAGGTGGCGCTCACCCTTTGTCACGAGCTGCGAGGCGAAGAGCTGAGACAGAAGCGAAACGGAGACGGTGTTTTCTATCATCATAAATAGCTCCTGATTCATATACACCAGCTTATCAAGAGGCGAAAGAGCCGGATCCATGGTATCCATGAGCTCCTCGTACTTCTCGTCAAAGAGATATGAAAGGGAAGTTAGAAGGTCGTCTTTTGAGGTGAAGTAATGGTAGAAGGAGCCTCTGGACGTCCCGGAAGCCTCGACTATCTCGTCTATGGTTGTATCGTCGTAGCCCTGCTGGTAGAAAAGCTGCCACGCTGCCGATACGATTTTCCCCTTAGTGTTGCGGTCGTTTTTCTTTTTCATTGAGTCCCTCCGACAAAATCTGTAAAGTTTTATTTTTAATACAAAATAGTGTATAGAATATAGTATAGTATTAAATCGTTTGAATTTCAAGCAAAAGAAGCATATAATCAGATTATATTACACTGTATTGTACATATTATATTCTGTATTTCATTCCTTAAAATCCTGTGATAGAATATGGCAGTAAATCAGAACAGATATCAGAAAGAGGCGATAACCGATGGCTTTTAAATTACCTAAGTACATAGAACTTGACTTTACTCAGGAGAAATTTGTGAATGCGCCGGAGGCGACGCTTATCGCGTCTCCGAGAGATAAATCCGCACCGGACAACTTCCATGCGACTTCTATTTTTCCGGAATACTTCAAGATAAACGGTCAGTGGCTCCTCGCCGAGGACACCCGAATGGACTGCGTCGCCGTGTACGAAGACGGAAAGATTCACGTGAGGGAATTCAGAAACGTGAAACAGGGCGATATGGTCGTGGTGGGAAGAACGGAGGACTGCGAGGACGGAATCTACGTTCACACAGACTGCTTTGAATCGGATAAGAAAAAGGAAGCTCAGGCTTTTGCGTTTAGACAGAGCAGAACCAGAGAGACGGCATTCAGCTACGACTACGCCAATCTCATAGAACTTTTAAAGCACGAGAAGGAGACGGGCGGATATGTAGTATGGGTTATGGGGCCTGCGTGCTCCTTCGACTATACCGCAAGGGAAAATTTCTCGAAGCTCATAGAAAACGGATATGTAAATGCGCTTCTTGCGGGAAACGCTTTAGCTACTCACGATTTGGAAGGAGCCCTTCTGGGCACCGCATTAGGGCAGGATATAAAGACCCAGGAACCGCATCCCAACGGTCATTATAACCACCTTGAGGCCATAAATCTCATAAACAGATACGGCTCTATTCCGGAATTCATAAAGCAGGAACATATAGACAACGGCATAATTTACAGTTGCGTGAAAAACGACGTGCCTTTTGTCTTAAACGGCTCCATCAGAGACGACGGACCGCTGCCTGAGGTTTACGAGCACACCTATGTGGGCCAGGACACCATCAGATCTCACGTCAGAAAGGCCACCACGGTCATAGGTATGGCGACGGTGCTTCACACCATAGCCACCGGAAACATGACCCCGACCTACAGGGTGCTGGCGGACGGAACCGTAAGGCCGGTGTACTTCTACATGGTGGACACTTCGGACTTTGCGGCCAGCAAGCTGGGAGACAGAGGAAGCCTCTCGGCAAAAGGCATAGTAACCAACGTACAGGATTTTCTCTCTAACGTTACAAAGGGACTCGGACTTTAATCTCCGGGTCCCTTTCGTGTATGATATTATTTTTGTTCATTTACAGGTGGATAGCATTATTTATTTGTTTGGACTTTTTTCACGTGGGGAAAATGTTATAATAAAGTAAACATGAAAAGAAAAACAACAAGGATAGTGTTACTTCAGAGAAATTAGCAGTGCGGGGTGCATTATGAAAAATTTAATTTCGAAAGTGCTACTTCAGATTATATTAATTACAGTCTTTTCGACCATCGTCAGCCTGATTATTTGTGTCCTGCTGCCTTTCGAGAAAAGGGCTGTTTTTTTGATTGTATTTTCGCTTCTGCTTGGACCATACCTGATAAATCAAAAGTCTTTATCTAAAAAACAAAAGACAATCACTGCGATTATCATACTGTTTTTATGTGAAATGTATCTATATATTTCTTCAGGCATGTGCACGGAACTCGCAATCCTGGCTGTAATTTGGATTGTATTTATAGTTGCCAATGCATTTAATTTGTTTTCTTCAAGTTCAAAATAATGTTATCGAATTTATATTGTAATATAATCACTGACCCGGGAAAGCACACAGAATGATATCCCGGGTCCCTTTTCAAATGGCCCGGCGTGATATATAATGTGTAGTATTCGGTATATATAAGGCACACACGAGGCGGGGAGCGTATTTATGTCGAAAATCGTCAAGGAAACCATACACGCAAAGGGTATTGACATTGGTATATACACTTCAGATTTTGAAAGTGAATTCATTTCGCTGACGGATATTGCAAAATATAAAAACGAAGATGATCCGAGGTTTGTAATTCAGAACTGGATGCGAAACAGAAACACGATTGAGTTTCTGGGTGTCTGGGAAGAACTGCACAATCCTGATTTTAACCGTGTGCAATTCGAGGCGGTTAAAAATGAGGCCGGGCTGAACCGGTTTGTGATGACACCTACAAAATGGATTACACAGATGAATTCCATAGGTATAGTATCTAAATCAGGACGCTATGGCGGAACCTATGCCCACAGCGATATTGCAATGGCATTCGCAACCTGGATTTCTCCGGAGTTCCAGCTGTACATTATGAAAGATTACAGGAGATTAAAGGCTGATGAGAACAGCCGTCTGTCGCTGAGCTGGAACTTAAACAGAGAGATTTCAAAGTTAAACTACAGAATACACACCGATGCCATAAAGGAGAACCTGATTCCACCGGAGCTGACACCTTCACAGAAGGCCTATACATATGCGAGCGAGGCGGATATGCTGAACGTTGTCCTCTTTGGCAAGACATCGAAGCAGTGGAAGGATGAAAATCCCGAAGCTAAAGGAAATATGAGGGACGCAGCGACCCTGAATCAATTACTGGTACTTGCGAACCTGGAAAGTTACAATGCCGTTTTAATAAATCAGGGGAAGAACCAGCAGGAGAGAATGGAACTGCTCAGGCAGTTAGCGGTGCATCAGCTGCGGACATTGGAAACGGTGGGTCTGGCCAACCTGCCTGATTTGGCGAAAAAGTAGGCGCCGTGAAGCGACAACTAAACGACAGTAATGACACATGAGGAGAGACATAAATTGAAGACAATCAAAAAAGTATTGGGAACCGTATTCAACCGCTTTTTCATAATGGTGCTGCTCATCATGATACAGTTCGGCTGGATAGCGGTGAAATTAGTGGAGCTTGCGGACTACTCGCAGGTGATAACCGTCATATTCACGGTGATTTCGGCGATTATGGCGCTTTTTGTCGTGTACAGAAACGACAACCCGGCGTACAAAATGGGCTGGGTTCTGCTCATATGCCTTCTGCCGGTTCTGGGTGCCACCATGTACCTGTTCTTCGGTAACAAGCGGCCGTCGAGGACTATAAGAAAGAAGGTATATCCCGTGGAGCATGCCCACCGCGACGACGCAAGGCAGGAGATGCCTTTGATAGAGGAAAAGGACGTCCGCGTGAGGAAGACCATGGAGTATATCTCAAAGTTCGGCCCGTACCCTGCGTGGAAGAACACGTCGACCCGCTACTATAAATCCGGGGAGGACGCTTTTGTGGATATGCTGGAGGACCTTGAAAAGGCGGAGCACTTCATTTTCCTTGAATACTTCATCGTCGGCACCGGCAAAATGTGGAACAAAATCTTCAGGATTCTGAAGAGAAAAGCCGCCGCCGGCGTGGACGTAAGATTCATATATGACGACTTCGGAAGCATACAGAAGGTGCCAATTACCTTTGCGGCCCACCTTGAGAAAAACGGAATCAAGGTTCTGCCTTTCAACCCGGTAAAGCCCATAGCGTCGCTTGTTTACAACAACAGAGACCACCGCAAGATTCTCGTCGTTGACGGATACATCGGCTATTCCGGAGGCTTCAACCTTGCGGACGAATATATAAACGAAGAGGAAAGATTCGGCTACTGGAAGGACACCGGAGTGCGCCTTGAGGGCGACGCCGTGTGGAACTACACCTTTATGTTCCTGAACCTCTGGAACGCATACAGAAAGACGGAGGACGACTACAGCATGTTCCGTCCTTACATATACGGCCCGAAGAAGCAGGAAAGCGATGGAATCGTTCAGCCTTACTCCGACTCCCCTCTTGACGACGAGAACCTGGGCGAAAACGTCTATCTGGAGATTGTAAACCGGGCCACGGATTATCTCTACATTTTCACGCCGTACCTTATAGTCGACAGCGAGATGATGACCTGTCTGCAGCTTGCCTCAAAGCGCGGTGTGGACGTGAGAATCGTGACACCTGCCATTCCGGACAAGAAGATAGTTTTCAGGCTGACCCGCTCCTACTATCGGCCTCTCATCAAAGCCGGCATAAGGATTTATGAGTTCACGCCCGGCTTCATACACGCCAAAAGCTTCATCTCAGACGACAAAGTCGGCGTAGTCGGCTCCATAAACGTGGACTACCGCAGCCTGTTCCTGCACTTTGAGTGCGGCACCCTCATGTCCGGGTGCAGCGCTTTGTCCGGTCTGAAGCAGGACTGCCTCGACACCTTCGACGTCTCTAAGGAGATAGGGCTTGAGGATACGAGGACGAGCTTTATAGGAATACTTTTCGACAGCGTGCTCAGACTTTTGAGCCCGCTCATGTAGGGAGGACAAAAGGTGAACACGAGAGAGACCCTTACGGCTTTTCTGGAGGAGCACCGGAAAGAGAACCCGGTTTCCTTTCATATGCCGGGCCACAAAGGCCGCAGGTTTTACGAGAAATACGCGCCGGAGGCCGCAGCGCTTTTTGACAGATCGCCCGATTACGATATAACTGAAATTCCGGGCGCCGACAACCTTTTCCAGCCGGAAACCGTAATACGCCGGGTTATGGACAGGTACCGCAGCCTCTACGAAAGCCGGGAGACCTATCTTCTGGTAAACGGCAGCAGCGCGGGGCTCATGGCGGCGATTCTTACGGCCGTTCCCCAGGGCGGAAAGCTCATTATGGCGCGAAACTGTCATAAGTCTGTGTTCAACGGCGCAAGGCTCGGAGGAATAACGCCGGTGTACGCGTGGCCGGAGATAATAGAGGAGTACGGAATCTGCGGCGAGGTAACGGCGGAAGAAGTGGAAAGAGCCGTTTCGGAGGCTCCGGAGGCGTCGGCTGTTCTCGTAACCAGCCCCAACTACTACGGAATTTGCAGCGACATAGAGACCATCGCCCGTGTCGCCCACAGCCACGGAATGGTTCTCATAGTGGATCAGGCCCACGGAGCGCATCTGCCGTTTATGAACAAAAAACTTGCGGCGGAAGCGGGCGGCGCTGACATCGTCATAGACAGCACCCACAAGACTCTCGCGTCCTTCACCCAGACCGCCATAGCCAACATCTGCTCGGACAGAGTCGACCCTGACGTTTTTCAGGACAGACTTCAGATGCTGGAAAGCACCAGCCCTTCATATATCCTCATGGCGAGCCTGGATTTAAACGCTCAGATTCTGGAAAGCCGCGGCGCGGAGCTGATGGAGCAGTGGCGGGAGAACCTCACGTACTTCTACCGCAGGTACAAAGAAATCCACGGACTTTCCCTGATGACCCACCCGGCTCTTGACCCAACGAAGCTGAATCTGGATATGAGCGCCCTCGGACTTACGGGAGCGGACCTTGAGGACGAGCTCATAAAGCGCGGAATATATACGGAGCTTACGACGGGCAATATCGCCATGGCCATGACGGGAATCGGAAACGACAAAACCGACTACGACAGGCTCCTTGCCGCCCTTGCCGAAATCTCCGAAAACGCAGCGGCGACGGCCACGGCGGCATCAGGCGCAGCGGAGGGCGCATCTGCAACAGGCGACGCGGCGGCAGCCGTTTCATGCGAATCGCTTAATCACGATATGAACGGAGTCTGCGGCCTGAGCTGCATAAAACGGCAGGCATACAGCCATAAACCCGAGACGGCCAGCGTCCCCGACAAAACTGAGCCGGTTCACTACACAGAGGCCGCAGGCCGTATAAGCGCAGGACTTATCATTCCGTATCCGCCGGGAATACCTCTGGTGTGTCCCGGTGAAGTTATGGAGGAAAGTGTTCTTCGCTACGCATTTGAACTGAGAAGGCAGGGAGAAAAGGTCATAGGAATGACGGCTGACGGCTTTGTCAGAGCAGGGTTATAAGCCCCAAACCGCCAAAGCTTTTTTTAAAATGTTATACGATTCGGGCTTTACATTACGGATTTATATGGTATAATTAGAGTGATGGGAAAAGTTAATTTTTTAACAAAATAAATGCTTAAAAAATGCTTTGAATTATTTAGGAGGTAGATTACCATGAAAAAAGTTGGCGTATTAGGAACCGGCACAATGGGTGCAGGCATCATTCAGGTTCTTGCTCAGAACGGTTATGAGGTAGTTCTCAGAGCCAGAAGACAGACTTCTGTAGACAAGGGAATTGCTACAGTAGAAAAGGGTCTGGACAGACTCATTAAGAAAGAGAAGATTACCGAAGCTGACAAGGCTGAAATCATGGGCAGAATCCACGGTTCCACAGACATCAGCATCGTTAAGGACGCTGATCTTATCATCGAGGCAGCTACTGAGGATATGGAAGCTAAGAAGGCGCTCTTTGCAGAGCTGGATCAGCTGGTAGGCCCTGACACCATTCTCGCTACCAACACTTCTTCCCTTTCCATCACTGAGATAGCAGCAGCTACCGGCAGACCTGACAAAGTTGTTGGAATGCACTTCTTCAACCCTGTTCCTGCAATGAAGCTGGTAGAGATCATCAAGGGACTTGCTACCTCCGAAGAAACTAAGAACGCAGTAGTTGAACTGGCTGAGAAGCTTGGAAAGACACCTGTAGAGGTTGCTGAGGCTCCTGGATTTGTAGTAAACAGAATCCTCATCCCTATGATTAACGAAGGAATCGGAATCCTTGCTGACGGCGTTGCAGACGCCAAGGGCATTGATACCGCTATGAAGCTTGGCGCTAACCACCCGATGGGACCTCTGGAACTCGGAGACCTTATCGGACTTGACGTAGTACTTGCCATCATGGACGTTCTTTACACCGAGTACGGCGATCCTAAGTACAGAGCTCACGTACTCCTGAGAAAGATGGTAAGAGCAGGCAAGCTGGGAAGAAAAACCGGCGTAGGCTTCTACGACTACACGAAATAAGTATATTTGCTCGATGCACAGGCAGAGTCTTTTGGCTCTGCCTGTTTTGGTTTTTTGGTAATCTTTCCCGCGCCGCTTGCGCCTGTCACCCGGCCTTTTTCTCCATACCATTTTTAAGAAATAGTTCGACAAAAACTTCATTTTGCTGCGTTGAGGTCGAACGGTTTTTCGACAAAAAACGAAGATTCGGGGTCTTAGGTCGAACTTTTTGGCCATCGACCCGCTGAAAACTGCAAAAAAGTTCGACTTAAAAGCCGTTTTCAGGCTTTGAGGTCGAAAAACCGTTCGACTTTTTTTCAAATTGGAATTTAACTATCCAATCCTCAAAAACCATTGATTTTTCAAGGCTTCATGCCTGTTTTTCATTCAAACCTTATCTGTTTGCCCTTGTTTTTGCCCTTACCAGCCGAAACAAGGGCAACTTTTTATTCTCCGCCGACCACCTTATCCAGCAGCCTTGCGGAAGTACGCTTCGCTTCCCTTGTAGAGTGAGCGTAGATGTTCATTGTGGTACTGACATCGGAGTGTCCGAGAAGTTCCTGCACATCTTTCGGTTTTGCGCCGCCGGAAAGCAGATTGCTTGTGTAGGTGTGGCGGAGCGTGTGGAAATGGAAATCCTCAAGCCCTTTCACTTTCTTCTTTGCCGCCCTACACATAATCCCTACCGTACTCGGCGCTTCATACGCCCCGTCTGCTCTCAGGCAGACAAAGGAGATTTCCTTGTAATCCTCCGGGATTTCCTCTGTCCTTTGCAGACTGTAAACCTCATAATAGGTGCGCCCTTTTTCCTTTACTTCTTTGTAGTAGTTCAGGTGATAAAGCTCCCCGTAGCGAAAACGATTTTTGCGCTGTTCTGTTCTCGCCGCCCGTAGGATTGCCGCCAGCGTGTCGCAGAAATCAACGGTGCGGATTTTGCTCCGCTTTGTCGTTCCCACTTCGGTTGTGTGCCTTGTTCCGTTATAGCGCATACTGCGGCGTACTGTAAGATATTGTTCCTCAAGGTTAATATCCTGCCAAGTCAAGCCACATACCTCCCCGATACGAAGCCCCGTATAGTAGGCTATCTGCACAGGCAGCAAAGCGGGATTATCCTTTGCCTTGAGAAATTCCTCCAGCTTTTGGAACTGCTCATGCGTGATAGTAGGAATACTGGAAGTATCTTCCTCACTATCCGAGAAAATATCCGTTTCCTGCTTCCTGCCCCTCAGCTTCACATACTGCATAGGGTTAAAGGTAATCAGTTTTTTCGGGAATACCGCAAAGCGGAAGGTATTTTGCAGCACCGCCGAGAACAGGAGCATATATCCTTTGCTCATGGGCTTTGAAGTTGTCCCGTCCGGGTTTGTCCCACCGTAGCTCAGAAAATCAATGAACGCCTGCAAATGGTCGGCGGTCACTGTTTTCAGCTTGCGTTTGCCAATGGGATATTGCTTGATACGGTTGACTGTTCCCTGATAGGACATGACCGTCCCGTTGCTTAAGTTTCCGGGTTTCAGTTCTTCCTCTACCCACATATCCAGCATATCGCCTACCGTGATGTTTTCCGCTTTCCCGACAAACTGCTTTTCCTCGTAGTCCGCTATCGCTTTGCGGAGCATGGCTTCTGTTTCCGCCTTGCTATCTGTGCCTGCAAACTCTTTCTGCACTTTTCTGCCGCTTTCATCTTCAATGTAAAAGCGTCCGTACCACTTTTTGCCTTTCTTTCTTACAGAACCTTTTGCCATAGATAAAAAACTCCTTTCTATCCGTGGCAATCGGGACTGTGACATATGGTGTGCGTAAAGTAATTGTGTCACTTCTGCCAGTGGAAGTCAACTGGCGTCTTTACTTGTCAAGGTGCCACGGAATTTTCTTTTTCGGAAAGCCTTTCTTCGGCTTCCTCCACTATCCCGAAAAGTGCGCCCATCGACATTCTTGTGCGCCCCTCATCGTGGATATGTAAAATCCCGTCTAAAAACCGTTTCATATCCTCAATCGGTACTTCCATCTTCTTACGGTATACCTGCTCCATGATAGCACCGGACTCTATGGCGTACCGCCCAAGAGACTCTTTCAGCCCTTTGTCCTCCGCCACACGGTCAACTTCCTCCATAGCGTCAGCAAAGTAGTAGGTCATAACCGTATACAGGTCAACCATCTTGCCGAGAAATGTCGTGAGAAGTTGCTGGTGCGGCTCGCCCTTTACCGTATGGGAAACTGTGTCCAGATACTTCTTGATGTGTTCCTCAATATCCCGCTGGCAGAGAGTATAGGTGTCATATTCCTTATCATCGGAAAGACCTGTCAGCCATTCGGGAGTTGTGAGCAACGCTTCCGCAAGACCGTTGATAACCATTGTGCGCTTCGGATCAACTCCGTCCGCTTCGTACCGCTGAATGGTGGATTTGTTCACGCCTACACGCCTGCCGAGTTCCGGCATGGTAATGTTTAACTCTGTGCGGCGTTCCTTAATCCGTCCACCGACCTGTTTTGCGGTGAATGTGGTTTCTTTTTTCAAGGTGTTCACCTCCTGACTGGTATCAGTATAACACGCTAATACTTATTTTGCAACTGCTATTTCAATAAAAGTAGTAAATAAACTATGAACGGTTGCAAAATAGGTTGACAAGAGATGGCAGAACAAGTATAATGATAAAACAGTAGTTGCAAAATGAGTATTCTAAAAAGGAGGTTGATAGAATGAGTGCAGTCAAAATAGGACTTACCATAGAGGAAGCCGCAGAATGTACGGGTATCGGCAGGAACACCATGCGGAAGCTGGTGGAATGGGGAAAGCTACCCGTCCTCAAAGTGGGGCGCAAGACCATTATCCGCAGGGACACGCTGGAACGGTTTCTGACAGTCAATCAGGGAAGAAATCTTCTGAAGCCCGATGATGTCCGCAGAGTGGAATGACCATCCATTCTCTTTTCGGAAAGTAACCCTAAGCCCTCGGCGTTTGAGAGCGAAATACACCCCTCGCACAAATCTTCGATTTGTACTCCGGGTATTTCGCCCTTGCAGGGGGCTTCCGTATCAACGCCTGCGGCGTCTGATACGGGGCTGTCACCGCTGCCGCAGCGACAGCCGCAACCGTCGTAAACGGTTGCAAAAAAGGACGCACCTTGACAACAGAAAACGGAGATGATGTATGCCGAGACACAGTTTTATCCAGATGTCGAAGCTGCCCAATGTCAAAGGGAGAATATCGTATATCACGAGCCATGCAAGGCAGGAAAATCTCTATGCCACCTACCGCACCGCTGATAATCAATTTTGGAGCAACCTTGCAAGGGAAAGCCAGCAGGAGTTTCAGCGCAGCGGCACAGAGGGCAAATGTATTGAAGCAAGGGAACTGATTATCGCCTTGCCCGAAGTCTATACGCAATACGAGCCGCAGCAGGTACTCACGGACTTTACAGAGGAGTTCCGCAGGCGGTACGGTGTGGAGTGCGTGTCCGCCCTCCACCACAACAAGCGCAAGACAAATTATCATATCCATCTGATTTTCAGCGAGAGGAGACTGCTCCCCGAACCCGATGTGAAGATTGCTTCCCGCAGCGTGTTCTTTGACGAGACTGGAAAGCGTGTCCGCACCAAAAAGGAAATCACGGGGGAGGACAGGCAGATACGGAAAGGCTGTACCGTCATCAAAAAAGGCGAGGTATACGAAAGCCATCTGTTTACTACCAAAGACACACGTTTTAAGGGAGAGCCGTTTCTCCGGGAGATAAAGGAAGTGTATACGGAACTTATTAACCGCCATATCTCTGATCCTGAGCAGCACTTAAAGGTATTTGATAAAAACAGCGTTTATCTTCCCACCAAGAAAATCGGCAAGAACAATCCCAAAGAGGATGAAATCAAAGCCGACAATGCCGCAAGGCAGGAATGGAACAGGACAGCGGATATGGCGTTGTTATCAGGTATTTCCGAAGCAAAGATTTTAGAAGTCAAGCAGACAGAGATACACGAAAAGGCGAGCCAGTCTATCAAAAGCAAGGGCTGGCTTCCCAATCTGTTCCGCAGTATCGTAACCAAGGCAAAGGACTTCCTGCAAAGCCTAATCCGTGAACACGATATGCCGCCGAAGCCTGTCCTTGAGATAGATATGGCAGAGTTCCATACCATGCAAAAGCTGATGATAAAGGCGCAGGATAAGGCGAAAGAAATCCGGCATTTGCAGGACACGGTACTTCCGAAGCTGAAACAGCAGCTTGCCGACACAAAAGGGATTTTTAAAGGTAAGGAGCGCAAGGCGCTCACAGAGCAGATACAGCGGACAGAAAAGGAAATCGCTGAAAAGCTGGATAAACTGCCCGATGTTCTGAAAGAGGACGGTTATCCCGATGTGCAGGCATTCATGGCAACCTACCGCAAGGCGGAGGCTGTCGTGGAGCAGTACAATCGTGACCTTGCCGCATGGGAGCGGCAGGTCAGGGAAAAACAGAAACCCGCCCAAAAAGAGCAGGCAAAGCCGCCTGAACGGGAGAGCGTACTGAAACGCCTGCGCCAGCTTCAAGCGGAGGGCAAGCAAAGAAACCAGCCGAGACAGAGAAAGAAATCCTTTGACAGAGACAGCCGATAAAGGAAACACCGCCAGCGTGTGACTGCTGGCGGTGTTATACATTTGAGTAATCTTATTCATCCCATGCAGGATAATATATTCCAGCCCTTTTATTGCGGCTTCCCGGATCAAAATTTTCCGTATTATCCTTGATTTCTAATGTTACCATTTTAACAGAATATAAGCCTTCCTTTTCTGGATCAATGGTGTTGCTTTCCCAATCATTAAAATAGAGAAAATATGTTTCTTCTGATGTTGTTATCTCATATTCACAATCAATTTCTCTGGCATGTTTTCCCGATTCATAATGGGTGTTACTTGAGTATCTTGTCCTTTTAATAGACTCAACCGTTCCGTGGTATTCTGAAAAAAGATAATCACATCCCTCGCTGAAATCGCTTGTTTCATAAAGAGCTGTTTCTGAAAAAAGTCCTTTTAATGCATCGGCGTCGTGATTTTCTATCGCCATTATTATTTGCTGGCATTTTTCATCATTTTTCTCTTCTTCAGTTTTGAATATGTTGTTTATATTACAGCCCGTCATACAAACAACAATTCCAAATAGAAGTAGAATACACAGTATGTTTCTTTTCATGGCGGTTACTCCCATATATTTCAACCTTTTATCTTTGTTTGCCCTCTCCTGACATTTCCTACCCTAATTATAATGAAGTGTAATACTTCATGCAATGAGACGGTTTGAAAAACATATCAACTCATAGGGAAAGCAAAAAGTCAACCGAAACAGAGGAAGAAATTCTTTATATAATTATTCTTGAATCCTTTTATAACATGTGTCCAGTCGTTGCTCAATCTCTTGCTGAGCCAAGTTTGCATCATCAAAAGAAAAAATCGCATTAGAAGCATTCTTACCTGCTTCACATCGGCACAAAAGCATTCCCCAGTTTGGGTAGGTATAATAATTTACTTCACCAGTTGAAAATCCTTGTTCTTCCGGCAATTTTACCTTTGGAACATTTACAGAATTTAATATTTCTGAAATGGCGGCAGCGTATTCTGATATTGTGTTTTCCTCATCAGTTTCTAATCCTACCGTTTCGTTTTCGTCATCATATCTTAAACGAAGATGATATTTTTCTGCAATTTCAGTAATGCGCTCGATATATCCTTGTTCTTCAAGCAACGTTTTCAAATAATCATCTCTGCAACCAAAATGATAAGTATTATTATAGATGATATTTGATACACTAAATTTCACTCCGTTTTCATCGGAATATACCCCGCAACCTTCGTCTTTATCAAAAGGTGTAACGATATTAAAAGTATGTTCAGGGTAAGTTTGCTGGAGACACATTATAATGCGTTCATCTGTATTTTTTCCGCTTAAAGGATTATCAGGATTATTAACATCCCGCACTAATTTACCTATTTCAGAACAGCCGGAAAAAGCCGTACATAATAATAGGATCATCAAAATCATTCCTATTTTTTTCAAAACATATCCCCCTCAAATCATGGAACTTCGGTACGGTTTACCTATTGTTATTATACGATAAAACCTAACCATATTCAATCTTAGTGATCGCAGACATTTATCTGAACATTAGAAAATATTGGATTTTTCATCTAAATCAAAAATAGACGCAATAGATAATATCAGCGGCAGGGATTTCTCCCCACCGCTCTCCTTATGCAAAGATGATTTCTTTTTCTACAATCTCCTTTGCACACGCTCGTATGTTATTCATTCTCTGTGTCCATTCTAAAGCGTTTTCCACCTTTAACTGCTCTGTGATACCATGCGCCTGTTTCATCTGCTCTGTAAGTCTTTCCATACGCTCCTGTGCTTGCTTATCTATATCGGCAAGGTAAGTATTCAGCCTGCCGCTTGTAAGTAGCGTTGTATATATATTTCTGTGGTATTCTTTCAGATACCGCAAGTGCCGCTGTCCCCACAAACCGATAGGCTGTTCTTTTTCGGCTGGTAAGATAAGACAAGGAATATAATAATCTCCTTGCAGTTCATACCATAGACCATTTTTATCATCGTAAATATACTTGTCCATTGAAAAATCCTCCGTTATAATATATTCGCACATACATCACAGTTCTCCGATTGCCACACTCTGTTATATCTTGTTATGAGATTTTGTTGCCCTTGCATTTGCCCTTATGAGCAAGGAGGGAAAGAGTAAACTTGTGTGTAACCGTATAAAGAGATAAGGAGAACACATTGCGATAAATCCTTTATTTTCAAGGCTTTTGGAGGATTTTATTAAAACACTGTAACCTCTGTTGAGAGGTCATAATTTACTGATATTCAAATTTCGCTTTAAAAGTCGAACTCGCCCGTGTGAACCCGCCAGCTCGAACCCACGCGAGCAACTCACACGCAAAAACTCCCTTGAAAAAGTTGCAGTTTTCCCAAAAAACTCCCTTGAAAAAGTTGTGAGTTCCGGTGATACTCTTTCGATTGTCGAAAGGCGGCGCAGATGGTATAATGAAACGGTAGCATGTCGGTTACAGATGCTGCAGAGGAATGAACGCATATTTTTACGGCGGGATTGGAAAAATCCCGATTTTGTAATATATCTTGTTTTTTATAACTGTGTCTTAAAATGTTTTGTCCCGGTAGATTTGAAGTCATCAGCGAAATCAAAAACCTGCGATAAACGAGAAACGCGAGGATATGGAGAATATGGAGAAAAAGGAAAAGACAAAGACCGCAAAGGCGTGCGATGCGCCGGAAGAGACGGAAAGCGCAAAGGCGCGCGAAATGCAGGAGGCAGCGATGCCGGAGGCCGGGGCCGCGGGCAAAGCCGGCAGGGCCGAAGCGTCAGAGAACTGCGGCAGAGCCGAAGCGTCAGATGATGTCGGCGAGGTCGAGGCCGCAGAAAACGCCGGTGATGAGCAGGCTTTGGAGCGGCATGAGCACAGGGAGAGAAAGCGTGACGAGAGGGAGCGCCCCGAGGTAGAGGGAATCCTCGATATGGCCGACGGGGGATTTGGGTTCCTCAGGTTCAACAACTTCCTGACGAGCAAGGAGGACGTGTACGTTTCGCCTACTCAGATACGAAGGTTCAATTTAAAGACCGGAGACAAGATAAAGGGTATATCCAGGCTGCCTAACGAAGGGGAGAAATTCGGGGCTTTGCTCTACGTGCTCACCGTAAACGACGACGAACCGGGAGTGGCCATGAGAAGGCCTGATTTTGACAAGCTTACGCCGATATTCCCTAACGAGAGAATAACTCTGGAAAATTCGCCACAGGACCTTTCTACCAGGCTCATCGATCTGATAGCGCCTATCGGAAAGGGCCAGCGCGGACTCATAGTAGCGCCGCCAAAGGCCGGAAAAACCACCCTTCTGAAGAATATTGCCAACAGCATCGAGAAAAATCACCCGGAGCTTGAGATAATAGTTCTTCTGGTGGACGAGAGACCGGAAGAGGTAACGGATATGAAGAGATCCCTCCACGGAGGAGAGGTCATATACTCGACATTTGACGAAATGCCGTCTCATCACGTGAAAGTGGCGGAGATGGTTCTTGCGAGAGCGCAGAGACTGGCCGAGCATGGCAGAGACGTGGTAATTCTCCTGGACAGCATTACCCGCCTTGCAAGAGCATACAATCTGGTGGTTCCTGCGTCGGGGAGGACCCTTTCCGGCGGGCTTGACCCGGGAGCTCTCCATAAGCCGAAGAAGTTCTTCGGCGCGGCGAGAAATCTGGAGGAAGGCGGAAGTGTGACCATCCTCGCAACGGCTCTCGTCGAGACGGGAAGCCGCATGGACGACGTTATATTTGAGGAGTTCAAGGGTACGGGTAATATGGAGCTTCACCTTGACAGAAGGCTTTCCGAAAAGAGAATCTTCCCTGCCATCGACCTCAACAAGTCCGGCACGAGAAGAGAAGATCTCCTGATGAATCAGGACGAGATGGAAGCAATCTGGCTCATGAGAAAGGCTCTCTCAGGATCGTCCAATCAGGACGCTGCTGAAGCTATCATAGACAATCTGGCTCACACCAGAACAAACAGAGATTTCATAGAGATTATAAAGAAAGTGTTTAAGAACTAATGGATTTCAGCAAAATATTTTTGAAGGACGCCTGCCCTACATCCATCGGAGGGCAGGCGGTTCTGGACGGTGTCATGATGAAGGGGCCGGACAGGCTTGCGGTGACCATAAGACGGCCTGACGGCAGACTTCACATAAGAACCACGCCTCTTAAGAAATCGAATAAACTGAGGAAGATACCCATTCTGAGAGGAGTCTTCGTGTTCTTTGATTCCCTTGTAACCGGTATGTCCACTATTATGTACTCCGCCGACGTTATTGCGGATGCGGACGACGAGGAAGAAGAAAAGGGAAAGTTTGAGCTCTGGATGGAGGAAAAGTTCGGAGAGAAGGCCGTATGGAATTTCTTCATGTACGTCGCCGTCGTGGTGGCGCTCATAGTGAGCATAGGCATGTTTATCCTGCTTCCTACTGCGGCCGTCAGCCTGCTCGGAGCAATTACTGATAATCACATCGTTCTGAATCTGGCGGAGGGAATCTTCCGTATGCTCCTCTTTGTCCTTTACATCTGGGCAATCAGCAGGATGGATGACATAAAAGTCACGTTCCAGTACCACGGAGCCGAGCATAAGACCATACACTGCTTTGAAAAGGGACTTGAACTCACTCCGGAAAACGCCCGGCAGTTCTACACCCTCCACCCGAGATGCGGAACCAGCTTTCTGATGTTTGTAATGGTTATCAGCCTGATACTGTTTTCTCTTCTCGGATGGCCGAATCTGGCGGTGCGCCTTTTGTCGAGGATTCTTCTGATTCCCGTAGTGGCGGGACTTTCCTATGAGCTTTTAAGGTGGGCGGGAAGAAGCGACAGCTGGCTGGTGAGAATTTTGAGCGTGCCGGGGCTCTGGCTTCAGAAGATAACCACAAACGAGCCTACCGACGAACAGCTGGAGGTTGCCATTGCATCCATGAAAGCGGTCCTGGTGGACGAAGACGCTCCCTTCATCGAAGGAATCTGCGATCTCAACGCAAATTTAATAGAAGAACATATCGTAGGAGACAGAAAATGAGTCTTTCAGTTAAAGAAATTCTTAATATCGGACAAAGGCGACTGCAGGATGCAGGAGTTTCGGATGCTGCCCTGGACAGCAAGCTTCTGTACTGTTTTATGACCGGAATCACCACAGGCCGGCTCTTCATCATGTATCAGAATATATTACAGGACGGTCAGTGCGACGAATACTTCCGTCTCATCGACGAGCGGGCGTCGGGAAAGCCGCTTCAGTACATAACCGGAACTCAGGAGTTCATGGGGCTGGAGTTTGACGTGAACGAAAGCGTGCTCATACCCCGTCAGGACACGGAGACCATGGTTGAGGACGTTATCTCGGTAATAAAGGACGGAGCTTTGAGAGGCGAAAGTCTCGAGGGGACGGGCCGCCGGGAGTGGGACATACTGGATCTGTGCGCGGGAAGCGGGGCCATAGGCGTATCTCTCGCAAAGCTTCTCGACGGGGTAAAGGTGAACGTGACCTGCTCCGATGTGAGCAAAGCCGCCCTTGAGGTGGCGCGCAAAAACGCCGAAAAGCTGGGTGTCTCAAAGAGCGTAAAGTTTGCCGAAGGCGATATGTTTGCGCCTTTTGACGGCAGATTTAAAAAGAAGAAATTCGACCTGATAGTTTCCAATCCGCCTTACATAGAATCGGGCGTAATCCCTACCCTTCAGACGGAGGTCAAAGACCACGAACCCATGTCTGCTCTCGACGGCGGCGAGGACGGTCTCGACTTTTACAGGATAATCGCCCGGGAAGCCGGAGAATTCATGAAAAAGCGGGGCATTCTTTTCCTCGAGATCGGATGCGACCAGGGGAGCGCGGTCAGGGAACTTCTGACTGAAGCGGGAGGCTATTCCGACATAAGATGCCTTAAGGACCTTGCGGGGCGCGACCGGATAATATACGCCGTGAAGGCGGAATAATGCTTGAAATCACGCCGTTTAATTGGTAAACTGTATAAAGCGTCCGTAAGTTTCCGGTTGGAAGTTTTACCGGCGCAGAGAAAATAAAACGAGGAGGAAAAAGATGAAAGACGTACAGCTCAGAGAGCTACACAGGAACACCGGCGCATATGCAGATGCGGAAATAACAGTGAGAGGCTGGGTCAGAACTAATAGAAATTCCAACAAGTTCGGGTTCATAGAGCTGAATGACGGCAGCTTTTTCAAATCCGTTCAGGTAGTTTACGAAGCAGATAAAATAGATAACTTCGACGTGGTCTCAAAGGCGCCCATTTCGGCAGCTCTTTGTGTAAAGGGAAAGGTGGAGCTTACTCCGGAGGCAAAGCAGCCTTTTGAGATAAAGGCAAGCGAAGTGACCATCGAGGCCGGCGCAGACGCCGACTACCCACTCCAGAAGAAGAGGCACTCCATGGAGTTTCTCAGAGAGATAGCGCATCTGAGACCGAGAAGCAACACCTTCTCCGCAGTGTTCAGAGTCCGCTCTCTGGTAGCCTATGCTATACATAAATTCTTTCAGGAAAAGCACTTTGTTTACGTGCACACCCCGCTTATCACTGGAAGCGACTGCGAAGGCGCAGGGGAGATGTTCAGGGTAACCACCCTCGACATGGAAAATCCGCCAAAGACTGAAGACGGAAAGATAGATTACGCCGAGGACTTCTTCGGAAAAGAAACCAGCCTTACCGTAAGCGGACAGCTGGAGGGCGAGGCCTTTGCCATGGCGTTCAGAAACATATACACTTTCGGCCCTACATTCCGCGCCGAAAATTCCAACACCGCAAGACACGCGTCCGAGTTCTGGATGATAGAGCCGGAAATAGCCTTTGCGGACCTTGAGGACAACATGGAGCTGGCCGAGGAAATGGTGAAGTACATCATCACCTACGTGAGAGAAAACGCCCCTGAAGAGATGGCGTTCTTCAACAGTTTCATAGACAAGGGACTTCTGGAGAGACTGGATCACATCGTAAACTCCGACTTCGGAAGAGTCACCTACACCGAGGCAGTTGAGCTCCTGAAAAAGTCCGGCAAGGAATTCCAGTATCCCGTTGAGTGGGGAATCGACCTTCAGACGGAGCACGAAAGGTACCTTACAGAGGAGATATTCAAAAAGCCTCTCTTCGTAACCGATTATCCTAAGGACATAAAGGCCTTCTACATGAGGCTCAACGACGACGGAAAGACCGTTGCAGCCTGCGACCTCCTGGTTCCGGGAGTCGGCGAGATCATCGGCGGAAGCCAGAGAGAGGAGCGCCTCGATATTCTGGAAAGCCGTATGGACGAGATGGGTCTTGACAAAGAAATGTACGGATGGTATCTGGACCTTCGCCGCTACGGCGGAGTGAAGCACGCAGGTTACGGACTGGGCTTTGAGCGCATGATCATGTATCTGACGGGCATGAGCAATATCCGCGACGTGCTTCCGTTCCCGAGAACGCCGAAGAACGCAGAGTTCTAAACAGAGCCGACAAAATCTGCGCCGCGCGAAGGGCTGGGCTAATGGAATAATAAGATTTTAAGGAAGTCTTCGACAATGAGACGGGTTTCCCGGCAAGTTGTCGAAGGCTTTTTCGACATTTTTGGTTGGAAAACGGAATCTGCCGAAAAATATAAGGGGCTATGCAGGTTTTGATCGGTGAATCTTCGGCAAAACCTGAAAAAACGGCCTCCTAAGCCGAAAAAGCTTCGACATAACCGCCGAAAACAGAGGCCTTTGTCGAAGCTGACATTACCATTATTATTTACGATAAATCGTTGTCCGCGACTCCCGCCTACCTTGGAATGAAGTTGGTCATCGCGCCCGTTTCCGTAGCAGGATAAGGGACGCCCGCCTGCTTTCCCGCTTCGAAGCAGCGCATCATCCAGATCATATTCTTTGCCAGGTTTCTCATGGTCTGCATGCCCTCCTCGTCCTTCGGGGCGTCGTTTGCTCTCAGGCCGTGAACCATATTCCAGTAGGTGGAGCCGGCTACGGGCATCTGGGAAATGCCGAAGTATTTGTTTATGCCGTCAAAGGCTGCGGAGGTGCCTCCACGGCGGGCAACGGCGATTGCTGCGCCCGGTTTGAACCTGAACGCGGCCGAGCCGTCGGCGCAGCTGCTGGAAAAGAACACTCTGTCGAGGAATGAGTAGAGCCTGCCGCTGGGGTGTGCGTAGTACACGGGCGAGGCGAAGACGAAGCCGTCGGCGTCTGCGGCCTTTTCGACAAACTCGTTTACCTCGTCATCGAAGACGCATCTGCCGTTTTTGACGCAGTAGTTGCACTGAAGGCAGTCGGGTATAGGCTTGCTTCCGAGCTGAATCACTTCGGTTTCAACGCCCTCCTCGTCAAATACCTTTATCATCTCGTTGATGGCGACCATTGTGGTGCCGTTTTCGTGGCTGCTGCCGTTTACAATCATTACTTTCATAATTCATTTCTCCTATAAAATTCCCTTGATGAAAATTTCGATACCTATAATAATCAGTATACATCCGCCGAAGATGTGGGCCATGTAGGAAAGGCCGGTTCCGAATCTGCGGCCGATGAGAAGTCCGGCAAAACAAATGAAGAATGTGACCACGCCTATGATTGCAGCTGATGCAAGGGCTGTCAGAACTTCGTAGCCGGAGATTGTGAAACCTACGGACAGGGCGTCTATAGATGTGGCGATGCCCTGAAGTATGAGGAGGGAAAAGCTCACCGCCTCGACTTCTGCGTCCTCAGGCTCACGTTTACATTTTATACCCTCCCGAATCATATTTCCACCGATAAGCGCGAGAAGTATGAGGGAAATCCACGGGATCAGATTCTGGAGGAAGGCGAAATAGTCGGCGGCCGTTTTGACGCAGAACCAGCCTGTCATAGGCATGAGAAACTGGAATACCGCAAAAACGCCGGCAATGAGGCTCATACGCCCGCCCTTCATGCGGGGCTCGTTCAGGCCGTTGGCAAGGGACACTGAAAATGCGTCCATGGCAAGGCCTACGCCTAAGGAAATGCTGGTGAAGATAAAAGTAAAGTCAAAGCTCATAGGGTTCTCCCGTTCCGCCCTGGGAAAATGCAGGCTTTGTCCGCCAAAGCGGGCAGCCCCTGCCTGAGTCCGGGCATTTATTACTAAAAAAATAGAGACTTCACGTACAGCCTTTGCCGTACATGAGTCTCGCAATTTAAAACAAGCCAGGCTGCGCAAAGAACGCAGAGCCAGTATGTTGACTTGCTACGCCGCCGTCTGCGGCGCTTGCTACTCCCTCACAGGAACAAGATAGATTATATCCCTTTCAGGGATCCTCTGTCAACGGGAAATGGGTTAGCCGCGTAGAACTTGCGCCTGGCCGGGCAGAGTGGGAAATAGGTTAGGCGCGTAAAACCCGCCCTTGAAAATTGTTTTTTCATACTGTGTGAAAACAATGTCAAGGGTTTGGGGTAGAGTAAAAAAGTCTGATTTTCGAGACTTTCCGGGGACTGTGGAATAAAATAAAAAACACTTATCGCAGGTTTGTGCTTTTTATGTTCTTTTTCGGGGATAGGGGTTTTAATATATGGGCGGTTATGTATAATAGGAAATGGCCGGTCTACGGCAGAAAGCTTAAGGACGACCGGATAAAGCCTGCGGGCGAAATATTTTAGGAGGCAAAATAACGATGAAAGAGATAAGTGCAGAGGATATAACTTCTGTTATCAGAAGACTTTGCATGGAAGCTAATTCGTATCTGCCTGATGATATCAAAGGAAAAATAGCGACTTGCCGAATGACGGAAACGTGGGACCTGGCGAAGAATATCCTCGGAGTTATCGAGGAAAATTTTTCAGTTGCCGAAAACGATTTTGTTCCAATCTGTCAGGATACGGGAGTCGCTTGTGTTTTTTTGGAGATAGGTCAGGACGTACACATTAATGGCAATCTGAGAGAGGCCGTTGACGAGGGAGTAAGGCAGGGATACACTGACGGATACCTGAGAAAATCCGTGGTAAGGGATCCTCTCGACAGAGTGAACACGGGAGACAACACGCCTGCAATGCTCTACACCGAAATAGTTCCGGGAGACGAGCTTAAGATTACGGTGGCGCCTAAGGGATTCGGAAGCGAAAACATGAGCGCCATAAAGATGCTGAAGCCGTCCGACGGAATAGAGGGAGTGAAGAAATTCATTCTTGAAACCGTGGAAAACGCAGGACCTAATCCGTGCCCGCCTGTAGTCGTGGGCGTGGGAATCGGCGGAACCTTTGACAAGGCGGCTCTTCTGGCGAAGAAGGCCCTTATGAGAAGCACCGACGTCAGAAACGGGGATAAGCTTTACGCCGACCTTGAAGAGGAAATGCTTGAAAAGATAAACGCGCTGGGAATCGGACCTCAGGGAGTGGGGGGAGCTACTACGGCTCTTGCGGTAAACATCGAGAAGATGCCAACCCACATCGCAGGACTTCCGGTTGCCGTAAACATAAACTGTCACGTTGCAAGACACCGCTCGGCGGTACTGTAGGAGGGAGGATAAGATGGAAAAGAGAATAACTACGCCTCTTACTGCAGAAAAAGTCAGGGAGCTGAGAACGGGAGACACTGTGCTCCTGTCCGGAGTCATCTACACGGCGAGAGACGCCGCTCATAAGAGACTTTGCGAGCTTCTGGAAAAGGGAGAGAAGCTGCCTTTTGACCCGAAGGATCAGGTCATATACTACGTGGGCCCGGCTCCCGCAAAACCGGGAAAGGCCATAGGCTCGGCAGGCCCTACCACCAGCTACCGCATGGACGCTTACGCTCCGGCCCTGATAAGGGAAGGCCTTAAGGGAATGATCGGAAAGGGCAAGCGCTCGGACGAGGTGAGAGAGACCATGAAGGAGTGCACGGCGGTTTACTTCGGAGCCATCGGAGGAGCCGGAGCCGTTCTGGCAAACTCCATAAAGAAGGCCGAGGTCATAGCCTACGAGGACCTTGGCGCCGAGGCCATACGCAGACTGGAAGTGGAGGATATGCCGCTCTTCGTAATAATGGACTGCTACGGCGGAAACCTCTATGAGTCCGGAAGGAAGGAATACCTGGAATCGGTTAAAAAATAACTTTAACATAGACAGCTATACGAAAGGAAAAACTTAAAGCAATGGAAAAAGAAAAGAAAAGAGTAATTCTGGGAGTAATCGGCGCAGACGTTCACGCCGTTGGAAACACCATTCTGAACAGAGCTCTCCAGGATGCAGGCTTTGAGGTGACCAACCTGGGGGTAATGGTTCCTCAGGAGGAAATGATCAGAGCCGCAGTTGAGGACGGAGCCGACGCAATTCTCGTTTCATCTCTCTACGGTCAGGGCGAGATCGACTGCACCGGAATGAGAGAAAAGTGCGAGGAGGCGGGCCTTAAGGATATACTCCTGTACGCAGGCGGAAACCTGGTAGTAGGAAAGGTTCCCGAAAAGGAGATTCAGGAAAGATACAAGGCTCTGGGATTTGACAGGGCATTCGGACCGGGAACGGACCCTTCCGTTACCATAGCGGCTCTGAAGAAGGACCTTGCAAAAGGCAGACTTCATCATCACCGGGGCTCCGAAGAGTAGGGATTCCGGAGGCGATATAAAATGAAAGCTGTTTTACTTATAGATTTCGGCAGCACTTACACGAAGATTACGGCAGTTGACATCGAAAAGGAAGAAATCTTAGGTACGGCCCAGAGCTTCACAACCATAGAAACCGATATCAACGACGGCCTTAAAAACGCCCTTAAGATTCTCGAGGAGAAAACGGGGCCTCTGGAGTTCAGCGAAAAGTACGCTTGCTCCAGCGCAGCGGGCGGTCTCAGAATGGTGGCCATAGGACTTGTTCCAGAGCTTACGGCGCAGGCGGCAAAGCAGGCGTCCCTGGGCGCGGGAGCAAAGGTTGTAAAGACATACTCATACGAGCTGACCGACGGCGACGTAGAGGAGATAGACGGAATAAATCCCGACATACTCCTTCTCACAGGCGGCACCGACGGAGGGAACAAGGACAACATAATCCACAACGCCCACCAGCTTGCAAAGCTTAAGAGCAGAAGCTTTCCGATAATAATTGCGGGAAACAGAAGCTGTACCGACCGGGTTGCCGAAATACTTGAAGACTTTGAGACATTCAAGTGCGAAAACGTAATGCCGAAGCTTAATATCCCCAACGTGGAGCCGGTTCAGGAGCTTATCAGGAGCATATTCCTGAAGAAGATAGTTCTCGCCAAGGGACTGAGCCAGGCGGAGGAGCTGATAAAGGGAATACTCATGCCGACGCCGGCGGCCATGCTTGAGGCTATGAAGCTTCTCGCAAAGGGAACAGAAACGGAAGAAGGAATCGGCGACCTGGTGGGAGTCGACCTCGGAGGAGCCACCACGGACGTGTACTCCATGTCGTACGGACTTCCTCAGACGGGAGCCGCAGTGCTCAAAGGCCTCAGAGAGGACTACGCGAAGAGAACCGTTGAAGGCGACATCGGAATGCGCTACAGCATAAAGGGCATCGTGGCGGCGTCCGATATAATGAGGATTTCGGACCTTTCCGGACTTTCCGAGAGAAAGTGCGAGGAAATGATAGATTATCTCTCCGTTCACACCGACAAGGTTCCGGGAGACGATGAACCGGATTTCATCGCTTTGGACTACGCCCTGGCATCGATGGCTGTAGAGGCTGCCGTGACGAGGCACGCCGGAAAGCTGGAGCCTTTCTACACGCCTACGGGCATAAGCTACATGCAGACGGGAAAGGACCTTACAGGCGTTAAAACCGTAGTTGCTACGGGAGGCGCTCTCATACACACGAAGCGGACGGGAGACATTCTGAAGCACACTTTGTCGAAGCCGGAAGACGCGTTTTCCCTTAAACCGAAGGAAGCGGAATTCCTGGTTGACAGAAAGTACATACTGGCGGCGATGGGTCTGCTCAGTACGGAGTACCCGGACGCGGCCTTACGAATAATGAAAAAGGAGTTAGAAAAAAATGGAGTTTCTTGATATAAAGAATAAAAAACTCACCGACGACGAGTTTAACAGTATCCGTGAAGAGGTCCTTAAGACCTGGGAAACAGGCGAGGGCGTAAGAGACATAAAGAAGGGCATCGACTATCAGAAGTCTCTTCCTGAAACGAAGAACTTCTCCGTCAAGCTGAAGAAGGCAAAGGAAGAAAAGGTGACTCTTGTTCAGCCGAGAGCAGGCGTAGGCCTTGTGGAAAACCACATCGAACTTCTTCAGTACCTGGAAAACGAAGGCGAAGCCGATTTGCTTCCTTCCACCATCGACTCATACACCAGACAGAACCAGTATGAAAACTGCGCGGAAGGTATAAGGAGAGAGAAGGAGAGCATGGTAGACGGCATGTTCCACCCTTACCTTAATGGATTCCCTGCAGTAAACCACGGCGTTGAAGGATGCAGAAGAGTCATCGAGGCGACAAAATCCCCTGTACAGGTAAGACACGGCACTCCTGACGCAAGACTTCTGGCCGAGATAACCTACGCAGGCGGATTCACCTCCTACGAAGGCGGCGGAATCTCCTACAATATCCCTTACGCCAAGAACATTCCTATCGAAAGAACCATAAGAGACTGGCAGTACATAGACAGACTTACGGGAATATACGAGGAAGCGGGAGCTCACATCAACAGAGAGCCTTACGGACCTCTTACAGGAACTCTGGTTCCGCCTTGTATTTCCCACTCCGTAGCCATCATTGAAGCTCTCCTTGCGGCGGAGCAGGGCGTAAAGAACATCACCGTAGGTTACGGCCAGCTCGGTAACCAGGTTCAGGACGTTGCAGCCATAAGAACCCTTGAGGAGCTGACCGAGGAATACCTCATCAAGTACGGCTACGAGGACGTTACAGTAACCACCGTATTCCACCAGTGGATGGGAGGCTTCCCTGCCGACGAGGCAAAGGCTTTCGGTATGATTGCATGGGGAGCAGCCTGCGCCGCGCTTTCCAGCGCTACAAAGGTAATCGTAAAGACTCCTCACGAGGCCGCCGGCGTTCCGACAAAGGAAGCAAACGGTCAGGGTCTGCGCTGCACAAAGCAGGTTACAAATATGCTGAAGGATCAGACTCTCCAGGGCTCCAGAGTTGAAGCCGAAAAGGAAATCATCAAGGAAGAGACCAGAAGCATCGTCGACAAGTGCATCGAGCTTGGGTACGGAGACATCGCAGCAGGCGCAGTTGCCGGAATTAACGCTGGTATAATCGATATTCCGTTCGGACCTGCAAAGTGCAACGCCGGAATTATGCTCCCTGCAAGAGACAACAGCGGAGCGGTAAGAATACTCGAGGTCGGAAACCTGCCGTTCTCCGAGGAACTTAAGAACTTCCACAAGGAGAAGCTCGAAGAGAGAGCAAAGGTTGAAAACAGAACAGTATCCTTCCAGATGGTAATCGACGACGTTTACGCAATCAGCAAGGGCCACCTTGTAGGAAGACCGAGATACTAATATAAAACAGATAAGACTAAGGACGAAGAACTTTCAGGAGGTAACTTAAAATGAAAATAGAAAAGGTAGTGTGCTCCGCAGGACGCACGGGATTCTTCTTTGACGATCAGGAGGCGATCAAAGCCGGCGCAAAGGCTGACGGAGCCGCATACGTGGGACAGGCAATGACTCCGGGATTTGAGAAGATAAGACAGGCCGGAGAGTCAATCTCCGTAATGCTCATCTTAGAGGACGGCCAGGTGGCGTACGGCGACTGCGCGGCAGTTCAGTACTCCGGAGCAGGCGGAAGAGATCCGCTCTTCCTCGCTTCCAACTTCATTCCGGTAATAGAAAAGTATGTTGCGCCTGTTCTTGAGGGCAGAGAGGCTGACAACTTCAAGGCTCTCGCCGAAGAGGTGGAGAAAGTTGAGGTTGACGGAAAGAGACTTCACACCGCAATCCGCTACGGAGTTTCCCAGGCAATCCTGGACGCCGTTGCAAAGGCTACTAAGAGACTTATGTGCGAGGTTGTTGCAGACGAATACGGAACTAGCGTTTCCGAAAAGCAGATTCCTATCTTCACCCAGTCCGGCGACAACAGATATGAAAACGCCGACAAGATGATTTTAAAGGGCGCGGCAATCCTGCCTCACGCTCTCATCAACAACGTTGAGACAAAGCTGGGAAGAGACGGCTCCATTCTGAGAGAGTACGTTGAGTGGCTGAGAGACAGAATCATAGCTTTAAGACCGACTGAGGACTACGCGCCTGTTATGCACATAGACGTATACGGAACCATCGGTCAAGCCTTCGGTAACGAAAACTTCAAGGCTATGGCAGACTACATCGCAACCCTGGAGGAAGCGGCAAAGCCTTTCAAGCTGAGAATCGAAGGACCTATGGACGCAGGCGAAAGAGAAAAGCAGATGCTCTGCCTGAAGGGTCTGAGAGAGGAAATAGACAGACGCGGAATTAACGTGGAGCTGGTAGCCGACGAGTGGTGCAACACCCTGGAGGACGTTATCTACTTCTGTGACAACAAGGCGGGACACATGGCTCAGATCAAGACTCCTGACCTTGGAGGAATAAACAACACTATCGAGGCGGTTCTCTACTGCAAGAAGAACGGTTTCGGCGCATACCAGGGCGGAACCTGCAACGAAACAGACAGCTCCGCACAGGTCTGCGTAAACTGCGCAATGGCAACCCAGCCTGACCAGATTCTCGCAAAGCCGGGAATGGGTGTAGATGAAGGCTTCATGATAGTGTATAATGAAATGAACAGAATCATAGCACTCCGCGAGGCTAAGAGAAGCTAAGAAAGAAATATATGCCATGCATACGGGGCGCGCCGGAGTTTAAAACGGCGTGCCTCTTATGGCATCTGCGGAACAGGAGAAATATATGTCATACATAAGAAATCTGTACAGCATCTATTTTGCGCCGAGAGGCAACGTGAGAATGGGCGAGCTGGGAATGCAGATAGCCCAGCAGTACTTAAGACCTATGGACAATCTCATCGGCATAGTGGGAGAGGCCGGCTCGGGAAAGAGCATGATGGTGAAGGGAATGTTTCCGGGTCTTGAGCTTACCAACGACGACGAGGGAGTGAACATAAGGCCGCTGCCCCTTCTGGAGCTGGTGGACGATCCCCTTGCCATGATAAAGAAGAGCGGAATGTCACTCTTTGCGACCCCTCACACCTATCACATCGACATAAGGTTCGAGCAGGGCTTCACACCTCTGCCAAAGCTTGCGGAGGCCATAACCACGGCCCTGGACAAGGGCAAGAGAGTGGTGGTAGAGCACTTTGACCTCGTATATCCTTTCCTTAAAACGCCCCAGAGCGAGAACCGCCCTATCAATGCGGATCTTATCATAGGAATAGGTGAAGAGGTTATCGTAACCAGACCTGACCTCTTTGGCCCCGTGCCTCAGGACATATACAACATAGTGAGCAAGTCCATAAAGTACAGAAAGATGGTTCACTCCGCCGAGGACATAACGTGCTACTTCCTGTCCCACGGACTGCCTAAGAACTACGAGCACGCCGACATCAAGCACGGGTTCCTCCTCTGCTTCAAGGAAAAGCCTATGGTTTCTCTGGAGATGCTGGAGAAGAAGGTAAATGCGGTTATCGAGGAAAACCTTCCTATATCCTTCTACGACGACGACCACATAACCATCGGCGACAACATCGTTACCTGCGCGGCTCCGAGAAACCACGTGAAGAGCACCGGGGAAATCGAGGATTTCAAGCTTATAAAGGAGATACCTTACGATCCGGTGAGAAAGTGCTATCTGGTCGTAGGCATGGTAGGACAGAAGGAAGCGCCTAAAATCGGCGAGGATATAGATAAGATAGAGAGAGTATATTAGTATAAACAGGAGGCGTCAAAAATGGAAATTAAAAAGACTGCCACTGCGGGAACGCTGGAATCCAGCGACGCTTACGTGGTGGCTGAGCCTTTTGACACGCTTGAGGTGGATCTTACCTCGGTGGTATACGAACAGTTTAAGGACGAGATTATAAGTCAGGTGAAGGCCGTGACAGATGCCCTGGGGGTATCAAAGGCCAAAATCACCATAAACGACAGAGGAGCCGTTGACTGCGTCATAAGAGCGAGAGTCGAGACGGCCCTTAAGAGAGCGGGAGGTGAAATGTAATGAGAAGGACTATGCTTTTTGTTCCGGGAAATTCGCCTAACCTGCTCATGAACTTTGACATACTGGGAGCCGACAGCGTCATACTGGACCTTGAGGACGCCGTATCCCCTGCCGAAAAGGACTCCGCAAGGATTCTCGTGAGAAGCATGCTGGAAACCATGGGAGATACGGGCTGCGAGGTCATCGTGAGAATAAATCCGGTGGACACCGACTTCTGGAAGGAGGACCTGAGAGAAGTCGTTAAGTGCCGTCCGTCCATGATTATGCCGACAAAGGTGGGCGGACCGGAAACCGTAAAGCAGGTGGCGGATTACATCGGCGACCTTGAAAAGGAATACGGAATTCCCGAGGGAACGGTGGGAATCATTCCTCTCATAGAGACCGCCCTCGGCGTTGAAAACGCCTTTGCCATAGCGGGAGCGGACAAGAGAGTGAGAGCCATGCTTTTAGGCGGCGAGGACCTTACTGCCGACCTGAGATGCAAGCGCACGAAGGAAGGGAACGAGATATTCTACGCTCGCAGCAGAATGGTCTGCGCGGCGAGAGCCTGCGGAATAGACGTGTACGACACGCCGTTTACCGACGTAAACGATATGGAGGGACTGAGAAAGGACGCAGAGCTTGCGAAGAGCCTTGGCTTTTCCGGAAAGTCCTCGATTTCTCCGGGACACGTTGCCGCTATAAACGAGATATTCAGCCCTACTCAGGAGGAGATAGACTACGCCCACGAGGTTATGGACACCATCGAGGAGGCCAAGCGCCAGGGCAAAGGTGTAGTCGCTCTCAGGGGCAAGATGATAGACGCGCCTATAGTTAACAGGGCAAAACAGGTAATTGAAATGGAAGAAGCAATGTTTGGAGGCGTAAGACAGTGAGCAAGTTGATTTCATCTATAAAAGAGGCCGTCGAGCTTTGCGGGATCAAAGACGGCATGACCGTGTCCTTTCATCATCACATGAGAAACGGCGACAAAGTCCTCAACATGGTGATGGAGGTCATCGCAGAAAAAGGAATTAAGAATATAACCGTAAACGCCAGCTCCATATTCGACTGCCACGAGCCCCTCATCGGCTACATGAAGGACGGCGTCGTTACGGGCATAGAGTGCGGATACATGGGCGCCAAAGTGGGCAGAGCCGTTTCAAGGGGAATGCTTAAGAACCCTGCGGTTTTCAGAACTCACGGCGGCAGAGCTTCCGACATGATAAAGGGAACGTCCCACGTTGACGTGGCCTTTGTGGCGGCTCCTTCCGCAGACTGCATGGGAAACTGCACGGGAAAGTACGGAAAATCCGCCTGCGGCTCCATGGGTTACGCCTTTGCCGATGCCCAGACCGCAGACAAGGTAGTGGTAATAACGGACAACCTCAGACCTTACCCTCTTCCGGGATTCTCCATTCCGGAGGTCTATGTGGACTACGTGGTAGAGGTTGACGAAATAGGCGACCCTAAGGGAATCGTTTCGGGAACCACCCAGATAACAAGAGACCCGGTAGGCCTGAGAATCGCCCAGTATGCAGCCGAGGTAATAGAGGCCTCAGGACTTCTTAAAGACGGATTCTCCTTCCAGACGGGAGCAGGCGGCGCGACTCTTGCGGCGGCAAAGTACGTAAAGGAAAAGATGCTGGCAGGCGGAATCAAAGGCAGCTTCGGCATGGGCGGAATCACCGGATACATGGTCGACATGCTGAACGAAGGCTGCTTTGAGTCCCTTATAGACGTTCAGTGCTTTGACCTTAAGGCCATAGATTCCATAAACAACGATCCTCGCCACATGGAGGTCAGCGCAGAGCAGTACGCAGGCGTAAGCGGAAGAAGCGCCGCTGTTGACAGTCTGGACGTGGTTCTTCTCGGCGCGACCCAGGTGGACACTGACTTCAACGTAAACGTTCACACCGATTCTAACGGCTACATCATGGGAGGCTCAGGAGGTCACAGCGATACGGCTGCAGGGGCAAAGCTTGCAATAATCCTTGCGCCGCTGGTAAGGGCAAGACTTCCGCTTATAACGGACAGATGCCACTGCATATCCACGCCGGGAAGCACCGTCGACGTGGTGGTAACCCAGAGAGGGATCGCAGTGAATACTTCCATAGAGAAAAACCGTCAGCTGGAGGAGGCTCTCAAGGCTAAAGGACTTCCTGTAGTCGACATTAAAGAACTCAAGGCCATCGGTGAGAAAATAACTGGCGTGCCTAAGCCGATAAAGCAGGGAGACAAGGTCATCGCAAAGGTTCTCTACAGGGACGGAACACTTCTCGATGAGATTCATCAGGTAGCGGGAGAATAGGAATGGCTTACGGACAGCTTTACGAGGAGACAGGCGCTCCTTTTAAAGGACGTAAAAGAGAAAAACTGGTATCCTTTCTTTCGGATTCCGGCCTCGATTACGACGACACCGTGGATTATTCCGTCATGCTCTGCGAGGACGACGGAACCCCTGCGGCTGCGGGCTCCCTTTCGGGAAAGGTGATAAAATGCATTGCCGTGGCCCAAAGCCACCGGGGCGAAAACCTGACGGCGAGGGTCATATCGCTTATTACCGATGAAGCCGTCCGCCGGGGAATAACCCACCTGTTTCTCTACACGAAGCCGGAAAACATCGCCCAGTTTTCGGGTGTGTCCTTTTACCCCGTACTTCGGACAAAGGACGTGCTCTTCATGGAAAACAAAAAAGGCGGCATCGCCGGGTTCGTGGAGAATTTAAAGACCGAAACTGCGGAGAAGTTTTCGGAGTTTCAGGCGGCGAAGAGAACCGGAGCAATAGTCGCCAACTGCAACCCCTTCACCCTCGGACACAGGTACCTTATAGAAAAAGCGGCGGCGGAATGCGACATTCTTCACGTTTTTGTGGTATCCGAAGATGCAAGCCTTTTCACCAGCGAGGAAAGATATGTGACGGTGAAAGCCGGAGTTTCCGACATTGAGAACGTCATCGTGCACAGGTCAGGGGACTACATGATTTCCCGGGCGGTTTTCCCGACGTATTTTCTAAAAGACAAAACCCGCGCGGACGATATCAGCTGCGAGCTGGATCTTCGGATATTCGGCGAGTATCTGGCGGGGCCTCTGGGAATAGACGTGCGGTTCGTGGGAACGGAGCCCTTTTCTCCTGTGACCGCCGCATACAACGAGGCCATGAAGAGGATTCTGCCTGAATACGGAGTGAAGGTTACCGAGCTTGAAAGAGTAACGGACGGCGACGGCAAGGCCATAAGCGCGTCGAGAGTGCGCCGGCTTCTTGCTTCGGGAAAAACCGGCGAGGCTCTTGCTCTTGTTCCGGACGTGACAAAATCTTTGATAAAGGAAAAGTTTTAAATGAGAGAAAAGGCTTTAAAGGCGCTGACAAAGGCCGCAGCGGACGGGATAGGAAAAATGTACGACGAAGGCAGATGCGCCGCTCTTTCCGAAATACTGGACGCCAGAGAAGCGAGAGCCGAGAGGCAGCAGGCTTTCATCGAGTCGGAGCGGCGGCAGTCCACAGCGTTGCAGCAGTTAGATGAGTCGCAGCAGTCCGGAAGTTGGCGGCAGTTTAGCGGCCCGCAGCAGTCCGGCAGCCTGCGGCAGTTTGCAGGCTCGCAAAAGCCGGAAGCGTTTTCACTCATCAGCTTTACATTAAACATCGCGGGAGCAGTCAAAAGCTGCTCCCTGTTTTCGTGGGCATTTGACAGGGGCGTTGAGGTAATTGCCGAATCCCTTGCGGCAGCCGGAATTGAAACCGGAAAAGTAGAAATTACGGAGGGAATTGCAGGCTGCGAGTACACGGCGATTGCGTATGCAGAACCCGAAAGAGTAAAGCTCATAACCGCCGAAACAGAGGAGCTTCACCCGCTTGGGAGGATTTTCGATATAGATGTGATAAGACCTGACGGCGCAAAAGTCTCGAGAACGGATTTGGGCGCGACCGGCCGCACATGCATACTTTGCGGTAAACCAGTGTTTATATGCGGGCGGAGCAGAGCCCATTCCACCGAAGAGGTGCTCGAAAAGCAGATAGAGATAATGGCATCGGCCCGGGCAGATGAGACGGCGCGCCGGATTTCCGGGCAGGCGGTAGATTCTCTTCTTGCGGAAGTCCACGTCGGCCCGAAGCCGGGCCTCGTGGACAGGTTCAACTCGGGAGCCCACAGGGATATGGACGAAAGCACTTTCATAAAGAGCGCCGAGTCGCTCCGCGGCTACTTCACGGACTGCGCATATGCGGGAATATATCTGGGCCTGACGGGAGATGAAAGCATAACGGACAGCCTTGTCAGCCTCGGCAAAGAGGCTGAAAAGACCATGTTCGCCGCAACGGGCGGAATAAACACCCACAAAGGCGCTATTTTCTCCATGGGCATTTTCGCCTGCGCCGCCGGAATGAGCGAGGCCGCAGAGGTGAGCCGGGGTGCTGAGTCGAGTAATACCCCGGGGAGCAGTTTCAGAGAAAACGTTTTGCATCTCGGTAAAATTCTGTCCGCCAAAACCGTCAGCACGCATACTGCCGGAAGCCGCGTAAAGAACGAATACGGAATCAGCGGCATCAGAGGCGAAGCGGCGGCAGGTTATTCGACGGTTTTTGATACGGGTCTGGTCGTTTTAAAGGCGGAGCTTGCAGCAGGCGACGCGGAAGCCGCCGCGCTGAAGGCTTTGGCCGCAATAATCGCCGAAGCGGAAGACACCAACGTCATCGCCCGGGGCGGCACTGAGGCGGCAAAGTGGCTTAAATCCGAAGCTGCCGGCATTTTGAAAAAATCCGGGGCTGCAGGCTTTGACGTAAGAGAGGCCCTTGCAGACCTCGACAAAGGGTGCATAGAGAAAAACATAAGCCCGGGCGGCAGCGCAGACCTTCTCGGACTGTGCCTGTTTGCGTCAGGGCGTGGCTGAGTTCATTGAGTTTGCCAAAAAGCGTTTTTCTAAAACCCTCTGGCAAAAAAGTTTGCCAAAAATCATGATGCGCTTAGGTTTGTAGGCAAACTTTTCATGAAGAGAACCCCAAAATCTTCGATATACAGGCTGCTGACTGTAGACTAAGGCCGAAATTAAACGAGAAATTACATATCGCAGTGGTTTTTAAGGCGTATAACGGCTAAAAGTTTGCCACAGAAGCTGTGGTAAGCAGTGAAATGGCAAACTCAGTTTTCCATAGAAGCTGTGCAGGCATGTAAATGGCAAACCCTGTTTGCCGAGGCATGAGTATAAGCTGCACTCGAGGATAACTCCTCCTGCAATGCTTACATAATTTCAAATAGCCAATCCCATATCCAATTACGCCATGTATAGGAATAATTAAATATATGATAAATCACTCATTCGCTTCATAAAACGTTTGCCATTTTCGTTCTCAGACATGAAAGATACTCCTCCGGGGCGGCCTGACATATCTATAGAATTCAGCGCTTCAACAGTCAATTTAAGAAACATCGCATTGAAAACACCTAATAAATCGCCATGTGATACAATAATTATTTTTTCATCTTTATTCATCATAATTTCATTAAAGAACGGAAACAGCCTATTCCATTCATCTCTTCGGCTTTCAGCATCGGAAAACATTCTATCATCTATAGTATTTTCTTGAACTTCAATATGGTCACGAAGCCATTGAACCGATTTACCAACACATTTTCCTAAATTTCTTTCTCGTAATTCTGTCCGCAGAATTGGATCAATTCCCAAATAACTTCCAACAATTTCTGCCGTATGTTTTGCTCTTAATAAGTCGGAAGAATACATCACGAAATTTTTACCTTTCAGTTCTTTTGATAAGTTCCGGCCTATATTACTTGCTTGCTTAATCCCAAAGCCTGATAAATCCCAATCCGTCCATGAGCCAACCATACCATTAGTGTGATGAACAGACTGTGTGTGCTGAATAGTAATTATATTTTTCATAACACCTCTCCTTCAAATATCTGCCTTCTTGCAGGGCAGATTTGAGTGATACCACAGCTTCATAACTGCATTAATTAATATTATCTTCTTTCCCCGTTTTTATCAAAAGTCTTTCTCAAGGCTATTTCTGTCGGAAAAATAGATCCGATTAGAAGTATAAGCTGCACGCCTAAGATAATTAAGCCTCCAATGCCGACACAGTTTATATTCCTGTTGATTACCAAAAGCATGAGTATGATTGTGAGTGGAAGCGTAATCACTCCGCAGGTATACCACACCTTATCGCACTATTCAAGCCAATTATAACACATAAAGAAAACCGCTTCCATCTTCGGGCTGCGGATTGAAATTGAACTTACCTTGCGCACTGCTGAACGTTTTAGAAAAAATCATATTGCGCATCGTTGGCGTTTTTTGAAAATTTATCTTGCGCACTGTTTATATTTTTGATAGAATATAAATTGCGTATTAGCGGAAAGGGTGAGATTTCAATGATTATAAAACGTAAAGTATATGACAAGCTTCTTAGCTGGAAAAATACGCACAAGGGAAAGAAGGCTGTTCTGATAGAGGGAGCCAGACGCATCGGAAAGTCGACGATAGCTGAAGAATTTGCACGTAATGAATATAGATCCTACATTCTGGTAGACTTCAATCTCGCTTCAAAGAACGTGCGGAATCTGTTCGACGATCTCACCAATCTTGACATTTTCTTTCAGGCTTTGTCGCTGGAATATAATACGCGTCTTTACCGGAGAGAGAGCCTGATTATATTCGACGAAATCCAGAAGTTTCCCAAGGCACGTGAGGCGGTAAAGTACCTCGTGGCAGACGGACGCTACGACTACCTGGAAACAGGTTCGCTCATATCTATCCGGGAGAGCGTGGAGAACATCACTATTCCATCGGAGGAGCGGAAATTGAAGATGTATCCGCTGGACTTCGAGGAGTTTGCGGAATTCATGGGAGAAGAGATTCTGCTGGAGCATATAAGAGACTGCTGGGAGAAAAAAGTGCCCCTCGAAAGACCGATTCACGGCAGGGCGATGCGCCTTTTCAAGGAGTATATGCTCGTGGGCGGAATGCCTCAGGCTGTACTGGCGTATAAGGAAAACGACAGAGATTTTGCGGCGGCCGATATTGAGAAGAGAGACATTCTGGAACTGTACCGCGACGATATAAAAAAGTCGGCGAAGAGATATAGCTCCAAAGTATCGGCGGTATTTGAAAACATACCGGGATACCTGTCAAAGCATGAAAAAAAGATTGTGCTCAGCGAAATAGACAAAAACGGAACCTTCGATAAATATGACGAGCCGCTCTTCTGGCTGGATGATTCCATGATATGCAATCTCTGCTACAGGTGCAGTGATCCGAACGTAGGATTCGCACTTAACATGGAAAATTCATCCGTAAAATGCTACATGGGCGATACCGGACTTCTCGTAAGTCTTGCCTTTGGAGAAAACGAACTTGCAGAAAACAATCTGTATAAACAGATTATGGAGGGAAGACTTTCCATAAATCAGGGCATGCTTTACGAAAACGCCATAGCTCAGATGATTATTGCTAAAGGGAAGAAATTGTACTTTTACACCAGATACAACCGGGATAAGCACAGAAACGACATCGAAATAGACTTTCTTCTTTCCAATGACAGCAAAGTCAACTTCAAGATTATGCCGCTTGAGGTGAAATCATCGACCAATTACTCGGCATCGTCACTCGGCGAGTTCAGCAAGATGTACAAGAGGAGGATAAGCGAATCATACATTATTCACCCGAAAAACCTGTCAGTGACGGTAGAGGTTACCAAGATACCTCCATATATGTTTTTTGCGGCATTTTAAAAGACGGGTGAGACGGGCGGCAGCGCAGACCTTCTGGGACTGTGCCTGTTCTCGGCTGCGGCTTTACGAAAACTTAACGTAAATTTAACCGAATCGGGATAGACAGTTTTCTGAATACATATGAATATTGTAGATAAACAGAATAAAAGCGGGGATGACCCCGCTTTTTCTGTAATTCTTACGTATTCTATAGTAAAGAGGAGACCGTCGCCATGAAGGACGAACACAGAATAGTCGAGCAGGTGAATGCTGCCAGAAAAGACAGAGCAGCTGCGGACAGTCTTATAAGAGAATATATGCCCTTTATAAAATCCGAAACGGCGCGATTCATGGGCAGACCTCCTGTGGAAGGAGAAGACGATGAGCTGAGCATAGCCATGATTGCCTTTCATGAGGCGATAGTGTCATATTCTGCAGACAGAGGAGCTTTCCTGAAATTTGCGGCAATGATTATAAAAAGCAGGCTTATAGATTTTAGCAGAAAAGAGCAGAGGCATAAAACCGTAATATCACTGGATACTCCTTCTGACGACGAAGGAGGCACCATTGGAGAAACAATTGCCGACGAACGGGACTATCAGGACGAAGTGGTGACGAGAGAGGCGACTCGAAAAGAAATAGAGGAACTTACGGCTGAGATGGCAAAGTTCGGCGTAAGCCTTACCGATGTTGCGGAAAACTGCCCGAAGCAGGACAGAACTCTTAACGCCTGTAAAAGGGCCCTTAAGTACGCCATAGATAATCATGAAATCATGAAGGATTTTCTCGCTTCGAGGAAGCTGCCCATAAGCAGTCTGGCGGCAGGGAGCGGCGTTGAGAAAAAAACTCTTGAAAGACACAGAAAGTATATGGTGGCCCTCATGCTGATTTATACTAACGGATTTGAGATAATAAGAGGTCATCTGAGACATATGGCTGAGGGGGTGAGTGCAAAATGAAATATCTGGTAATGGAGTGCCGCCCTGGCTGCGCGGTTCTGCTGGATGAAGAGGGACGCTTCCTGAAGGCTGTAAATCCCGGATATCAGGTGGGACAAAGGGTGAATAATCCACGACTTATGGAAGATAAGATTCGCAGGAAGACAGGGAAGTGGATTATAAGCGGTGCAGCAGCCGTAGCAGCCTGCTTTATAGCGGTATTCGGTATAAATTACTATAACGACTACATGAGCACGTACTCTACCATATATATGAACATAAACCCGTCCGTCAGCATAGACCTTAACCACAGTGGGAATGTGGTAGGTCTGGACGGCGAAAATGAAGACGGAGATATCCTCATAGAAGGTTACGATTACCGCGGGAAAGAAAAAACCGAAGTAGCCGACGATCTGGTGGACAAGGCGATAGACATGGGATTTCTGTCTGAAGGGGGAACAGTGTCATTCTCTATAGATGCTCCGGAAGAAGCTTTGTTCAGAGAATATGGAACCGAGATGAGAAACGAGGTCAGCCACCATCTGGAAAATGTGATTACAGTAAATATAGAGGTTGTAAAATATTCAGATGTGGAGAAACAGGATTCGGAACCTGAGACTGAACCTGAGACTCAGCGGAAGGAACCGCAGCCTCAGCCTCAGTCACAGTCGCAGCCGCAGACCCAGACGAAGCCTCAGACTCAGACGAAGCCGACAACACCGGTGACTCCTAAGCCGTCGGGAGATTCGGGATATGGCAATTCCGGATACACCTCTCAAGGAAACAGCGGATATGATGATGACTCGAGAAACAGTGATTATGATGACTCGGAAAATAGCGGGTACGATAACGATGACTAAAAAAACAACGGCAACCCCGTTTTTCGAAAGAGCTTTACGTAATCTATATGTACAAGGCAAAACTACAGAAAAAAACAGAAAGGAACCCTGATCATGAAAACGAGAAAAAAACTATTAACAGCGGTATCTTCCCTGGCTATAGCGGCTATGGTTCTTCTGACAGGATGCGGCGGAACTGCACAGAGCGAAGTGCCTGAAGTAAACGAAACGGGAGTTATCACATTAAGCGTAAATCCTGAAATTAAAATTGAATATGACAAAGACGGACTGGTTACAGGAATAACTGGAGCGAATGACGATGGAAAGGCTATAGTAGAGGCATATCCGGACTACATAGGGAAAGAATGCAGAACCGTTCTGGCCGAACTGATTGCGGAGATTAACGAGGCCGGATATTTTGTAGACGATATCGATGGACACGAGAAGAACATAGTCATCCAGCTGGAGCCGGGTTCGATTATGCCGAGCGAGGATTTTCTCACAGTGATAAGTGACAGCACCAGGGAAGCCGTGAAGAATCTCAAGCTCGGATCAGGAATAGTAACTATCGACGATGACGATTACGATCAGTCTTATGCAAAAGAGGGGCAGCCTTCGAGATATATCACTCTTGCCAAGGCGCAGGAAATAGCCCTTGCTCAGGCAGGTGTAAGCGCTAAAGACGCAGTTTTCGAAGATAAGGAATTTGATCATGACGATGGAACCCCTGTGTTTGAGCTTGAGTTCAAGGCAGGAGGGGTGGAGTACGAATATGATGTACATGCGGTGACCGGAAAGGTTATAAAGGCGCAGCATGAAAAGATTAAGACCCCTTCATCTTCAGCAGGATCAGCCGCTTCTTCATCTTCCGCTCAGAAACCGGCAACATCGGGAGGAACGGGCGGAGCCGCGTATCAGGATACGGATTATGGCCCGGGAAATGATGGCGTAACCGACTACAATAACACCGATTACGGCCCGAATAACGATGGCGTAACCGACTACCACTACACCGACTATAACAGCGGTAATTCTGCATCCGGCGGAGTCAGCTCCAATCATGGCGGAGGCGACTCCGGATATGACAACGGAGATTCCGGATACAATAATTCCGGCTACGGCAACACAGGCTATGACGACGGCAACACCGGTTATGACGATGGCGACTCCGGATACGACAACGGAGATTCCGGATATGACAACTAACAATAATAACAGCACGAAACTGAGACATGAACTTAAGCACCGGATCAACCTGAGGGAAGATCTGGTGCTTTCCCAAAGGTTGAGAAAACTCTTTGAAAGAGACAGCCATTGCGGAACGGACGGCAGTTACCGTGTTACCAGTCTGTATTTTGACACACCCTACGACGATGCGCTCCGGGATAAGCTAAGCGGAATCAGCAGAAGAGAGAAGTTCAGAATCAGGTACTATGGGGACAATCCGACGTTTATAAAACTGGAAAAGAAATCGAAGATAAACGGGCTTTCGGAAAAGCTGAGCGTTGTCCTTAGACCGGATGAAGCGGAGAGAATACTGTCAGGAGATATAAGCTTCATGCTTGACAGCGGAAAGCATCTTCTGGAAGAACTCTACTCGAAGATGAACGGTGAAGGACTGGCGCCAAAGACGGTTGTCTCATACAGCCGGGAGGCTTTTGTATATGCGCCGGGGAACGTGAGAATCACGCTGGACAGAGATGTGAGAACAAGTCTGGGCTCGACGGACTTTCTGAATCCAGACGTATTCAGAATGCCGGTGATGGATGGTATAACGGTGCTGGAAGTGAAATATGACAGATTTCTTCCGGAAATAGCAGCAATGGCGGTTCAGGTTCCGGGAAGAAGAGCATCTGCATGTTCGAAGTACGCCCTTTGCAGGCGGTTTGATTAAAAATTAAGGAGGAGGGCCGGTATGACCTTTCGCGACATATTTAAATCGGGATTTATGGAGAATATGACTGCCGTATTGATGCTTGATATGGTAACGGCGCTTGCCCTGGCATTTCTTCTGGGTCTTTACATTTTCTTTATCTACAGGAAAACATACAGCGGCGTAATGTATTCTCCAGGATTTGGCGTGACGCTGATAGGACTTGCTCTCATAACGACCATGCTTATTATGACTGTAGCAAGTAATGTGGTTCTGTCCCTCGGTATGGTTGGAGCTCTTTCCATAGTGAGGTTTCGCGCTGCAATAAAAGAACCGGTGGACATACTGTTTCTCTTCTGGAGCATAGCGGTGGGAATAGTGCTGGCTGCAGGGCTCATCCCCCTTGCGGTTTTTGGAAGCATTTTCATAGGAATCGTGCTGCTTTTGTTCGCATCGAAAAAAACCCCGGACACCCCGTACATTCTCATAATCCACTGTGAGGACGAGAGAAGGGAGACGGAGACCAAAGAATATGTAAAAAAACGGGTGAAGAAGATGAACCTGAAGAGCAAAAGCGTGTCTGACGGAATCATAGAGCTTAACTATGAGGTCAGGCTGATTGACGACGACAGCTCCTTCGTGAATAAGCTTCAGAAAACAGACGGAGTATCACGGGTGGTTCTGGTGTCGTACAACGGAGATTACATGGTTTAACGACTTCTGCAGGCGCAGGTGATGTAAATTGATAAAACACAGACACATCGACAAAATCTGCATATGTGCGGCGGCAGCGGCAGTTCTGATAACGGTTGTCCTTTATTTCGGGGAAGACATGGGAATCCAGCGGGCGTCAGAAAATCCGGGATACTCCTACAGGCTTTTTGACGACAGCAGGGTTCACACCGTAAACATTCTCTGCGACGATTGGGAAGAATTTCTCAAAGAGGCTCCGGAGGAGGAATATATAAGCTGCGCCGTTGAAATAGACGGGGAAAGGTTCGAGAATGTGGGACTCAGAGCCAAGGGCAATAATTCTCTAAGTCTTACGGAGGAATACGGCCTCTCGAGATACAGCCTGAAACTGGAGTTCGACCATTTTACGGACGGAGGAAATTACTACGGACTGGACAAATTCTCTCTGGATGCTTCGTTTCAGGACAACAGCTACCTTAAGACATACATGGCCTACGATATGATGGATTTCATGGGCGTGGCCTCGCCTCTCTGCAGCTTCACAGACGTTTTCGTAAACGGGGAACCGTGGGGGCTGTTTCTCGCTGTGGAGGAGCCTGAGGAGGCCTTTGTCCGGAGAAATTTCGGAAGAAATCACGGACAGCTGTACAAGCCTGACTACAGGTCTTTGGAAGATGAAAACGGAGATATAGCCTTAAAATATCTTGGAGCCGATGAGAAGCTGTATCCGGGCATATTCGAAAACGCAAAGTTCAAAACAGATAAGGGCGACAGAATGAGAGTCATCAAGGCTCTTGAGATCCTCGATTCCGGTGAGAATATCGAAAGAGCCGTGGATACAGAACAGACACTGCGGTATTTCGTTGTATCGGTATTTGTCATGAACTGGGACAGCTATGCGGGGCATACGGGTCACAACTATTTTCTCTATGAAAAAGACGGAATTCTGACCATTCTGCCGTGGGACTACAATCTGGCTTTCGGAACCTATGCCTTCGGAATGTCCGAACCGATAAGGGACACGGAGGTTCTCATAAACTGGCCCGTGGACACGCCTGCTGAAGGTGATGTGATGCTTAACAGACCGCTCTACCACAACCTGATGAAGAACGATAAATATTTTCGGCGATACCACGAGCTGTTCAGACGGTTCCTATCAGAATACTTTTTCAGCGGCGAGTTCGAGAAGACTTTACAGGATGCGGAATCCCTGATAGCCCCTCACGTGGAAAGTGATCCTACAGCCTTCTGTTCCCGCGAAGATTTTCGCCTTGCGGCAGACACCCTCTATGAAGTGTGCATGCTGCGGGCCGAGAGCATAGAAAAACAGCTTTCGGGAGAACTGCCTTCAACGATTAAAGAGCAAGAGGGTTTCACGGGAGAATATGTGGACTGTTCTGCCGTGGACATACGCGATCTGGGAGATTTCGGAGATTTGGAGACTGCCGCGGCGAGGACTGCAGGCAGGTAATCTAAAGACGTTAAGTTGTATACACAGAATTAACTGGACTATAGTCTAATAAACTTAAATTTCTTAAAAATTTGTGAATAGACGTGCCTAACCTGTTGACCCGCGCCGCAAGACGGGAGTAGAATTACTCTCGGAGGGGCGTTTTTGGGATCAGCAAGGAAAGGAGAGCAGTCGGAAATGAAAAATATTGACTCTGAAGGCGCTTACCGCGTCTATTCCTATCGATGGGTAGTCCTTGCGATATACGGGCTGTCCACCGCTGTGATTCAGCTTATGTGGACCACATTCTTTTCAATTACCACTCAGGCATGGCAGTATTACGGCTTTACAGATGCGCAGGAAGGGGAAAATGCCATCAGCCTTTTGTCCATCATATTTATGGCGGGAATGATAGTCCTGTCCATACCCGTAATGGCAGCCTTTGAGAAATACGGATTCAAAAAAGCCGTAGGCTTCGGCGTGGTGCTTACGGGAATATGCGCCATCGTCCGCGGAGTATTCGGAGACAGTTACACGGCAGTTCTCGTCGCGACGGTGGGATTTGCGGTGGCTCAGCCGTTCCTGCTCAATTCGCCGGGCCTGGTTGCGGGCAAATGGTTCCCTGAAAACGAGAGAGCCACGGCCAACAGCGTGGGACTTCTCTGCAGCTACGTGGGCATGTGCCTGGGACTTTTGCTGACTCTGGTGATGCTGGACGCGGGAATGACAATAAAGGGTATGCTTACCGCTTACGGCGTTCTGGGCATCGTTACCGCAGTGCTGTTCGTGGCTTTTGTTAAGGAGAAACCGCCTACGCCGCCATGCGCGGAGGAAGACGCCGTCCGCGACGACTTCAAGAGCGGCATCAAAGGGGCCATGAAGAAGAAGGATTTTGTTCTGGCTCTCATAGTGTTCTTCTGTATGTTCGGAGTGTTCAATACGTTCTTCACCATGATAGAGCCGATTTTAAGGGAGCTCAGCGGCGACGCCGTCGATTCCACCCAGGTCGGAATTCTGGGAGTTGTAATTCTCGTCTCAGGAATAATCGGAAGCGTCATAATATCCATGGTTTCCGACAAAGACAGACTCCAGCGCCGTCTGCCGTACGCTATCGGCGCCAACGTTATAGGAACCGTGGGCCTCGTTATATTCATCTTTGCGGGCAACTTCACAATGATGCTCATAGCGTCACTGCTCTACGGAATATTTATCGTGGGAGCCGCCCCGCTTACGCTGACATTTGCAGCCGAGGCATCTTTCCCGACTTCGGAGGGAACGTCCGAGGGACTTCTCATGTGGGCCGGAAACGTTGCAGGCGTGATATTCTTAGGCGCGGCCAGCCTCTTCGGCAGCAACAAAGCCGTCATGATTGCGCTGGTTGCCGTTACGGTACTCTACCTGATACCGATGTTCATGGCAAAGGAAACAAAACTTCAGAAGAAATAACTGGAAGAGCCCGCGCGCAGATGGTCTGCATGCGGGCTCTGTTTTATCTTCAAAAACGTTACAGGGCAAGATTTAAGGAAGTCTTCGACAATGAAACGGGTTTTCCGGGAAAATGTCGAAGGCTTTTTCGACATTTTTGACGAGAAAAGGAAATCTGCCGAAAAATCAAGCGAGTCATGCAGGTTTTTAACGTTGAAACTTCGGCAGAACTTGTAAATACAGCCTTAAAAGCCGAAAAAGCTTCGACAAAACCGCCGAAAACAGACGTCTTTGTCGAAGCGAAGCTGAAAACCCGATGGCTTATGATTATATGCCTTTATTTTCCCTACAGCATAAACATTCTTGCGGTCATCATATCCTGTATGTCCTTGCCGGTGTAAGTCACGGTGCGTGGGTCAAGCTGCTTTGCGCCCGGATAGAAGGAGCCGCGAAGGGCTTTCACCGGATCCTTGAAGCTTATTTCCATCTCGAATTTGTCAGGTGACTTTATTTTGCAGGCGTCGGTGTTTTTAAGGGCAGATGCGACGCCTTCCTTTATCAGGCGGCAGGCTTTGTTCAGGTTCATGCTGAACGTGGCCTCGCCTACGCCTTTCTTCACGCCTACCGCAGTAATCTCCGGAACCAGTTCCTTTGCGTGTTCGCACAGTTCTTCATCGCCGCTTACGAATACAACGGGAACATCGTAGTATGCGGCGGTGTATGCGTTAAGGTCAAATTCCGCCGCCGGACGGCCGTTGATTTTCACGTAGTTGTTCTGTGTGTTCATGGTATGGGCCAGAGGGTTTCCGTCAAAGCCTGCGCCGCTGTGGTAGCCTATGAAAACGGCCGCGTTAAATGTCTCGTCGATGCCGGCAACCATGGACTCGGGGGTGCAGGTCCAGCCGCGGATGAGCGTTGCCTCTTCCGGAAAAGCGTACGGTATGAGGTTAAGTGCGCTGTCGTGAGCGTCTTTGATGACGATTTCCGTTGCGCCGGCCGCAATAGCGCCTTCGCAGGCGGCAACTACCTCGTTGGTCATAATCTTGCGGCCCTGAGCGTACTCCTCCTCCCCCTGTTCCGTTTCTTTCCAGTCGGTGATGAACGTGCATCCTTCGATGTCTGCGCTGATGTAAACTTTCATTCTTATAAGTCCTCCTTTGATGAATGTAAAAATGACAATATATTTAATTACCCGAAATTATACGTAAAATGTTCCGTGTCCTCAGGGAGTATGAGATGCTTCATGGAATCCGCCTCCGTTATCCTGCGTACGGGTCTGCAGGGGTTTCCGTAGGCCAGATATCCCGAAGGTATGTCCTTTGTCACCACGCTTCCCGCTCCTATGACTACATCGTCTCCAATGGTAACGCCGCCTATTACTACGGCGTTGCAGGCAATCCACACGTTGTTTCCGATGTGAATCTCTTCGGCGTATTCGGCCATGGTGGTCTTCCCTTCATCATCAAGGCCCATTCGTTCCTGAGCTATGAGGGGGTGAGAGGTGGCCATAAGGGAGACGTTTGGGCCGAAGCATACGTTGTCGCCTATGTAAATTCTGGCATCGTCCATTACGGTCAGATTGAAGTTGGCAAAGAAGTTTTCGCCTATGAAAGTGTGGCAGCCGTAGTTTATCTGAACCGGCCCCTGAAAGTAGTAGACGCTTCCCTTGCCGCCCAGAATGTCTCCGATGACCCGGCTTCTTTCCGGGTCGTACTCGTCCATGGAGTTAAAACGGCGGCATGCTTCATGAGCCCGGTGCTTTATGTCCTTAAGCTCCTGCTTTCTGGGATCGAACATGTAACCTGCGAATATTTTGTCTTCTTCTCTCATAACGATTACTCCTGAATATCCTTCTTTCCGAGAATGTCATACATTACCGGAATAACAATAAGTGTCATAAACGTTCCGTATATGAGTCCGCCGATGCAGACTATGGCTACGGGCTTTATCATCTCGGCGCCCTGTCCCATACCGATGGCCATAGGGAAAAGGCCGAGAATGGTGGTAATGGCTGTCATGAGAACCGGCCGCATTCTTACGGCTCCGGCGCTGATGATGGCCTCCCGCTTAGGAACGCCTTCGGCACGGCGCTGGTTTATGTAGTCTATGAGAACTATGGCGTTGTTTACGATTACGCCCATGAGCATGATTATTCCGACCATGGCTACCACGCTGACCGTGTTTCCCGTAATGAGAAGGGCCGCCATGGCTCCTGTCACCGCAAGAGGCACGGTGAACATCACGATAAACGGCGAAAGCAGGGACTGGAACTGAGCCACCATAACCAGATATATGAGTGCGACAGCCAGAATCAGCATGAGCAGGAGCTGCTGCAGAGCGTCCATGATCTGCTCGTTTTCGCCTGCAAATTCAACCTGAACTCCGTCAGGAAGCTCCAGAGCGTCTACGGCGTCCTGAGCCAGAGAAGTCTGCTTTGTCACGTTGTAGCCGTCGTCTACGGCGGCGCTGACGGTAAGGGTTCTGTTCTGGTTGAGCCGCGATATGGTATCGAGAGTTCTGGACCTTTCGACAGACGCTATGTCCGAAAGCTTCACGGAATCACCGGAGCTCTGTGCGGAGTCTATGGCAAGGTCTGAAAGGGTGTCCGCTGTAAGGGCTTCATCTTTTGCGGTAACCGTTACGTCCGTATCCTTTCCGTTATAGGTGATTGACGTTGCGGCCGCTCCGTCTGAAAGCTTCTCGCTTATGGCAGAGTACACCTGAGCCACCGTAAGTCCCGAGGCCATGGCTTTGTCGCGGTTCACGGTCACGATAATCTGATCCGTGGAATCTTCGTTTACGTCGGAGATATCGGAGAGACCCTCTATGGTCGAAAGCTCGTCCTGAATGGAGACGGCTGCGTCTCTCAGGTCGTCAAGGTCGTCTGCCGTCACGTTTATGGTGATGCCCGACGAGCCCATGAGCTGGTTCATATCCATGGTAGATGAGGCCGTGCTCTCCGCTCCTTCTTCTTCACAAAGGGTGCCGATTATCTCTTCAACCTCTTTTCCGTTGTCCAGTTTGTCCTCGTCCATGAGTATGTAGAACATGGCGGAGGTGTAGTCGGAGCCCGATGAGGAACCGGTACCCATAAGGGACATGGACGATGATAGCATCGCCGCTACTGTGTTCACGCCGTCAACTTCGGAAACGGCTGATGCAATCTCGTCGTAGAATTCGAAAGCGTCCTTTCTGTCGGTTTTTTCGTCAAGCTCTACGGTGGCGGAAATCTGCGGAAGAGCCATTGCAGGCATATACTCGAACCCGCGGCTCAATGCTCCCGCGCAGGTGGCTGCGAGAAGAATCAGGGTAACCCCGATGACTGCGGCCTTTCTGTGAAGAACCTTCTCCATGAAGCGTTTGTATCCGGCTATGAATCTGCTGTTTTCACCCAGCAGGGAGTTTTCGCGTATATTTCTCAAAGTCAGCTGACCCAGGGCCGGAACCACCGTAAGGGCCACAAGAAGGCTTGCGACCAGAGAATATGTCACGGTTAAGGCCATGTCCTTGAATATGATTTTTGTAAGGCCTTCCACGAACACGATAGGCGCAAACACGCAAATAGTCGTAAGGGTGGAGGCGGTGATGGCCGCCGAAACGCCTGCGGCTCCTTTGATGGCGGCTTCTTTCCTGGAGCAGCCGTGGCTCCTCAATCTGTATATGTTTTCTATTACGACGATGGAGTTGTCCACCAGCATACCGATGCCCACCGAAAGACCGGCAAGGGATATGATGTTAAGCTGTATTCCCGAGAAGTACATCAAAACTATGGCAAAGGTTATGCTTATAGGAATGCTGACCGCCGTTATAAGGGTCGGCTTCATATCCCTGAGGAATATGAAGAGCACGATGATTGCGAGGATTCCTCCTGTAACGAGGCTGTTTAAAACCGACGAAATGGCCATGTCGATGTAGTCGCCCTGATCGGAGAGCACGGAAAAGGACAGCCCGTCGTATTCTTTTTCAAGCTCGTCAAAACGGGCCTTTATGTTCTCCGAAACCTCCGCCGTGGCGTAGTCAGACTGTTTGCTGAAAACCAGCATGATGCCGTCCTCGTCGTTTATTTTGGCGTAGTTGTCGGTACCCGTCGTTATGTATTCTATGTCGGCAACGTCGGAAAGTTTCACCGGATCCACTCCGTCTATGCCCATGTTGAGTATGACCAGATTTTCAAGGGCGTCCACCGAGTCAAGCTTATCGCCTACGGTGACCAGCACGTCCTTTCCGTCATCGGAGACGTAGCCCGCCGGCATCTGGAAATTCTGAGCAGTGATGAGCTGGGAAATTCCGGAGACGGTAAGGTAGGACGATACCGAAGAGGCGCTTTCCGCCGCCGAAGCGCCCTGAGAACCGAGCTGGGCAAGGGAGCTTTCAAGCTGCATGTTTGCAGCCTTCAGAAGGGCCTCGCTTCCCGCCGCCTCAGCCATGGCGTTGTTGAGACTGTTCTCCTGCTTCTGAAGGGAGACATTTAAGGTTTCTTCAGCCTTTGTCACGCCGTCAAGAGTTCCCAGCGTGGTTACGTCTATTCCAAGGCCCTCAAAGACTGAGCTCATGGGCTTTACCTGATCGAGTACGGCTGATATTGCGCTTTCGGCCTTTGCGATGGAAGCGGCGTTTTCGGCATAGGTTTCGTTTTTCATAGCTGCCGCCTCTATGGCCTCCTCGGAAGCCCCGGGCATTGCCGCCGCTATTGAATCGTAGATTGCGCTGTTTGCGGCCTCAAGGCCTTCTTTAGAGGTGGTGAGGGTTTTCAGAGAGGTGAGAAGCCCGGTGATGCTCTCTTTGTTTTCGGCCAGCGTATCCTGAGAATTCTTTATCTGCTCCTTGCCCGCCTCCAACGCCGCAAGGCTCTTTTCCGCGTCGGCAAGCTGCTTGTTTATGGTGCCTTCGGCATCGGCAAGGCTTCCCGAAACGGCGCCAGTTATCTTCCCGTTTACGGCGTTTACCTTTTCATCTGAAACGGTGATTCTCACGGAGTTTTCTATCATGCCCGCCGAAGTTACCGAAGCGACTCCGTCGGTGCCTTCAAGCTTTCTGAGAATCTCTTCGTCGAGGAGCCGCGAGGTTTCGCTGATGTCGCTGCCTTTGACGGAAACCGCCGACACGTTCACTGGAATCATGGACGGATTTATCTTCATTATAACCGGGCTCGATATGGCCTCATCCCACGAGCCAGATACGAGAGCCGCCTTGTCCCTTATGTCCACGGATACGGTGTCAAGCTCCGTGTTCTGCTCGAATTCGAGGAAAATCAGAGACGAGCTCCCCGATGACGTGGAAGTTACGGATTTAAGATTTTCAAGGGTGGAAAGCTGCTGTTCCAAAGGCGCCGTGACCTCGCTTTCAACGGTCTGAGGCGACGCGCCCGGGTATGTGGTTATTACGGCCACATAGGGAAGCTCGATTTTAGGAAAAAGGTCCGGAACCATCCGGGTAAAGGACACGACTCCGAACATGATTACGATGATTACCGCAACAAATACGGTATAGGGTTTTCTGACGCTGAATTTAGGTAACATTTAGTCTTACACTCCGGTCGATATTAAATAAGAAATACTTTAAAGATGCAAGGAAATTATATCATTGGCAGGGGTGAAAAACAATATGCCTTGAGTTTAGGAGTACGACGTATCATTTATGTACTCTTATCTACTCCCGCGGAGTTGTATATTATAGGGAATACAATTACCAACATCGATAGCAATTATTGAAAGTATACTTATAATAATTGTTGACAAAGATGAAGGTTAATGCTACTATATGGTAAAAGGAGGTGGTCGTATGGCTATAATCAGCAAGGAAGGCTTGTTGAAAGTACTGGTTTCCTATAACCCCTGGTGGAAAACAGGAGTCGTAAATCCCAAACTGTCCAAAAACTATAAGCGGTTTGCCTTTTACGAGGCAATGAAGCGTTTGAATCAGACGGACATCAGGCGCACAGTCGTCTTAACCGGTACAAGGCGCGTGGGAAAGACCACCATACAGTACCAGATGATCGAGGCTCTGCTCCAAAACGGCGTACCGCCTCAGAAGATTGTCTTTATCTCCATGGATCATCCCATGCTGAAACTGAGCGCTATGAATGAGATCCTGGAGTGCTATCACGAAAACATCTATCCGGAGCAGGATGTCTACTACTTTTTTGACGAGATTCAGTACGCGCAGGATTGGGACAAATGGCTGAAGGCGATCTACGACATGCAGCCAGACACCAAGGTGGTGGCTACCGGATCGGCCAGCCCGGTTTTGGTCAAGGGGAGCCAGGAGAGCGGCGCCGGGCGGTGGTCGGCTATCCAGGTTCCCACACTGTCTTTCTATGAATATTGTGAACTGCTGGATGTGGATCGCCCCGATCTGCCGGATGATTTGAAGATCACACCGCTTCTGCATAAGACACAGCAGGAACGCACCCGGATCATGCTGCAGCTTTCCAAGGTGCAGAACCACTTTAACCGCTATCTGCAAGTGGGGGGATTCCCCGAACTGGCTCTGGCCGACAATGACATACTGGCCCAGCAGGTTATGCGGGAGGATGTGGTGGACAAAGTACTCAAGCGGGATCTGCCCTCTCTTTATAAGATTCGAAATGCCACAGAGTTGGAGCGAATATTCCTCTATCTATGCAATGTTTCTTCTGAGATTGTTTCTATCGAAGCTATTGCGAAGGAGCTGAATGGTGTTTCCAGGCCCACTGTCGAAAACTACATCGACTATTTGGAAAGCGCCAACCTGATTTATCAGAGCTGGCCTGTCAATATGGCAGGAAAAAAAGTCCTGAAAGCCAGCCCCAAGATTTATATTGCCGATGCGGCTATACGCAATGCGGTTTTGATGGATGATTCCATGCTGAGTGACCCGGTAGAGATGGGTAAAGTTGTGGAGACCGCTGTTTACAAGCACGTAGCTGCATTTTATTATCAGCAGGCTGCATCGGTGGGATACTATCGCGGAGGCAAGCGGGGGAAGGAAATCGATGTTGTGGTGGAATACTCCAATTCCAAAAACATCCTCATTGAAGTCAAGTATCGTGAGGGTGCTCCTATTCCGGATAATTCTGCAATTGTGGAGTTGAGCGGTGAGGCTGCGGCATCTATCGTGGTGACTAAAACCGCCGATGATTTTGGCGTTCACAATACGAGGAGTGGAAAAGATCTTATCCGTATCCCGGCTTTTGCGTTCCTTTATCTGCTTGGCCACGCAGAAAAGCACGGCTACCGCGGAATGAAATAATGACAGAGAATAAGACGGAGAGCGTGGTGCATAAGGCGCCATGTTCTCCTGTTTGCTACATCTGCTGCTGTTACATTTGCGCTGCCGAAAGGTACGCATGGTACAATGAAATATTCGAAACTTCCTGTGTAAATTTCATTGATAGTACTATCCAAAAGGTGTATAATCACTTTGTTACGCGGCACGAAGCCGCACTTTCTTTACGAAGGTCTGAAGGCCTTCACATTTTTCTTAAACATTTACATCGAAACGGGCGGAGAGCCCTTAAGGCACGAAGCCTTTCCTGATTTCAGTCCGCACGCAGCGGAGCTTTCCGGGAAATTTTCTTTTGGGAGAATTTAATATGTGCGAAATGAAGAAACGGATTAAGAGAGCCGTTCCTGTTTTAATGCTGCTTTTTGTCATGGTTTTCACCGTGTCATGCGGCGGGGGAGACGGCGGGCAGGCCGGGACGGACGGGACAAAGGCGGCAGATTCCGTAATCGTAACAATGCCGACAACCTCCGAGCCTGAAGCAGGCTTTGAACCTTCACTTGGCTGGGGAGCGGGAGAACACGTCCATGAGCCTCTCATTCAGAGCACCCTTTTAGTCACCGACGAAGAGATGAACCTTACGGGAGATCTGGCGACGGACTACGGAGTGTCGGACGACGGCCTTACCTGGACCGTTACCATAAGGGACGACGTGAAGTTTACGGACGGCGAGCCCCTTACAGCGGGAGACGTTGCCTTTACCTATAATCTCTGCCGGGATTCCAGCTCGGTGGCGGATTTTTCAATGTTGAAGGAGGCCGTTGCGACGGGAGAGTACACGGTGGAATTACACATGACCCGGCCCTACTCGCCGTGGCCTTACACTATGGCCGTTACGGGCATAGTTCCCGAGCACGCCTACGATGAAGATTACGGCGAAAATCCCATAGGTTCGGGAAGATACATAATGAAGCAGTGGGACAGAGGCCAGCAGGTGATCTTTGAGGCGAACCCGGACTACTACGGCGGCGAGGTTAAGATTAAGAAGGTCACTGTGCTGTTTGCCGACGAGGACGCGGCTCTTGCCGCGGCAAAGGCCGGACAGGTGGACGTCGCTCACACCGCCCCTGCCTATGCGGACTCGGTTACCGTAGACGGCTACGACATCGTTTCGGTGGAATCCATAGATAACAGAGGTATAAACCTTCCTGCCGCGGAGCCTTCCGAGGAGGACGGTGTTGTATACGGAAACGAATTTCTTTCCGACGTTAACGTACGCCGGGCCATAAATATCGGAATAGACAGGGATAAGCTCATAGAAGAGACTTTAGGCGGCCACGGAAGTCCGGCGTACAGCCTTTGCGACAAAATGCCGTGGTACAGCGATGCGTCGGAGGTTTCCTTTGACGCAGAAAAGGCAAAAGCTCTTCTCGAAGATGCAGGCTGGACGGCGGGCAGCGACGGCATAAGGGAAAAGGACGGCGTCAGAGCCGAATTCACCCTGCTTTTCACCCCGGGAGATTCGGTGCGTCAGGCCATAGCGGAAAACGTGGCTTCCCAGCTTAAGGACCTTGGAATAGAGGTTACGACGGAAAGCGCAGGCTGGGATACGGCATATGACAGAGCCCAGTCCACGCCTCTTGTGTGGGGCTGGGGCGCGCATTCCCCTATGGAGCTTTACAATATGTATCACACGGACGAAAATTCCGCTATGGGTTACGCCAGATACTCGCCTTACGCAAACGAGACTGTGGACGGGTACATGGATATGGCCATGGCCGCAACGGATACGGACGAAGCGGCGGAGCTCTGGAAGAAAGCCCAGTGGGACGGTGAAACCGGAGTCACCCAGGACGGAGACGTTCCGTGGGTTTGGCTCTGCAACGTAGATCACCTTTACTATGTGAGAGACGGCGTGGATATAGGAGAGCAGAAAATCCACCCTCACGGTCACGGATGGTCTCTTTTAAACAATGTTGACAAGTGGAGTGTCGGATAATATATGTCATTTAAGAGATTCGGTGTATTTACCGCAAAAAAGTTAATAAGGGCGGCGGTTCTCGTAGTCGTCGTCAGCACGGTCGCCTTCGCTCTTTCGGCCCTTTCGCCGATGGATCCTTTAAGCACCAACGTGGGTGCAAACGCTTTAGGTTCCATGAGTGCGGAGCAGATTGAAAAACTGGAGAGCTACTGGGGTACGGACACTCCCGCTTTGGAGCGGTATCTTAACTGGGCGGGGGATTTCATAAAAGGAGACATGGGAACGTCCCTTCTCTACCGTATGCCAGTTTCCGAAATCATAGGAGAGAAGCTGGCGGCGTCCCTGCCGGTGATGATTACGGCATGGGTGCTTTCGGGGATTCTGGGCTTTGCCATCGGCGCTTTTTCCGGAAGCCGCCCGGGTTCTTTGGGGGACAAAATCGCCAGAACCTACTGCGTGGTGATTTCCGGCACTCCGTCGTTCTGGATTGCCATACTGGCGGTTATGATTTTTTCCATATGGCTGGGAATCTTCCCCGTCTCGATGAGCATTCCTGCAGGAGTGCTATCCGATATGGTTACATTTTCTGACCGTCTGAAACACGCTGTTCTGCCGGTTCTGGTGCTAACACTGACCGGCGTGGCCCAGGTCGCGATGCATACCAGAGAGAAGGTCATAGAGACTTATTCGTCGGATATGGCAAGGTACGCCAGGATGAGGGGCGAGTCCGGCAGAAAGCTGTTCTTCGGACACGTTCTCCGTCACGCTCTTCTTCCCGCGGTCACGCTGCATATGGCCTCTCTGGGCGAGCTCATAGGCGGCACGGTGCTGGTGGAGCAGGTGTACTCGTATCCGGGACTGGGGCAGGCGGCGGTGAACGCCGGGGTAGGCGGCGACCTGCCTCTCCTTCTCGGTATTACGGTGGTAACCGCGCTTATGGTGTTCGGCGCAAATCTTGCGGCGGACATAATATACAGGGTGATCGACCCGAGGATGAGGAGAGGGGGAGGCCTGATATGACACGGACAAAACGTGCAAAGCTTCTGGTTTCGGCGACTATTGCTATAATCATTCTCATACTTGTTTTCGGGACACTTTCTGGTGAAGAGGCGGTTGCGACGGATTTCGGGGCGAAAAACCTGTCTCCGTCGGCGGAGCACATCTTCGGCACCGACTGGCTCGGCAGGGATATGCTTTCGAGAACTCTTAAAGGCCTTTCCCTGTCTGTAGTTACAGGCATGGCGGCGTCCGCTGTCAGCGCTCTGATGGCTCTCATCATCGGGGTTTTAGGCGCGTCGGGAGGAAAGAGAATCGACGCTGTTTCAGGTTTGCTCACCGACGCCTGTATGGGGCTTCCCCACATACTGCTTATGCTTCTCATAAGCCTTGCTCTGGGAGGAGGAACCAGCGGCGCGGCGACGGCGGTTGCCCTGACCCACTGGCCGGGCCTTTCCAGAGTTATAAGGGGCGAAATACTTCAGCTTAAGGAAAGCCCCTACATTAAGATCGCCTCAAAACTGGGAAGCTCCCCGATGAACATATTCAGAAAGCACTATCTTGTTCACCTTCTGCCTCAGCTGGTGACGGGAACGGTGCTCGCCTTTCCTCATGCGGTCATTCACGAGTCGTCCCTTACATTCTTAGGCTTCGGGCCGGGAAGCGGCGAGCCCGCCATTGGAGTGATTCTTTCGGAGTCCATGCAGTATCTGATGACGGGAACATGGTGGCTGGCGCTCTTTCCAGGGGTAAGCCTTGCCGCACTGACCATGCTTCTCTTCGCGGCGGGAAACTCGGCCCGGATACTGCTTCTTCCTCAGGAGGAGGCTCTGGCTGCGGGAGGAAATAAAAGAATCAAATCGGGAATCGGACGACGCGGAACTGCGGAATCACGCAGATTAAAGGGTAATCGCCAATCGCAAATAGACGATTCAGACTTTGCCGGTAACGGGGAACCGGAACCGGCTTCCGGAGCAGTTCTGTCCGTGAGAAATCTGACCGTTTCATTCCCTAAAGAGGACGAGGCAGGGATTTCTGCGGGCTTTGTAAACGGGGAGGCTTCCGGCGAAACCCTGAAAGGCGTCGACGCCGATTTGAGGCGGGGAAAGATTACCGCCGTAATAGGAGCAAGCGGTTCGGGAAAGAGCCTGCTGGGAGAAGCCATGACCGGCTGGATTTCCGAAACAGCGGAGGTCAGCGGAAAGATCTGTCTCGACGGCGAGGAGACCACGGCAGACAGACTGCGCGCTTTGTCGGGAAAGAGGATTTCCGTAATCCCTCAGAGACTTTCCGGTCTCGACCCGCTAAGGAAAATAGGAAAGCAGATTACCAGAGGCGACGGTTCGCGGAAGGCCTTCGAAAGAGCAAAGGCCGCCCTCGCCAAAGTGAACCTTGACGAAAGGCTTATGGAAAGGTACCCCTTCGAGCTGTCCGGGGGCATGGCGAGAAGGCTTCTCATAGCCATGGCAATTTTTGACGGAGCGGAGATAATCATCGCCGATGAGCCGTCGCCGGGCATCGGAAAAGAGGAGACAGACAGAATCCTCACATACTTCAGGGCTTTGGCGGACGACGGCGCGGCAATGCTTCTCATAACCCACGAGCTTTCCGCGGCGGAAAAGTACGCCGACGAAATTCTTGTAATGCGCTCGGGAAAGATTACGGACAGGGTTTCCGGAGACGATTTCAGAGCAGGACGTTTTGACAATCCGTATACGAGGGCACTTTACGACGCGGCTCCGGAAAACGGCTTCAAAATGCCGGAGTCGGAATTTGCGGATTTTGCACGGGGAGAGACTTTATGATACTGAAAGCTGAAAACATATCCTTTGACTACAGCACCGGCTACCCCTGCGGCGGCCGCGTGAGGAGAAAGATATTCGACAGATTCGACTTTGCCGTCAAAAGCGGCGAACGGGTGGGAGTTTTTGCGCCCAGCGGCAGGGGAAAGACCACTCTTTGCAGACTCCTTGCAGGCTACCTGAAGCCGGCTTCTGGGAGAATCACATTGGAAGGAAGAGACGTCTCGACCCTGAAAGGCTTTTCCCCGGTTCAGCTCATCTGGCAGAACCCGGAGCTGGCGGTGGATCCCTATATGAAGATGAAGGACGTTATGGCAGAAGCCGGTGGGCTCACGGACGGGCTGAAGCGTTCATTGCAGATAGACGATGAATGGCTTGACCGTTACCCGTCCGAGCTTTCCGGCGGCGAACTCCAGAGGTTCTGCATCGCAAGGGCGCTGGCTCCGGAAACCCGCTTTCTCATATGCGATGAGATAACAACCATGATGGATTCCATAAACAAAAGGCTCATCTGGGATTTCATTCTTGCCGAGGCAGAGTCACGAAACCTGGGGCTTATCGCAGTAAGCCACGAGAGGGCGTTACTGGACAAAGTGTGCAGCCGCATTGTTGAGCTTTAGATGCCGGGAAAATCTGGTCTGGCTATGTAAATTGCAGGGAACAGTTCTATATGCCTTGTGGGCCGCTCGAACCCAAAACAGCCATTGCGGCCGATGAAATCTGTGCCATCCCGAATAAAAACCAGAGACATGGCCGAGAAATCGGCTTTGAAAACTTGATAGAGAAGCGAAAATCTCGGCCAATTGCCGGGATTTTGACGATTTTGCAGCAAAATCCGTGGGCCGCGAACAGGAAAACAGGCCCTCGCGGCCGAGACTAACGTGCGCACCTTGAGTAAGGCGATGCATTTGACCTGACCGCCGCTAAAAAGGGATGAGGTCAAGGCGAAATTTGACCTTGTAAAGGCTTTGAAGGAGAAAGGTCAAGGAAATCGGCACAGCAGAGGATAAAAGCCTTGACCTTTTTGCACGACAGCGCACGTTTTGTAAAAGAATGCCTTGACAAAGGAGTCGAATTTTGCCACCGAGGTCAAAATAGGCGGGCCTGCCTGTGCAGCAGAGCAAGGCGTTTTTTCTTTATTCCCGAGGAATTTCATGGTAAAATGGATAGCGGACAAAGGAGATAAACAACAATGAGACTTTTTATAGCGTCAGACATACACGGCTCTGCCGCCTGCTGCAGCAAGATGATAGAAGCTGCGGAAAGGGAAGGGGCCGGCAGCATACTGCTCCTCGGGGACATTCTCTATCACGGGCCGAGAAACGACCTGCCGGAGAGCTACGCGCCGAAGGAGGTCATAGCAATGCTTAATCCCCTTAAGGAAAAGCTCATGTGCGTACGCGGCAACTGCGAGGCTGAGGTGGACCAGATGGTTCTTGAGTTTCCGGTGCTTGCGGACTACGCCCTCATAACGGACGGAAAGGTAAAGATATACGCCACCCACGGACACATATATAACGAGGAAAATCCGCTGCCCATGCCTGAGGGAAGCGTCCTGCTCTGCGGGCACACTCACGTACCGGCGTACAGGGAAAGAGACGGATTCACGTATATGAATCCGGGTTCGGTTTCCATTCCTAAAGAAGGCAGCGCGAGAAGCTATATGATTTATGAAGAAGGAGTGTTCACGTGGCACGACCTTATGACAGGGGAAATATACGACAGACGGGAGATTTGACGGATGAATGAAAACGGCGGAATAGTAAAGGGCGTAATCTTTGACGTGGACGGAGTTCTTCTCGATTCCATGAAGATATGGAACAACGCCGGAGAGCGCTACCTCATAAAACAGGGAATTACACCCGAGCCCCATCTGGGGGATATAATGTTCTCCATGACCTTAAGTGAAGGGGCTCAGTATCTCATAGACAGATATCATGTGGCTGCGCCATTTGAGGACATAAAAAAGGGAATAATGGCCGAGGTCGAACACTTCTACTTCGAGGAAGCGAAGATGAAGGACGGAGCGAGAGAGCTTTTGGACAGGCTGAAAGAGGCGGGCGTGAGAATGTCCGTCGCCACGTCAACAGACAGGTACTGTATAGAGGGAGCCTTCAGCCACCTGGGCATTATGGACTACTTTGACGTCATCCTTACGTGCAGCGAGGTGGGAAAGTCCAAGGAAAACCCGGACATATTCTTTGAAGCAGTGTCGGTGATGAAGACGCCCATAGAGTATACTTGGCTTTTCGAGGACGGACTCTACTCCATGAAGACGGCAAAGCGTGAAGGCTTCAGAGTGGTGGGAGTCTACGACAGCGTCAGCGAAAAAGACCAGGAGGAAATTCGCCGCATAGCCGACGTATATCTGACGAGACTTGAAGACTTTAAACTTGTATAGAGGGAGCGGAATTTAAAGGAAAATGGAAAAAAGGTTCAATCTGCAGTACGCCGGCATACACGGAACCTACTGGCTTTACTACGGCGTAATTTGCAGCTTTGCTTCGGTATTTCTTTTAGACCGGGGTTACAGCAACACTGAAATAGGAATAATACTCGCTGTCGGGAGTATCTTTGCGGTCCTCCTGCAGCCGATTATGGGCGACCTGGCGGACAGAAGCAGGAGAATCTCTTTTTTCGGGTTCATGGAAATGATGACGGCCCTTCTCATGGTGCTTACGGTTTTTCTTCTCGTTCTGCAGAAAAAATCCGGACTTCTGATGTTCGTGTACGTCATGGCGTTCGGGTGGATGAACATAGTCCAGCCCTTCTGCAACGCCATGAACAGAAAGCTTTCCGAAACGGGAGTGTATGTAAACTTCGGAGCATGCAGGGCTATCGGCTCACTGACTTATTCCATAATGTGCTTCTTCCTGGGGTCTCTGGTGGAAAAGTTCGGCGTGAACGTTCTGCCGGTGACGGGGGAAGTGGTGCTCATACTTTTTATGACTGCCATCGTCATAGTGGCAAAGTCTTTCCGGAGGGCCATGGCCGAAAAATTCGACGGGACAAAATCTGCAGCCTCCGGCTCTTCCGTGGAAAATGCAGCGGCCGGAGACGAGGAAGAGATAAACCTGCCAATGTTCGTCAAGAGAAACAAAATGTTTCTCGTCCTCTGTTTTGGAGTTCTGGGACTTTACTACACCAATTCGGTGCTTAACACGTACATGGCCCAGATAGCGGAAAGCGTGGGAGGAGATAACGGCGACATCGGACGGATTTTCTCGATTCTTGCCCTTATGGAAATCCCGACCATGATGTTCTTTGACAGGATAAATAAAAGGTTCAGAACCAGGACTCTTATGAAGTTTTCCGCGGTGGCCTTCGTTTTCTGGATACTGATATGTTTCCTCGCGGAAAACGTCATGACCCTGATCCTGGCCCAGTTCATACAGCCATTTTCATTTGCTCTTTTCCTGCCTTCCATAGTAAGGTTCATAGATGATATAATGAGCAAAGGAGAGGCCGTAAAGGGGCAGACCATGTTCACCACTACCACTACCATGGCGGCAGTCTTTGCGAGCCTCATAGGCGGAGTGATACTGGATGCGGCGGGGCCGAAGATGCTGACCCTTACGGCCACATGCGTGACAGCCGTGGGAGCTGCCGTAGTGGTATTTTCCGCAGACAGGGTAAAGGGACATAAGCAGGAGAGAACGCGCAGATGAAAGTAAATCTTCACACCCACACCGTCTTTTGCGACGGAGAGAACACGGCGGAAGAGATGGTTCTTTCTGCCATAGACAAAGGCTTTGACGTGCTGGGATTTTCCGGCCACAGCTATACGGCCTTTGACGAGAGCTACTGCATGAGCAGAGAGGGAACCCGGGCATACCGGAATGAAATCGCAGAGCTTAAGGAAAAATACGCAGACAGAATAGAAATACTCTGCGGTATAGAGCAGGACATATATTCGGGCATGAGAGAACCGGGCTACGACTACGCCATAGGCTCCGTTCACGCGGTGAGAAAGGAAACCCCGGAAGGGGTGAAATACCTTTACGTGGACTGGAGCGCAGAAGATACGGCAAGAGCGGTGGACGAGGTTTACGGCGGCGACGCCCTTGCCTTTGCCGAGGACTATTTCGCCGAGGTGAGCAGGGTGCATGACGTCACCGGCTGCGACATAATCGGCCACTTTGACCTGATAACCAAGTTCAACGAGCAGACGCCCATATTCGACACGAAAGCGCCCCGTTACGAGGCGGCGGTGGACAGGGCTCTCGAGGCCCTTCTGAAAAAGCCGGTGATATTCGAGATAAACACGGGAGCCATATCGAAAAACTACAGAACGACCCCTTATCCGTCCGAGGATATTTTAAAGAAAATATCCGCAGGAGGCGGAAGGATAATGATAAACAGCGACAGCCACAGGACGGATACCGTAGATGCAGCCTTTGATGAGGCAAAAGCCCTTGCCAGGGCCTGCGGCTTCACAGAGCTTACGGTACCCGATATGAGAGGAGAAACCTTATGGTCCAGCACAAGATTTTAATCGTAGACGATGATCCCGATATCAGAGAGGTACTATCCATTCTTTTAGGCAGCGAGGGATACATAGTGGGGATGGCCGAAAACGGTCAGGACGCCGTGGATATGATAGACGATGACGACAGCTTCGACCTGGTCATAATGGACATAATGATGCCGGGAATTTCAGGTGTTGAGGCGTGCGCTAAAATACGGGAAAAGTCAAAGGTTCCCGTTATGTTTCTCACCGCAAAATCCCAGGATCAGGACAAGGTCAGCGCTTATACCGAGGGCGGAGACGACTACCTTGTCAAGCCTTTCTCACAGACTGAGCTTCTTATGAAGGTAAAATCCCTTCTCAGACGCTACAGAGAGTATCAGATAAGACCTGCAGCCAGACGGGCGAACATGCTGGGAGGAAAGGTGTCCATAGACGAGAGAGGAAGGGCTGCCGTTAAAAACGGTGTGAGGATACCTCTGACCGAAAAAGAATATGCCATACTCAGGTTCTTCATGAGCCATCAGGGAGAAATCGTGGGAAACAAGGACATATACGAAGGAGTGTGGAAAGAGGCCTACATGCCTTCTGACGGAAATACCGTAATGGTACACATCCTCAACCTGCGAAAGAAGCTGGAGGACGATGTCAATCACCCTCAGCTCATAAAGACAATCTGGGGAAAGGGGTACAGGATTGAATAGAGTAAGAGACTACCTGAAGAAAAAGTTCGTATCCCTGAACTTCAAACTGGCAATCGTAGTTGTAATTGCCATGGCTGTAACTCTCGGAGTGTATCTTTTTTCCAGCTGGTTTGAAGATTTTGTCGCAGACAGGCAGTACCTCTCGGAGGAGGCCGAGGAGGGAAACGTGGACAGAGCCTACGACGACCTTGAGGACTATATAAATTCGGGAAGCGTTAAGGCATCCAGCAATACCAGACTTCAGAGGTGGCTGGAAAATCACGAGTATACATACCTTTACATATACGACAATACCCAGGTAATGTTTGAGGCCGGATGGTGGGTAGGACAGGGAGAAAACCCGACTCCCGATGAAATAGCCTCCAGCCAGGGCGCCTCCGATTCAGGGCAGAGCCCGAACTACAAAGTTCCTGACTCAGTTCAGGACAATATCGAGGAGCAGGAGAGGATAAGCTATGACACCTTCAAGCCGGATGTTCACAACCGTATAGTCACATTTGCCGATGGCGACTACTACGTATACATAGATGTATACAGGGAGCAGCACTGGTACGATATAATGTTCTTTGCAAAGCTGTTCCTCTGCTTTATGACTTTCATCTGCATAGTGCTGATTTACAACGGCCATGTGACGGGAAGGCTCATAAGGCTGTCCGACGATGCAAAGCGCATAAGCGAAGGCGACCTCAAGGGCGACATTACGGCAGGCTCCAACGATGAGATAGGAAGCCTTGCAGTGAGCGTTGACCACATGAGAGACTCCATACTGGAAAAGCTGGGGAACGAAAAAGAGGCGTGGGACGCCAACACCCAGCTTATAACGGCCATGTCACACGACATAAGGACGCCGCTCACGTCTCTCATCGGCTATCTTGACATCATAGACGGGGGCAAATACGGCAGCGAAGAGGAGCTGAAAAAGCACATAGCATCCTGCCGCGACAAAGCCTTCCAGCTCAAGGATCTTTCGGACAAGCTGTTCCAGTATTTTCTCGTTTTCGGAGGCCACGACGGCGATAAGCAGCTGGAGGAATACGATGCGGGAATACTGCTGCAGCAGCTTTTGTCGGAGCATACGGCGGAGCTCATAAACTACGGATTCGAGATAGACTTCGAATATACGATACCCGATGTTTCCATGATGGCCGACATTTCCGGCGTGCGCAGGCTGTTTGACAACGTATTTTCAAACATAATGAAATACGGGGACAGGAACTACCACGTAAGGATAAGTGCAGGAATGGAAAACGGGCAGATAGTTGTGCGCCTGCTCAATGGAATCTTAAGCAGGTCACGCAAAGTTGAGAGCAATAAGATAGGGCTTAAGACCTGCGAGAAAATCTGCATAGACATGGGAGGAAACTTTAATTACAAGGAAGCGGAGCAGGTGTTCTCCGTAAGAATGGCATTTCCCGTCCACGGCGAGCTAAAGCCCGGCGAAGAGATGGCAGAAGAGAACGCTGAAAACGCTGAAAGCGCAGAAAATAATAACGAAACCCCGGAAATCGGATGATTCCGGGGTTTTATAATGCGTAATGGGCGCATCCGGGCGCGCTAAAGTCCTGCGTAATCGTTGTCGAAGTTTATGACCACGTAGTAGTTTTCACCCTCGCCGTATGCGGCCTTCTGGAATATTTCCTTAAGCTCTTCGTGGCTCAGGGCGCATCCGGGCTTAACTACAACGTCAAAGATGATGTTTGTGTGAGTCGGGCCCTTTACCACCCGCAGGTCGTGAAGGTTTCCTATGCCTTCGTATTTTTCGGCGGTTTCCCGCATGAGAGTATTGAACCTGTCCGTCAGCGGGTCGTTTCTCAGGATGGGGTCCATGTGAGCTGTCATCACCACGTTAAGCCGCTTTGATATGTCGCGCTCTATATTGTCTATGAGGTCGTGGCTTTCCATAAGGTCTCCGTCGGCGTCCACCTCGATGTGTATGGACACGAAGATTTTGCCGGGGCCGTAGTTGTGAACCACCAGGTCGTGGATTCCCAGAACGCCCTCATAAGAAAGGGCCATATCGCTTATTTCCGAAATGAGCATAGGGTCGGGCTTTTCTCCGAGGAGAGGGCTCACGGTTTCCTTTACCAGGGTGATTCCCGAATAAATTATGAACAGAGCCACGAGGCATCCTGCATACCCGTCGATGTTAAATCCGGTAAACTTTCCAACTATGAGGCAGATAAGAACCGCAGACGTTGATATCACGTCGTTTCTGCTGTCGGCTCCGGTGGCCGTAAGGGTAAGGGAGTTGATTCTTTTGCCCGCGTACACGTTGAAGCTTGCCTGCCACAGCTTTACGATTATGGCGCAGACGAGGATTACAACGGCGGAAACGCTGAACTCCACAGGCTCGGGATGTATTATCTTCTCTATGGACGATTTTCCAAGCTCCACGCCTACAACGACGATGAGAATGGAAACTATCATTCCCGTTATGTACTCTATCCGGGCGTGACCGTAAGGATGTTCGTCATCTTCCGGCATGGACGCCAGCTTGAATCCCGCCAGGGTTATTACGGAGGACGAGGCGTCGGTCAGGTTGTTTATTCCGTCTGCGATGATGGCGATGCTTCCGGCGATGATTCCGGTGATAATCTTGGCAATGCAGAGGATGGAGTTGGAAATGATTCCGAGGGTTCCCGCAAGCTTTCCGTACCGCTGCCTGACGTCCGGGTCGTCGGCGTTCTCCCAGTCACGGACAAAGAGTCTGCATATGAGGCTGTTCATATTTTATGCCTCCGGAGATCCGCACGAGGAACCGCAGCTTGAGCAGCATCCGGTGCAGCCTGCACCGCCGGCTTTGGCCGCCTCCTCTTCTGCCTGAATCTGAGCGCTTACGAGTCTGATGGCGTTGGAAAGCTGATCCGGACAGGACGTTCCCTTGCCGTTGCAGTCGATTCCCTCAAGCTTTTCCGCAGCTTCCTTTGCGTTCATTCCCTTTACGAGCTTTGAAATGCCCTGAAGGTTGCCGTCGCAGCCCCCGTGGAAAATGACGTCTTTGATTATACCGTTTTCTATATCAAGGTCGATATAAACCGAACACGTTCCTCTCGTCTTGTATCTGTACATCATGGCTTAAATCCTCCTTATGAATATCTGTAACAAACAACAAGCCATTATATCACAAAAAATCCCGTCCGAAAACCGGTTTGCGACTAAATTGAATTGAAAACAGAGTATTCTCATTGTATAATTAACAGGTCAGAAAAGTAATTTACATGCTCGAAAGAAGGGGGCAGAAGGAAAAAAGAAAGGGGGAAACATTCCTTGGAAAACAAAGCAAACAAAAAGGATATTCCAAGCATCAACGGTACTTTAAGAGCTCACAGCCTTCAGATTCCGGAAGTTATCTGGAAGGCGAAGGGAATGCTCGTTCTCGGACGGAGGATAAAATCCGTATTGTTCTCCACCGATATAGCAATAATAAGAAACTGTAATGCCGATGCGGTTCTGGCAGTTTACCCGTTCACGCCGCAGCAGATTATTTCCCAGACCATAATAAACGCTTCGTCCATTCCTGTCTTTGCGGGAGTTGGAGGTGGAACCACCACCGGCGTGAGGTCCGTAATCATGGCAAGGGACGCGGAAGCTCACGGAGCTTTCGGCGTCGTTGTAAACGGCCCGATGAAAAACGACATAATCAGAATGATGAAGCAGGCCGTGGACATTCCCATCATAGTGACGGTATTAAACAGCAAAGTGGACATTCAGGCAAGGCTTGACGCGGGAGCTTCCATTCTCAACGTTTCCGCCGCCGCAAACACCCCGCAGGTGGTAAGAGACATAAGAAAGAAATTCCCGAAGGTTCCTATCATCGCCACCGGCGGACCTACTGACGAATCCATTCTGGAAACCATCGAAGCCGGCGCCAACACCATAAGCTACACGCCGCCTTCCTGCGCGCAGATATTCGGACAGATGATGGACAACTACAGGGCCGACGCAGATAAAGCGGATTTGACAAACACCGCCACCGACCAGGCCCTCATGCAGATGTTCTCCATACTGGATTAGGCGGAATTAGTAGAGAAGAATTAGAGTGGAGTAGATTTCCAATAATTTACAGTTGACATACGTGTCGCGAGATGTTATTATAACTGATGTGCCACGGCAGATGGACCGCCTGCACATCAGTTGAATATGCACCATTAGCTCAGCTGGTAGAGCACCTGACTCTTAATCAGGGTGTCCAGGGTTCGAGCCCCTGATGGTGTACCAATACAAAAGAGACGGATGATGTTCCGTCTCTTTTGTTTTTTGATAAAACCCCTCGCCCGGGCTCGACCCCGAAAGGACCTGTGCAGACCGTGAAGGCTTTAAAGAAGCGAAGGCGTTTGGTCGATTCCGGTGTTAGAGGGTAAAAAACCAAAATATCTTGGCTTTTCAGCAGATAAGCGCGATAAAAACCAAAATGAAAAAAGAAAATCAGCGTAATTTAGTCGTAATTTCACCCAATACTGTAAGCACATACCAATAAATGTAAATATCAGGAAGTAAAGATTGGCTTTTTAAGGTTCGAGAAAGCGATATGACCAAGAAAAATTGGTTTTAAAGCTGAAAATTCGAGGTTTAACCAAGAAAAGATTGGTCTTTCAATCAAACTCCCCCGGTTTGACCAAACCGGGGACCTGCTAACTTAAGTTGATAACTTGTGGGTGCCGTATGTCGTCAGTTGCAGGCAAGATACGCCCGATTCACCTGGTGACGCTGCGTCGTCAGCCGGCTGCGCCGCACTTATGTCCACACTTGCATCTACTTCCTGACCAGTTCCAGCTCAAACCAGAAAGTGCTGCCTTTGCCCACCTTGCTGTTCACGCCGTAATCAGCCTTGTGCATGGTGAGTATCTCCTTGACTATGGAAAGGCCCAGGCCGCTGCCGTCAGTAGGGCGCACGTGGTGCGTGCTGGACTTGTAGTATCTTTCCCAGACGTGGGTTATCTCATCCGGAGCGATGCCGGGACCGTGGTCCGAAACTTCGCAGCGCACTTTTCTGCCGGTTTTTCTTATGGTTACTATTATTTCCTTGTCCTCGCCGCAGTACTTAACTGCATTGTTGATAAGGTTGGACAGTACCTGCTTTATCTTGGCGGCGTCTGCGTTGACGATAAGAGGGTCAGCGGGACGGCGGAATGTGAACCTGTAGCCTTCCTGCTCCTTCAGGATATCATATGAAGAAAGCAGAGTGGCGGCGGTTTCGCATATGTCGAAAGAGCTCATTTCCAGTACCATTTTGCGGGACTGCATTCTGGACATGCTGAGCATATCGTTTACAAGGGTATTCAGCCTGTCCGCTTCGTCTATGATAACGTTCAGATGATCTTCCCGCTTTTTCGGATTGTTGCCTGAAAGATCTCTTATCATCTCGGCATATGATTTTATCATGGTCAGAGGTGTTCTCAGGTCGTGGGACACGTTGGCAATGAGATCCTTCTGATACATATCCGTCTTTTCCAGCTCGCGTGATGCGTCGGTCAGTGTGTTGGCCAGTTCGGTTATCTCAGTATAGTGGCCTCTCTCGAATTTTACGCCGTAATTCCCTTTACCCATTTCCGCCGCAGACCTTGTGATATTCTTTATAGGTCTGGAAATTCTGTTGGCGAGGTAAAGAGCCAGCGAAAATGCCAGAAGCGCCGCAATCAGAGTTATGTAAACCAGCTGAATTCTGAGGATATTCACCGTAGACTGCACCGGGTACAGAGGGGAGAAAAGATATAGTATTATATCGTCTCCGAAGCTGGTGCTGCCGTTTTGGGAAGCCGAAGGCTGGTCAAGATAGCAGGCCAAAGCCAGCGTCCTCATGTTGCTGCTTTTGTTCCCGGTATCTTCAGTAAAGGTTGCAGTCACTTTGTCGAAGGGGCTCGCCTTTAATTTTTCACGCATAACCTCCGTCTGAGCGTTATAAAGTATGACGGACGAGTATCCCGACCTGTTGCCGTCGCTGAAAAGAGGTATGCCGGATCCGGTTTCAACTCTTATATATACGTCGTTTATGCTGGTTATTTCATCTATCTGATCCCGCAGATTCGCCGAGTTGGGGGTTTCCCTGAACTCGCTCACTATGCGGTTGGCAATATTGGTTGCCTCCTGCTCCTTCATTCCTGCGTAGTAGGTTTCGAGAAAATATATCTGGAGCAGCCATATCAGCGCTATGAGAAGAAGGGCGAATCCGATAAATGATATCCACAGCTTGAATCTTATGCTTTTTAAATCAATTTTCTTCTTCTTCGTACTCAAACTTGTATCCCACCCCTCTGAGTGTCACTATGTAATCCCTGTAGGGACCCAGGTTGTTTCTGAGGTTTTTGATATGGGTGTCTATGGT
>DXHZ01000094.1 GCA_019113145.1 Candidatus Avanaerovorax faecigallinarum
GGTAGAATAGTAACATTAGATGTATTGAAATATGCTTAAGGAAGAGCGTTGTCCTCACTGTGGAAAGTAGAATAGTAACATTAAATGTATTGAAATACCTCGCAGTATCTGTTATCTGCCGGGGGATAGTAGTAGAATAGTAACATTAGATGTATTGAAATATCTTTAACGCAAGCGATGATGTAGGGCAGGAGCCGTAGAATAGTAACATTAGATGTATTGAAATCCCGCTGTTTTCCCTCCGTAACATTCATCAATATGTAGAATAGTAACATTAGATGTATTGAAATAACTCCGTGACATTCAAGAAGGCAAAGTGGTAGTTAGTAGAACAGTAACATTAGATGTATTGAAATTTGTAAAGGACAAAGGCAAAGGAGGTACAAAATGAGATGTTTGAGGACTGTAACATACCTGATTCTGGTCTTTGCACTGATATTTACTGTGACTGCCTGTGAAAATGGACAGGGCACAGACGGTGCAGACGACCGGCTTTCAACAGACGAAGAAGTTCAGAATGAACTGTCGTTCATCGACACGGCGGATGAGGAAATACTTTCATATTTCTTCTTTGATGACAGCCAGTATTGTGTTTACAGGTATTCCGTGCCTGAAGACTTTAAGTCTTTAGATGTGATGTACGGGTATTACGATAATGGGACCGAGTCTGAACAGATGAAGCTCATTACTGTCGATTTTTCGAAGCATGAAAATGGAAGAAGGGGAACAATTTCAGTTTATAAATCGGGTTATAATGAATATGCGTTAATGTGGGCTTCGGAAGATAATAAATCCAAAGAAGTATGCTATGATGTGACCTTTAAAGAAAACGTGGACGGTGTACGCACTGAATACAACCGGTTCCCGAAAGAAAAAATCGAGACAGGAGTAAAATATCCCGTCTTTCTAAGTGTAAATTCTGATGAGGGTGAAGATGACTCGATGCAAGAAGGGCGGATGACATTTGACGGCTTAGTCTCACAGAATCGAAATATCAATGCTTTATACCTTATATTCAATTAGTTCTTTCAGGATATGACAGAGCCGGGAATTGTGAGGTGGTTTGGCGAACGTATTATGGCAATCACATTTTCGCAGCGGCTAAATGGCAAATTCTGATGAACCCCCCTGAAGAGCAGGCAGGATTATCCGCCGTATAGCGATTCCTTTTCGGAGTCGCTTTTTTTCGTTCCGAAAAGGGCCGGACTGTGGTAAAATAAAAGGGTAGAAAAGGAGAAATCATGTCTAACAGCAAAGGCGGCAGCGTGGGTAACATCAACTGGTACCCGGGGCATATGAAAAAGACCAGAGAGCTTATACAGGAAAACCTTAAGCTGGTCAATCTGGTAATAGAGGTAATCGACGGGAGAATTCCCGTTTCAAGCAGAAATCCAATTATAGACAAACTTGTTTCGGGAAAGGACAGAATCATAGTCTTAAATAAAAGCGACCTTTCTGACGAGAAGGAAAACAGGAAATGGGAGAAGGTTCTATCAAAATCCGGCGCTCTCGTAATATCGATGAACTGCATGAAGGGAGCCGGAGTAAACGGACTTATAAGGCTTTTAGAGAAGGAACAGAACCGAAAGAACGAAGCGAGAGCGGTAAAGAAACCCCTGAGGATGATGATAGTTGGAGTTCCCAACGTGGGTAAATCTTCCCTCATAAACAGACTTACGGGAAAGAAGAGCGCTCAGACGGGAGACAGACCGGGAGTCACCAGAGGAAAGCAGTGGCTCTCTCTTAAAAACGGCATGCAGCTTTTGGACACGCCGGGAATACTGTGGCCTAAGTTCGAGGATCCCGAAATCGGACTGAATCTGGCATTCTGCGGAAGCATCAAGGACGAGATTATGGATACTGCAAGCCTTGCCCTGGAGCTCATAGGGGTTCTTTCGGAAAGGTATCCGGAGATGCTCTGCGAAAGGTACGGCATCGACGGAATATGCGAGACACCTCTTGAGACCATGGAGGCAATCTGCGTAAAGCGGGGATTCATAAGACCCGGAAAGCGTATGGACTACGACCGGTGCGCAAGGACGGTTCTCGATGAATTCAGAAGCGCTAAAATAGGCAGAATAACCCTTGAGCCGGCGCCCGCAGCCGAAGAGGCGGAAGCCGGGGAGGACAGTGATGACTAAGGCGGAGAGAGAAGAAAAGCTGCGGCTGCGCCTTTTGGAGATGAAGGCGTATGAAGAGGAAGTAGGAAGTCGCGGTTTTAAGTATATAGCCGGAGTAGACGAGGTGGGGCGAGGGCCACTTGCAGGGCCTGTGGTAGCCGCCTGCGCCGTGCTTCCCGCAGATTTTGACGTGCTTGGAGTAGACGATTCCAAGAAGCTTTCCGAAAAGAAGAGGGACGCGCTCTTTGATGAGATAAAGGAAAAGGCGCTGGCCTGGGGCATAGGAAGCGCCGGCCCTGAGGTAATAGATGAGATAAACATTCTCGAAGCCACAAAGCTTGCAATGAAGGAGGCAGTGGCAAAGGCTGACGAAATGCTGAGGTCGGAGCGGGGCGAGGGAATCGATTTCGTCATATTCGACGCCGTGAAGATAGACAATCTGGGAAAGGAACAGCTTTCCCTCATAAAGGGAGATCAGAAGAGCGTGTCGGTGGCGGCGGCGTCCATTCTCGCCAAGGTCACCAGAGACCGCCTGATGATAGAATATGAAAACGAGTATCCGGGATACGCCTTTGCCAGCAACAAAGGCTACGGAACAAAGGCTCACTATGAAGGAATTGAGAGGCTTGGGATTACACCTATACACAGGAGAAGCTTCCTTATGAAGCTTGATTTAAAGGAGCGGTAAAATGGAATTTAAGAGCGACATCGAAATCGCGCAGAGCGCAAAAATGGCCGACATCAGAGAAATCGCAGAGAAGGCCGGCGTTGATGAGAAGTATCTGGAGCAGTACGGAAAGTACAAGGCGAAGGTGGATAACCGTATCATCGAGGATCTGAAGGACAGACCTGACGGCAAGCTGATACTGGTTACGGCCATTTCGCCGACTCCGGCAGGAGAGGGAAAGACCACCACTTCAGTGGGACTTACCGACGCTCTTTCTAAAATCGGCAAAAACGTAATTGCGGCTTTGAGGGAGCCGTCTCTCGGTCCTGTTTTCGGAATCAAAGGCGGCGCTGCGGGAGGCGGCCATGCGCAGGTAGTTCCGATGGAGGATATAAATCTGCACTTTACCGGAGATTTCCACGCTATAGGGGCTGCCAACAATCTGATTGCGGCCATGCTCGACAATCACATTCAACAGGGAAACAAGCTGGGCATAGATCCGAGAAGGATAACGTGGAAGCGGGCAGTGGATATGAACGACAGACAGCTCCGCTTTATCGTATCGGGCCTGGGCGGAAAGGCTAACGGAGTTCCGAGAGAGGACGGATTCGAGATTACCGTTGCCAGCGAAATCATGGCTATTCTCTGCCTGTCAAAAGACATATCTGACCTTAAGGATAAGCTGGGCAGAATCGTCTTAGGATACACTTATTCGGGAGAACCGGTGACAGTTTCCCAGATAAAAGCCGAGGGCGCGGCTGCGGCGCTTCTCAAGGACGCCATTAAGCCTAACCTGGTTCAGACCCTTGAAAACACGCCGGTGTTCGTTCACGGCGGACCTTTCGCTAACATCGCCCACGGCTGCAACTCCATCGTAGCGACAAAGGCTGCCCTTAAGCTTGCCGACTACGTCGTAACGGAGGCAGGATTTGCCGCAGACCTGGGTGCGGAGAAGTTCGTGGATATAAAGTGCCGCAAGGCCGGTCTCACTCCGTCGGCATGCGTAATAGTGGCTACGGTAAGAGCTCTTAAATATCACGGCGGAGTTAAGAAGGAAGACCTTAACGAGGAAAACCTGACGGCTCTTGAAGCGGGGCTTCCTAACCTGCTTCAGCATGTGGAAAACGTGACGAAGCACTTCGGTCTTCCTGCCGTTGTTGCAATCAACGAGTTCCCGACCGATACCGAAGCCGAGCTTAAGATGGTAGAGGAAAAGTGCAGGGAACTGGGCGTAAACGTGGTGCTGAGCCGGGTATGGGCAGAAGGCGGAGCAGGCGGAACGGATCTCGCCCGTGAGGTAGTAAGACTCTGCGAGGAGAAGAACGACTTCCACTTCGTATATCCGCTGGATATATCCATAAAAGAAAAGATAGAGGCCGTTGCCACGAAGATTTATCACGCAGACGGCGTAGTGTTCGAGTCAAAGGCAGAAAAGCAGCTTAAGGAGCTGGAAGCTCTGGGCTTTAACGACGTTCCTGTCTGCATGGCGAAGACTCAGTACAGCTTCTCCGACAGACCTGAGCTTAAGGGCGCGCCGAAGGGCTTCAAGATTACCGTAAAGGATCTTAAGATCGATGCGGGCGCAGGATTCATAGTGGTCAAGACCGGAGATATTATGACGATGCCGGGACTTCCTAAGGTTCCTGCAGCAGAGAACATTGATGTTGATAACGACGGAAGGATTACGGGACTGTTCTAAGACATGAGTGAATACATCAGAGAAAAACGGATAACTGAATTTATGACGGAGCTGGGGTCTAAGGCTCCGGTTCCGGGCGGAGGCGGCGCGGCGGCTCTTGCAGGCGCCGCCGGAGCTTCTTTAGGCGCCATGGTCGGTTCTCTCACTGCGGGCAAGAAAAAGTACGCGGACGTGGAAGAGGATATTCAGGCTTTGATGAAAGAAGCTCTCGCTTTAAAGGACAGGCTTCTTTCCCTCATAGACGAGGACGCGGAAGGGTTTCAGCCTTTGTCAGAGGCTTACGGTATGCCGGCCGAAACGGAAGCCGAAAAAGAAGAGAAAGCCCGAATTATGGAAAAGGCTCTGAGAAAAGCCTGCAAAGCTCCCATTGAAATGATGCGCTGCTGCTGCCGCGTTATAGACGTGTGCGGAGAGTTTGCGGCAAAGGGCAGCCGTCTCGCCGTAAGCGATGCGGGATGCGGCGCAATTCTGGCCAAATCGGCGCTGCAGGCGGCGTCTTTAAACGTCTTTATAAATACGAAGATGATGAAAGACAGGGATTTTGCAGGCAGGCTTGAAGAAGAGGCCGAAGGCCTTTTGAACGAATACACCGTGCGTGCCGACGAGGTCTACGGCATGGTGTATAAAAATCTGAGAAATATTTAGGAGTCGCATATATGGAAATTCTGAAAGGAAAACCGGTATCCGAAGCGGTGGAGGGAGAGATAAGAGAGAGACTCATTCCCCTCTACGAGCAGAATATAGCGCCTACTCTCGCCATTGTGAGGGTGGGAAACAACCCGGGGGACATAGCCTACGAGAACGGAGCGATAAAAAAAGCGAAATCCGTAGGCGTTCAGGCGGAGAAATTTACATGCCCCGAGGATATGGAAGAGGAGGATGTGATTTCCGTAATTCAGTCTCTGAACGAAAACGCGGGAATTCACGGGATTCTGCTCCTTCAGCCTTTGCCGGCAAAATTCGACGGAGACAGAATCAGGAATGCCATATCTCCGGAGAAGGACGTGGACTGCACATCGGACGCTTCCCTGGCCCGGTTCTTTGTGAGAGGTGAGGGTTTTTGCCCGTGCACCGCAGAAAGCGCCATGGAGATTTTAAAGCATTACGGCGTGGAGATTTCGGGCAGGAGAGCCGTAGTCATAGGGAGAAGCATGGTCATAGGAAGGCCTGCGGCCCTTATGCTCATGAGAGAAAACGCCACCGTCACCGTCTGTCATTCAAAGACGCCTGCTGATACCTTAAGGCAGGCGTGCAGGGAAGCAGATATAATCGTAACTGCGGCAGGAAAGATTGACGCCGTTACGGAGGACATGATGACGGAAAAGCAGGTTATAGTAGACGTCGGAATCAACTTCGATTCTGACGGAAAGATGTGTGGAGATGCCGACTTTGAGGCTGCGGAAAGGATATGCCGCGCCGCGACACCCGTTCCGGGAGGAGTGGGCAGCGTGACGACGGCAATACTCATGCGCCACCTGGTTGCTGCGGCAGAGCGGCAGTTCAGGAGAGGCGAGACGTCCGGAAAGGACTTTCTCCACCCGATACAGGAGGACAGATCAAATGAAGATTTACTGCTATTCAAAATGCTCCACATGTAAGAAAGCCCTGGCGTGGCTTGATGAGCGCGGAATAAAGTACGAGCTCCTCGATATAAAGGAGCAGCATCCGGGCGAGGAAGAACTTCGCCGGTTCCACGGAAAAAGCGGCCTTCCGCTTAAGAAGTTTTTCAACACCAGCGGAATGATATACAGGGAAATGGAGCTTTCAAAGAAACTGCCGACCATGTCTGAGGACGAACAGTACGCTCTCCTTGCAACGGACGGAATGCTGGTTAAAAGGCCTTTGGTCGTGGGAGACGACTTCGTTCTCACCGGATTCAGAGAGAAAGAGTGGGAAGAGAAGCTGGGGTAGGGGAAAGAAATAGTAATCAGTATGCTTTGAAACTGTGCCGGCTTCCCACGCAAAGGAAGAAGCCGGCATATCTTTTACGCTAAAAATAATTTACAGATTTAGTTTTTCCAATTTCTCTTTTATATCCGACCTGCTGTACAGTATTCTGGATATAATGACGTCATCTCCTGAAATGTAATATATGATTGAATAATTGCCTGCTAACGCACGTCTGAAAGGAACTGTCAGCCTCAAATCAAGAAGCTGGTATCTTTCCGGAAAGAAGTTCAAACGGCTGATCTGGGCAGAAATATTCGCGCACTGTCGCCGTGCGCTATCAGGTGACATAAGCTTATAGGTGATGTATTCATATTTATTTTTCAGAGCTTGATTCGGCTTTTGATGAAATCCATACTTTGTACATCTTATTCGTCACTGCCTTTATAAAACTGATTTAGAACGTCTTCGGAGACCTTTAGTCTGCCTTTTTCTGCATCCTCCACACCTTTCATCAATTCTGAATAGAGCTGCTCAGGTGACATGAGATCGGCGTTCAGCTCATCAGGGGCTTCCGGCAGGGCAATCCTGAACGGTATGCTTCCTGTAAGGGAAATCTGAGTAAGGTACACGTTTATCGCGGTGGACATGGGAACGCCTAATCTGGATAGAACATTCTCCGCGCGTTCTTTTACATCCGGATCGACTCTGAGATTTAGTGTTGCGGTCTTAGACATGATGCTCGCCTCCTTGTAACGCAATTATAACGCTTAACACGTTACATTTCAAGCGGAATTGTTGATTTGAATCAGAAAATAAAAAAGCGGCAGTCTGCGCAGGGAACGCGGCTGCCGCTGAATTATTATATTTTATTCCACCATCATCTCAAGGCTCATGTCGGCGAAGAAGGTGTTGGCGTTGTAGAGGAACAGCACATCGGTGATGGATTCGGACGATATGATGTCCTGGATGTTGTCGTAGAAATATCTCGGATCCACTACGACTATTTCGCTGAAACACTGGGACAGGAACGGCACCATGCTGTTGGCGTAGGAGTCCTTTATGAGAAGGAGATGCCTGTCCGTATCAAGTGGCGTTCTTACCGTATACATAGGGTGGTTGCTGCCGCCGAATACAGTGTATGCATCCTTGGTGTCAAGGCTGTCCACCTGGTAGAACTGGGTAGTCTTTTCCTTGGTGTCGCTGTAGTAGATTACGCTGTTTTCGTAGCCTTCGGAATCCTCAGCCGGAAGATAAATCTTGATGGCGTCGTCCATTCCGTTTACGAAGCCGCTTTTTGAGGCGAGAGTGCCTCTGAAGTCGTTCTTAACGGCGTAATCGGTGTAGGTGACTTTGTTTTTAAGGTCCATAACCGAGTTGACCTGTTCGAAGGCCAGGTATGCGCCGTCGGTGGTCCAGTGGTGGTCGGTGCGGTAGTAGAGCTGAGTGTCTTTCTTTGCCTCTTTAAAGGTATCGCGAACGTCTATAGGCGTAATGCCTAAGGATTCCACGGTTTCAAAGAAATCGTCCATGTATTTGTTCTGGTTCGCCGTGCTGACAGCTACGGGAAGCTTGTCCGACAAAATATTCGCAGCGTTAGGTGCGAGGAGAAAATACATCTTAAGGTCAGGGTTGGCCTCCTTGAACGCCGTGAGGGCGGAAGTGTTGCTCTCCTTTACGTCCTTTGTCGGAACAGTGATATCCTCCATGAGGTAGCTGTCCCGGCACCTGTATACTCCGTTGGACTCAAGGCCGCCGAGAGCGGTGTCTGCGGCTGTTTTAAGTCTTATGAACCCGTTGCGCAGCATAAACTGGTCGCTGGCATAGTCTTCGATCTTTGACTCGAAACGGCCTTCCTTATAGGCCGAAACGGAAAAGGAAGGAAGCTGCTGAAGCACACGATTTTCTTCATCTGAGTTTTTCTTATCCGGAATTATTATATTTGCAATGAATACCGCCATGAGGATTACCAGAAAGATGGTTCCCATGAGAGCGGAAGTTGTTTTTTTCATTTTTTGTCCCTTCGTAATAACAATATCCCTTATGCGATGTCCTTAGAACCTGAAATACAGGAACGGATTATAGCTGGAGAATATGAGAAACGCTATGGTTATGATGAAAAGTCCGAAGAGAAGAACCATGCCCAGAGCGGGTATGCGGTTCAAAAGCTCCATGAACTTTCTGTACGGTCTCGGTCCTGCGCATATGGACGCAATGAGTACCATAAGCAGGTTTGTCCTCAAAAGGTATACGAACTCGCTGTTGATGACAGGTTCGCCGCCCAGGAAGAACATATCTGCAAGGTATCCGCCGGCTTCGGAGATGGACTCTATGCTGAAGAACACCCATCCAATCATGACGATAACCATGGTATATATGTGGCGTACCCATACGGGAGCTTTCTCCATATATTTTCCGAAGACATATTTCTCTAAAATGAGCAGGATTCCGTAGTACAGTCCCCACGCTACAAAGTTCCAGCTTGCGCCGTGCCAGAGACCGGTAAGTCCCCATACTATGAGGAGGTTTATTATGTGGCGGTGAACTTTTACACGGTTTCCTCCCAGAGGAATGTAAACGTATTCTCTGAACCAGGTGCTGAGGGAGATATGCCATCTTCTCCAAAACTCGGTTATGGATTTTGAAACGTAAGGGTAGTTGAAGTTCTCCATGAAATGGAAGCCCATCATTTTTCCAAGACCTATGGCCATATCCGAATATCCGCTGAAGTCGAAGTATATCTGCAGGGTGTAGGCTGCGATTCCCAGCCATGCGGCCAGAACAGACATATCAGAATCAAGGGCTCTTACCGTCTCAAAGAGCGCGCCCAGACTGTTTGCGAGTATTACCTTTTTGCCGAGACCTATTATGAATCTCAGTACTCCCTGACCGATGAGATCAAGGTTTATCACCCTGTTATCCAGCTGCTCGGCAACGTCCTTGTACTTTACTATAGGGCCTGCAATCAGCTGAGGGAAAAGGCTCAGGTACAGGGTGAATTTCAGCGGATTTATCTGAACCTTCACGTTGTTTCTGTAAACGTCGAAGATATAGCTCATTGCCTGGAAGGTATAGAAGGATATACCTATAGGAAGAGGCAGCGGCGTATAGTTGATGTTTATGCCAAAGAGCGCGCCTACGGTATCTAAAAGGAAGCCGTAGTATTTAAAGAATCCAAGAATGAGAAGATTCATCACCACGGTAAAAATCAGGGTGGCTTTCTTTCCCTTTTTCTTCTCTCTGGTGATATCTATTGCCATAAAGTAGTTGAAGATGGCGGAGAATATCATCAGGAACACGTAAACAGGCTCCCCCCAGCTGTAGAAGATAATGCTGGCAATAAGGAGCACCGTGTTCTTGGCCTTCTTGGGTACTGCATAGTAGAGGAACAGCACCACAGGCAGAAAATAAAATATGAAAAATATACTGCTAAATAACATCCCTGAATTCCTCCGCTATTCTTCCGCTCTGCCCGTCAGTGCAGTAGAAGATGTAGTTTCCCTTCTGAAATACTATATGGTCGTTTAACAGGGCCACCTGCTCGGGCCCGTATCCTTCAAAGGTCTTTATCTGCGCGTCGACTCTCGAATCAATGGCATCGCGAACAGGGGATACCGCATCGCGGCTCGATCCCTTGACGATGAGAAGCTCGTTTACGCTTAATGCTTCGGTACCTTTGAAGTAAACAGCACCTTCGTAGCTGTTTACATCTACGCCGAAGTAGTGCATTACATCTCTTGCAGTGCCTTCCTCCATGGATGCAACTGCTTCGTCCTTAACCATGGCCTCTTTTATCTTATCCATGGAAACGTCTTTGGCGTTCTGATCGGAGTAAACGTAGAAAAGAAACGCCAGAAGAATAAGCCCGAAAACTACTTTCTTGATTATACCTTCCATTTACTCTAACCCCGCCTTTTCCATCATATCCTCCAGCCAGATAGGGTAGTATTCGGTGCTCACATGAACGCCGTCTCCTGCGTAGAACTCAGGATGATCCTTCAGGATAGAGGTGTTGTCTATGTATTCAACATCCAGCTCTTTACACATTTTCTTTATTGCCTTGTTGTAATCCTCCCACTTGTAGAAGTATCCGCCGCTTTCGATTTTGGCATCAGACGGCTTGGATATGGAGTTGATGAAGATTTTAGTGTCAGGTGTGGATTCCATAAAGCTTTCAAGGAGAGCCTGATACTGCTCGATGAAGAGATCCTCGTTGCCGTTGTACATTCCCAGGTCGTTCATGCCGTAGCTGAAAAATGCGTTCTTAGGGTACATTGCAGCAGCCTGAGCAAACATATCGGAGCTGTTCATCACAGAACCTCCGATGGCGCAGAACACCTGATCCGAGCCCAGGTAGCCGTATACGGACAGACCGTCGGTTATAGAGTCGCCGAGAACGACGCTGCCTCTGAAAATCTTTCTGTAATCCGGGCCCGTCTGCTGAGTGTCGCCGCCGGAACGGGAGGCCTCGTACTCCTCAATCTTCTTCTCCACGTCTGCTACGGTGGAGTAATTGAACTCCGATAC
>DXHZ01000095.1 GCA_019113145.1 Candidatus Avanaerovorax faecigallinarum
GTAATCGACCAGCTTCTCATGGATATGGACGCATCGGACATTTACGCCATCGACAGAGCCATGATTGAAGCCGACGGAACGAAGGACAAGTCAAAGCTGGGAGCGAACGCCATGCTGGCGGTGTCAATAGCCTGCGCGAGAGCGGCAGCAACTTCTCTTGAAATCCCGCTGTACAGATTTTTAGGCGGCATTTCGGCAAACAGACTGCCTGTTCCGATGATGAACATTTTGAACGGCGGAGCTCACGCAGCCAACACCGTTGACGTTCAGGAATTCATGATTATGCCTGCAGGGGCGACTTCGTTCAAGGAAGGACTTCGCCAGTGCACTGAGGTATTCCACAAGCTTCAGGCTCTTCTGAAGGCTGACGGGCTTGCAACGTCCGTGGGAGACGAAGGCGGCTTTGCGCCGGACCTTAAGAGCGATGAAGAGGCTATCGAGTACATACTTAAGGCGGTTAAGGAAGCCGGATACGAACCGGGAAAGGATTTTGTCCTTGCGCTGGACGCTGCCGCAAGCGAATGGAAGGGAAGCAAAAAAGGCGAATACGTTCTGCCTAAGTGCGGAAAGAAATACACCTCTGCCGAGCTCGTTTCACACTGGGAGGAGCTCTGTGGAAAGTATCCTATCATATCCCTGGAAGACGGTCTTGATGAGGAGGACTGGGAAGGCTGGAAGCTTCTCACGGAAAAGCTGGGCGGAAAGGTTCAGCTGGTGGGAGACGACCTCTTCGTTACAAATACGGAGAGACTGGAAAAGGGTATATCCCTGGGATGCGGAAACTCCATTCTCATAAAGCTTAACCAGATAGGAACGGTTTCCGAAACCCTGGAAGCCATAAAGCTGGCTCACAAGGCGGGCTATACAGCGGTGACGTCTCATCGCTCCGGCGAGACGGAGGATACCACTATTGCAGACCTTGCTGTGGCTCTCAACACCTGCCAGATAAAGACTGGAGCTCCGAGCAGAAGCGAAAGGGTAGCCAAGTACAACAGACTTCTCAGAATAGAGGAGGAGCTGGGATGCGCGGCGGTTTATCCCGGATTTGGAGCCTTTAACGTAAAGAGATAAACTTCAGAATATGAGTTTTGACCCGGGCACGGAACTGCCCGGGTTTTTCATATCGCGAATTCGGTCCAAAAGCCAGATTATAAAAACGTGCGTAAAAAATGTGTAAATTGTGATAAGTTGTTGAAATTCATAAATTTATGATGTATAATCATAGCGTAATATTTATTATCTCTATACTTACTAAAGGACTTATTCAGAAAAAGAGGTGATGACTAGTGTCTAATATCGCTGATATTATTCAGACCATTGACAATTGGGTCTGGGGATGGTGGATGATCATCCTGCTGTTCGGAACTCACGTATTCATGACGTTCAGAACCGGATTTATTCAGGTAAAATCTATTTCTAAAGGTATCAGATTATCAGTGAGCAAGGATCCCGATGCAGAAGGAGAGGTTTCCCAGTTCGGAGCCCTCACCACTGCGCTGGCAGCTACCATAGGTACCGGTAACATCGTCGGCGTAGGTACTGCCATCGCTCTCGGAGGTCCGGGAGCAGTTCTCTGGATCTGGCTTACAGGATGCTTCGGTATAGCTACTAAGTACTCCGAGTCTCTCATCTCTGTAAAGTACAGAGTTAAGACTAAAGACGGCCGTATGCAGGGCGGCGCCATGTACGCTTTGGAAAGAGGCCTGAACATGAAGTGGCTGGGTATGATATTCGCCATCTTCGCAGGCTTCGCTTCCTTCGGTATAGGCTGCGCCACCCAGGTTAACGCTATCGCTAACATAGTAAACGGAAACTTCGGAGTTCCTAACGTTGTTACCGGTATCGTGATTGTAGTAATGACAGGTGTCGTAATCCTTGGCGGAATCAAGTCCATCGCTAACGTATGCGAGAAGCTGGTTCCTTTCATGGCAGGTTTCTATGTAATAGGATGTATAATCATCCTCTGCATGAACTACGACTTTATCATTCCTGCAATTAAGACTATATGCACACTGGCATTTACTCCGGGCGCTGCCGCAGGCGGACTTGTTGGTACAGGTATAAGAGCTGCCATCCAGTTCGGTGTTGCAAGAGGACTCTTCTCCAATGAATCCGGTATGGGTTCCGCACCGATTGCCGCAGCAGCTGCACAGACCAGAAACCCTGTAAGACAGGCTCTGGTATCCTCCACGGGAACCTTCTGGGATACAGTAGTTGTATGCCTGATGACAGGTCTCGTACTGGTAACTACCATCATGAAGAACCCTGACGTTAACATGGGCGACATCAGAGACGGCGGAGTTCTCTCCACGGAGGCATTTGCGCAGATTCCTTACTTCGGACCTATCGTTCTTACATTAGGTATCATCACGTTTGCATGGTCGACTATTCTCGGCTGGGCATACTACGGTGAAAGAGCCGTTGAGTACTTCGCAGGAAGAAAGGGAATCCTTCCTTACAGAATTCTCTACCTGGCAGTTGCTTTCATCGCTCCTATCGTAGCACTGGATACCGTATGGCTGGTAGCAGACATACTCAACGCACTCATGGCTATACCTAACCTGATTGCGGTACTGCTCCTGTCGCCGGTAATAGCTAAGGAGACTAAGAAGTACATCAACGACCTTGATGCATACGACGATACGCCAATACCTGTAGTTGATAAATAAATATTACACGCTATGAGAAAAGCCGCCTTCCCGTTTCGGGAGGCGGCTTTACCGTGGTGCGCCTGACGGCGCACGCCTGTTTAAACGCGTTTTAATTCCAGTAATCCGTGCCTTCGACTCCGATGTCGGAGGCCTTAAATTCCAGAGGTTTTCCTGACTTCTTTCTCGATGAGTAATCCCTTAAAGCCTTGAAGGCCGTATTTCCTAAGATTATACATACAGGCACGTTTATGAGAGCCATGCAGCCCATGAGAACGTCCGCCGTATCCCAGGCAAGACCGGCGGAAAACTGAGCGCCGAGGAATATAACGGCGACGGCTATGAGCCTGAATACGGTCATAAACGATCTGCTTGAAAGTGCGTCCTTATATATGTAGCTTATGTTCATCTCGGCATAGAAGTAATTTCCAACCAATGTAGTGTATGCAAAGAGCGCCAGAGCTGCGGTTATAAAGATTCCACCGAAGGCTCCGAAGTTTACCCCGAGAGAATCCTGTATGTAGGCTCCGCTCAGAGCGTTTCCTGCGTCGTCAATATATCCGGCAGGATCTACTCCCGAGCAGAGAACCATGAAGGCTGTGGAGGAGCAGATGAGTAGGGTGTCGATGAACACGGAGAGCATCTGAACAAGGCCCTGCTTCACCGGGTGGGAAACGTCGGCGGAAGCGGCGGCGTTAGGCGCAGAACCTATGCCGGCTTCGTTGGAATAGAGTCCTCTCTTGATACCGTTCATAATGGTGGCTCCGAAAATTCCTCCCGCAACGGAGGTGAAGCTGAAGGCCCCTTTAAAGATTCCTGCTATGACAGACGGGAAAGAGCCTATGTTGAGCACGATTACGAGAAGGGCAACGGCGATATAGGCTATGGCCATTATGGGAACGATGACCTGAGTCGCCTTTGATATGCGCTTTCCTCCGCCGAAGATTACGACGGCAGCGAGGACGGCCACGACGGCTCCGATGTAAAGGGTCGCGTTCTCCGACGGCACGTAGGCCTTGACAAAGTCGGTAAGGTTAAAGGACGCCAGAGCGTTGAACCCGCCCATGTAGGTCAGTATGAGAAAGACGGCGAAAATTCCGCCCAGCGCCGGAGCCTTCAGCGCCTGCTTTATGTAGTAGGCCGGGCCTCCGTAGGAACCGTCCGCGCCCCGCTTTTTATAAATCTGCGCAAGGGTGGATTCCACGAACGCCGAAGCTCCTCCTAAAACGGCGATGAGCCACATCCAGAATACGGCGCCGGGGCCGCCTGCTATGATGGCGCCGGTAACGCCTACGATGTTGCCCGTGCCGACTCTCGACGCGGTGGATACCATGAGGGCCTGAAATGATGAAATGGAATCCTTATCCTTCTTAGGCTCGGTGATAACCCTGATAGATTCAGCAAAGAGCCTTATCTGCACGAATCTGGTTCTGAAGGAAAAATAAAGTCCGGCAGCGATGAGCAGGGCTATGAGAATATAGCTGTACAGGTAATTGCTTATGCTGCTGATGATATTTGCGATAAAATCCATAAATCAATTCTCCTTATTCCTGTATACCTGAAACCAATGTGTCCATTATACAATAAAACGACTGTTTGTTTCAATCCTTTCGGAAAATATAACAGAAAATTAACTGTATGAACCCTTAGGGATATGGTATAATCTCAGACAGGAGTACCGAATATGACAGAAGATATAATCAGAATCGACAACCTGAGCAAATCGTTCAGAGATGTAAAAGCGGTAGACAATCTCAGCTTCCGGGTACGGGAAGGTGAGCTTTTTGCTTTTCTCGGAGTAAACGGGGCGGGAAAGTCTACGACTATAAATATGCTCTGCGGTCAGCTTTCCAGAGACGAAGGGGAAATAGAAATCGACGGAGAAAAGCCTGAAAAAGACGCCGATGAGGTAAAGAGAAAGATCGGTGTGGTGTTTCAGAATTCCGTTCTCGATTCGCCACTTACGGTTTATGACAATCTGCAGAGCAGAGCGGCCCTTTACGGAATAACGGGAAAGGCGTTCAGGGAAAGGCTCTCGGAGCTTTCCGGACTCCTGGGCCTAAACGGGCTCGTGAAGCGGCCCGTGGGGAAGCTTTCCGGAGGGCAGAGACGGAGAATAGATATAGCCAGAGCCCTCGTTCATAAGCCTAAGATACTGATTCTCGACGAGCCTACAACGGGCCTTGACCCTCAGACAAGAAAGAAGCTGTGGAGCGTAATATCCGAACTTCGAAGAGAGCGGAAGATGACGGTGTTTCTCACCACCCACTACATGGAGGAGGCGGCCGATGCGGATTTTGTCGTAATAATAGACGGAGGACGAAAGGTGGCCGAAGGAACGCCCCTTCAGCTTAAAAACGCATATTCGGGGGACTTTGTCACCATTTACGGGGTGGCGGAGGAAGATATAAGAACGCTGGGCAGGGAAAAGTATGAGAAAGTAAGGGACGGATTTCGTATTTCCGTGGGAAACACCCGGGAAGCGACGGAGCTTATCCTGAAGCACCCGGAGATATTCTCCGATTACGAGATAACCAAGGGCAGAATGGACGACGTGTTCCTTGAGGTTACGGGAAGAAATCCCGGGGAAGGCGGTGAGTAGGATGACCCTTGCGGTTTTTACAAAGAGAAATATAAAGCTTTTCTTTAAGGACAAAGGGATGTTCTTCACGTCCCTCGTAACCCCTGCGATACTTCTCGTTCTATATGCCACGTTCCTGGGAAACGTGTACAGGGACAACTTTGTCGCCAGCATGCCTGACGGAATTGAGGTATCGTCAGACGTCATCGACGGAATTGTTGCGGGTCAGCTCATGTCGTCGATTCTGGCGGTGTCATGCGTTACCGTGGCCTTCTGTACCAACCTTCTCATGGTTCAGGACAAGGCGAGGGGCGCGGTGAGAGACCTTGCCGTAACGCCGGCAAATCCTGCGGTTCTTTCTGCGGGGTATGTCTGCGCTTCTCTCGTGTCCACCCTTATAATATGTTTCGTCTCAACGGGAATATGCCTGGGATACGTAAGGTTCATGGGGTGGTTCATGGCTCCCCGCGACGTTCTGATGCTGTTTGCGGCAGTCTTTGTTCTGGCGTTTTTCGGAATAGCCCTGTCGTCGGTGGTGAATTTCTTCTTATCCACCGAAGGACAGATTTCGGCAGTAAGCTCCATAATAAGCGCGGGATACGGTTTCATATGCGGCGGTTATATGCCCATTTCGGCCTTCGGCGAGGGCCTGAGAAAAGCCGTTTCATTCCTGCCGGGAACTTACGGAACGTCTCTGGTGAGGGAATATTCCTTGAGCGGCGTCCTGACGGAAATGGAAGGTCAGGGGGTTCCGGCCGAAGTGACGGATTACATAAGGGACTTTCTTGACTGCGCCATATACTTTAACGATAAAGAGGTTCCGGAGCCTGCAAAATATGCCGTGGTGCTGATTTCGGCCCTGGCGCTCATGGGAATCTATATTGCTTTAAACGTGATAAAAAACAGAAAATCAGCTTAGCAGAGAGAGAATTTCGGCCGCTATTTCACCGGGAGTTCTGTCATCGACAGCCACGATGAAGTGTGCGGCTTTTTCATAATAAGGAAGCCTCTTTTCTATGAGAGCCTTTACATCTTCCGGGGTTTTACACGCCGCAAGGACGGGGCGGTTTGAATCGCCTGCTATTCTTTCAAGAACCGTTTCGGGCTTAACGGAAAGAAGTACGATTACGCCGCCGTCTCTCATCAGCCTGACGTTTTCGTCCTTTAAGGCAGCTCCTCCGCCGCAGGAAACTATGGCAGGGGAGGCCCCTTCAAGAGAAAGCTCCCCTAAAAGGCCGGTCTCCATCTGGCGGAAGGTATCTTCACCATTTGTCCTGAAGATTTCAGGAATGGACATGCCGGCGCGACCTGCTATGACTTCGTCCATTTCCAAAACCGGAGATCCGGTAAGCTCAGAAAGGGCGGAGGCTACGGTGGATTTTCCCGCGCCCATGAATCCGATTAAATATATGTTTTTATCCATAATCAGTTTTCTCCTTTATCTAATAGATTATAACCTCCCGGCGGGAAAAGGGAAATACATTAAGAGAATTTAACGAAAATTTTACCCATTAAGGTATTGACATGGACGCTGCGTAATGATATAAATGTGATATCAAAATAATATCAGTAAACGATTCCGATATTAACATTAAGAGGAGGAAGACATGAACAGAGATGTTGAACAGAAGATAATAAAGCCGAGAAACGGTATGGCAATGCTCATACTTACGACCCTGCTGATACTCATATTCATCGCGGGAGTCATCTTTGGCGCGTTTATGATTGACGGTGGAAATGAAGCTCTCGGAGCGGTTCTTCTGGTCGTAGGCATCTTAGGAGTGTGCGTTTCGCCGATTCTCTACGGCGGACTTAAGGTGGTAGGCCCTAACGAAGCTCTGGTGCTGACTTTGTTCGGAAAGTACTACGGAACTATCATGGAGTCCGGCTTCTACTTCGTAAACCCTTTTACAAGCTATAACAACCCGGCGTACACGTCCGCACTCGCTAAAGCTGCGGGAAAGGCCGCAGAGCTGGGCGGAGAAGGGCTGAAAAAGGGAAGTTCTACGGGAACGCCTAAGATCAACGCGAAGAAGACCGTATCTCTTAAAGACATAACCTTAAACAACGGAATCCAGAAGGTAAACGACATCATGGGAAATCCGGTAGTCATAGGAGCCGTGGTTATCTGGAGGGTTGTAAATCCGACAAAGGCTGTATTCAACGTTGAGGATTACAGCGAATTTCTCTCCATTCAGACCGATTCCACCATCAGAAATACCGCAAGGCTCTATCCTTATGACTTTGCTGAAACCGATGCGAGGGCGGACGATGAGAACACGGAAAAGACTCTGAGGGGAAGCTCTCAGGAGATAGCCGAGGCCATGAAGACCGCCCTTGCCGAGAAGGTAGAGTTTGCGGGTCTTGAAATAGTGGAAGTGAGAATCACCCACCTTGCATATGCCGAGGAGATTGCGGCCGCGATGCTGAAGCGCCAGCAGGCATCGGCGGTAATTGCGGCCAGGACTAAGATAGTCGAAGGCGCCGTAAGCATGGTGAAGATGGCAATCGATAAATTAAGCGAAGAAGAAGTGGTATTCCTGGACGAAGAGAGAAAGGCTGCCATGGTTTCCAATCTCATGGTAGTGCTCTGCTCCGAAAAGGACACTCAGCCTGTCGTAAACAGCGGCAGCATCTACTGATGGGGAGATTTGAATGAATGACAGAAATAACCAGGACTGGGGGGGTGCTTTGGAACGGGAAGAAAAGCTCCGGAAAAAGCTGGCCCAGCTGGAGAAAATGGAAGCCGACATAAAGGAGAAGGAAAAGGCTTTAAAACAAAAGGAGAAGGGGCGAAAGCAGCTTATTCTGCGGCTTTCGCCGTCCCTGTGGGAGGATATCGCAGCGTGGGCGGAGGAGGATTTCCGTTCCATAAACGGGCAGATAGAGTATCTGCTCAGCGAGTGTGTAAAGAAGAGAAAAGGAGAAAAGTAAATGCTTAAAATTGAACACCTGACGAAGAAGTACGGAGAAAAGAAGGCCGTTGACGATCTGTCTCTTCACATACAGAAGGGAGAGATATACGGCTTTATCGGCCATAACGGAGCCGGCAAGACCACGACCATCAAAGCCTGCTGCGGCATACTGGCTTTTGATGAAGGAGAGATATTCATAGACGGAACTTCCGTAAAGGCCGACCCGCTGACATGCAAGAAAAAGCTGGCATACATTCCGGACAATCCGGATCTCTACGAATTCCTTTCCGGAATAAAGTACCTGAATTTTATCGCCGACGTTTTCCGGGTGGACAAGGAGACGAGAGAAGCGAGGATAAAGGAACTTGCGGACACCTTTGAGATTACCGCAGACCTTGCTCAGCCCATAAGCGCATATTCTCACGGTATGAAGCAGAAGCTGGCCATAATCGCAGCATTTATCCATTCGCCGAAGCTCATTATAATGGACGAGCCTTTCGTGGGACTTGATCCGAAGGCAGCCCATATTCTGAAGCAGATGATGAGAAAGCACTGCGACGAGGGAGGAGCCATATTCTTCTCCACTCACGTTCTCGAGGTTGCGGAAAAGCTGTGCGACAAGGTGGCCATAATAAAACAGGGCAGACTGGTTGCATCCGGCACCATGGAGGACGTCAAGGGGGACGAGTCCCTTGAGAGCGTATTCCTGGAGCTTGACGAGGAAAAGTAGGAGGACTTACATGCTGCTGACACTTATTAAGATAAGAATTAAAGCCCTGCTTTCCGGCGTAGGTTCGGGTTCGAAGAAGAAGACGACAAAGGGCTCAAAAATTCTCTACGCTATACTTGCCATATACGTCCTTGTCGTATTTTTAGGGCTGTTCGGAATCATATTCTATCAGATCTGCGACGCCTTTATCGCCATGGGACTGGGATGGCTGTATTTCGCTTTCATGGGACTTATGATTTTCTTCCTCTGTTTCATAGGAAGCGTGTTCGCCACCCAGAATCAGATATTCGAGGCAAAGGACAACGAGATGCTTCTCGCCATGCCTTTAAAGCCGCGCGATATACTCATGTCGAGGATGGTATCCCTTCTGGGGCTGAATCTGGTGATGGAACTCATAGTTCTCATTCCGGGAGCCGCAGTATTCATATACACTAACGGCATAAGCCTTTCGGGAGCTGTGATTCTGGTACTTACTGCTCTGCTGCTGCCGTTTATGGTAATGGCCGTTTCGGCCCTTGCAGGCTGGCTCATAGCCCTTATAAGCTCCCGCATGAGGAGAAAGAATGCGGTGATAACCGTTCTCATGGTGGTGCTCTTCGGCGCGTATATGTACGTGTGCTTCATGTGGCAGAAATACATAAACGTGCTGGTGGAAAACGGGGAGGCCGTAGGCGACGCCATAAAAAAAGCCATGCCGCCTTTCTATCATCTGGGCATGGGTATATTTGAAGGAAGCTTTGGAAGCTTTGCCATATTTGCGGTATTTGCCATAGTGCCTTTTGCCGTTGTTTACTGGTTGATTTCATCGAGCTTTGTCAGAATCGCCACGGCAAACAGGGGAAGAAAGAGGATTGAATACAAGGCTAAAGCCATGAAGGTGAGCGGACAGAAGACCGCCCTCGTAAAGAAGGAAATGACTCATTTCTTCGGAAGTCCTTCGTATATGTTCAACGCAGGAATAGGGCTGGTGTTCATGCCGGTGGTTGCGGCCATAGTGTGGTATCAGATGAGAAAGGACGACGTCGCGATGATTGTTTCCCTCATCGACACCGACGGAAGCCTTGCGGGAGCTGCGGTGTGCGGCATCCTGGGAATTCTGGCATCTATGGTAACCATATCCGCGCCGAGCATTTCCGTGGAGGGAAAGACCATGTGGATACTGAAATCCCTGCCTGTGCGGGCGTCCGACGCTATTATGACAAAGGCTTACGCTCACGTGGCAATAAGTCTTCCGTGCCTGCTGCTTTCTGCAGTGATATTTGAAATCGCCCTCAGCATGGACGTTATCGGAAGGATTATGACAGTGGTGTATCCTGTAGTTATGACCGTATTTTTCGCGCTGCTGGGACTCCTTTTAAACCTCAGGTTTCCTAAGTTTGACTGGATTAACGAGGCGGTGGCCGTAAAGCAGAGCATGTCGGTTTTCCTTGCCGTTATGATTGCGATGATTTCGTCCATTGCGCCGGTGGTTCTCTACTTCCTTGCCATAAGAAAGACAGAATTGGGAGCAGGAGTGTACGTCATCATAGTGACCGCAGTGTTTGCGGCTCTGTCGGCGGCCTTATACGCGGTTATAAGGAAGCAGGGCGTGAAGATGTGGAACGGGATGGCAGGATGATGCAGTCGCATCTCGTATTGCCGCCCTTTATAGAATAGGACGGTTTACGGCCGGCAAGGTAAGGACCCTTTGCCGGTCTTTTTATTACTATTCTGCGGGGATCTGCCGAAAGGGCTGCATCAAGGAGCGCTTCCTCATCCTCTGCGGGGCTTTCCAGCTGCTGAAGCAGCTGGAATTTTTTCTTTATGAGACCGGATTTCTGCCTCTTCGGGAACATGGGGTCGAGGAGCACAAGGTCAGGTGTAAAATCGAGATTTTTCATTGCAGATATGCTGTCTTCTCTGTGGAGCGTCATTCGCGCGGCAGCGTTCCTGAGAATCTCGTATTCAGAGCTGAGCGCTCGCGTCAGAGCATCCTGAAGAAGGGCGGATATGACAGGGTTTCTCTCGTACATGTGGACGGTAAAGCCTGCGGCCGCAAGGAGAAGAGAATCCTCGCCAAGTCCTGCCGTCGCATCTACGGCGATGAGGGGACAGTCGGCGTTTTTAAACCTGGCGGCCTTTACGATGATTTCCCCTCCAAGGTTAGAAGGTCTCAGCCTGGGAATCATGTCCTCAAAATCCGGACGCAGAGTCAGGTCGCCTGCTTTAAGGCACAGCCCGTTTTCCGATTCTGTTAAAACAGGTTTTTCGTTTATCTGCTCTGTCATAGGTATTCCTTTCGCAAAAGAGATGTTTCGTTCATTTTATCACAGATACGGCATAACGCAAGAACCCGGCGGTTAAGTTCCGCCGGGTTCGCTGTGAAGATTTGATAAGCGATTCTACTTCAATGAAGTCAATTGACTTTGATAAATTTAATCCGGTTATACCAGTTCTCCTCTGTCTGCCTTTTCCTGCTCTTCCGGAGTCATCTTGGTGCAGGTGATCTTCGGGAATGCCATCAGGAATGTTACGAGAGGCATCAGGTAGTTGAATACTGCCCATGGAATCCAGGTAACAGGGTCGATATTAAGGGTCGACTTAATATATACGCCGCAGGTGTTCCAAGGGATCAGGCAGGATGTTACTGTACCTGCAGACTCAAGTGCGTTGGACAGGCACTTAGGGTGAATACCCATCTGTCTGTATGCAGGCGCGAACATTCTTCCAGGTACCAGGATGGAGATGTACTGCTCAGGCATTACAGTGTTGGAAACGATGCAGGTAACCTCGGTTGCTCCGATAAGAGCAGGGCCGCTGTGGATGTGCTTCAGCAGCCTGTTTACGATAGTCTCCAGCTGATGAGTACCTTCCATGATACCGCCGAACATCATAGCCATTACAGTCATGAGTATGGATGAAGCCATATTCATGAGACCGCCTGTGGAAAGCAGTGAATCGAGAGATTCAATTCCCGTTGCCATTAAGAATCCGTTTCTGGATATGGAGAGGATATCTCCAAGGTTGGCGCCTACGTGGTCAACGACTACTTCGCCGAGGTCGTTTTCTACCCAGATGTTAAGGTTGCCCTGGAAAATAGGAGCAAGGATTGCGCCTGTGATTACACCTAAGGTGATACCAGGGATAGCCGGCATCTTAAAGGCTATGGCCAGTATTACTACCAGCGGCGGCAGGAGCAGAACAGGGTTTACGTTGAAGCTGTCTGCGATACCGTTGATAAGAGTATCTGCCTGTGAAGTATCCACGTTTCCGGAAGTAGCGTGCATGAAGCCGTATACTGCGAAGAATATAAGTGCGATGAAATATGCAACCATAGTTGCCTTGATCATGTACTTAACGTGGGTGAATACGTCGGTACCTGCCATTGCAGGAGCCAGGTTGGTGGTGTCGGAAAGCGGTGATAATTTGTCTCCGAAGTATGCACCGGCCAGGATAGCGCCTGCGGTAGGGCCGAGAGGCATTCCCATACCCTGAGCTATACCCATCAGAGCAAGTCCCATGGTTCCCATGGTTCCCCAGGAAGTACCCGTAGCCAGGGAGGTTACGGAACAGATGAGTACGGCTGCGATAAGGAATATGGAAGGCGATAACAGCTTAAGTCCGTAGTAGATCATGGTTGGAATGGTTCCGGAAAGAATCCATACGCCTACCATCATACCTACGATACAGAGAATCAGGATGGCCTGCATTGCCATGGAGATTCCGTGTATCATCATGCCTTCGATGTCTGCCCACTTGTATCCTATCTTCATGGATACGAGAGCGGCGATGATAACGCCTACGAACATCGGAATGTGAGGGTCTACCCCGTATTTTACAATACCTATGGACATTACCACTACGATTCCGAGGAATGAAATAATAGCTTCATAAAGGTGTGGAGCCCTTACCTCTTCGGTCTGCTGAGGAATTTTAGTCTCATCTACCGATTTGATAAGTTCTGCTTCGTCCTTCAGTTCCGCATCAGGAACGACTTTCTTATTTTCGTCCATAACTGAAGTTCTCCTTTCATTTTTTAAGTTTGAGTAGAAAAAACTTATCTCAGAAAAGTATAGCATAATTTAAAGATACAGACAATAGCAACTTGACGAATAAACAGAAAATTCCTAACGAGATACGTGGATAAACGTTGAAATAAACGGTATGGGAGGATATGAAAAATATGCTGTAAATCATGTGATAAGATGATATAATACACTATGAATCACAAGTTTGGAGGACGTGAGAAAATGGCACAGTTATATTACAGATACAGCACGATGAATGCCGGAAAATCCATAGAGCTGATAAAGGTGGCATATAACTACGAAGAGCGCGGGAAGAGGGTCATGACCCTTACGCCGTCTGTGGATAACAGGTTCGGTGAAGGAGTGATAACTTCCAGAATCGGTATTCAGAGGGATGCGACTGCCATAAACGACGACACTAACATACTGGAGCTTTTCATGCTGGAAAATGAAAAGCTCCCGATAGACTGCGTACTGGTTGACGAGTGTCAGTTCCTTAAGAAGCATCACGTTCTGGAGCTCGTAGAGATAGTTGACAGCTTCGACGTGCCTGTTCTGGCATACGGACTGAAAAACGATTTCAAGAACGAGCTTTTCGAAGGGTCATATTACATGCTGGTGTATGCCGATAAAATAGAAGAGATTAAAACCATCTGCTGGTGCGGCAGAAAGGCGACCATGGTCGCAAGACTGGTCGACGGCAAGTTTGTCAAGCAGGGCGAACAGGTGGTAATAGGGGGTAACGACATGTATGTATCCCTTTGCCGCAAGCACTACAACGACGGCAGACTGGGACCCGACAAATAGAATATAGAAATGGTAGAGAAAAAGATTTTAGAGACGATTAAAGAATATAAGCTTATTGAAAAAGGACATCACGTTATCATTGGTCTATCTGGAGGACCTGATTCCGTGTGTCTTTTTGACGTTCTGGACAAAGCCGGAAAAGATATGGGCTTTACACTTTCGGCCGTACATGTCAACCACAGATTCCGGCCGGGAGATGCAGAAAGAGACCAGCAGTACGTGGAAAATCTGTGCAGAGCCCGCGGTGTGGAGTGTACATCATTTGTCATAGACTGTCACAAAGAGGCAGAGAAAAGGGGAATGACGGATGAAGAGGCAGGGCGTGTCGTAAGGTACGAGTGTTTTGCCGAGGCCGCAGACAGCGTTGTTTCTTCCGGATTCCCACGCGAAAGCATACGCATAGCTGTAGCGCAGAATGCCGATGACCGCGTGGAGACGGTTCTTTTCAGACTTATGAGAGGAACTGGAACTGACGGCCTTTCCGGCATAAGCTTTAAAAGACCGGATGAGCACGGGAATACGATAATAAGGCCTCTTCTTCGGGTAAAGAAGAGGGATGTAACGGAGTACTGCCGGGAAAACGGGTTGACACCGTGCATAGACCGTACCAATGAGGAAACGGAGTACACCAGAAACAGAATAAGGCATTTGCTCATTCCGTATATATCGGAGAACTTCAACTGCGATATCTCATCGTCTGTTTTGCGTCTTTCGGAGAGCGCATCCGTGGACAGGGAGTATTTCAGAGAAGCTGCGGCGGAATTTCTGGAAGCACATGTACTTGAAGAAAACGAAAGTGAGATTCTGGTGGACGGGAAAGCTCTCAGAGAGCTTCACGCCGCAGTCAGGCAGCGCGTCATGGCAGCAGCCTTTGCACGGATCGGTCTGGGACAGGATCTTGCGTTCCCTCATTTCAGGGCCCTCGAGGAGATACTTGAAAGCGAAAGTCCTTCGTCCAGAGTCGATCTTCCTCATGGATTTTATATGACCGGGGTTTACGGAGACGTAAGATTTGCATATTCGGGCCGGCGGGAAGAAAGTGAGAAAACGGATTTTGAACCGTGCAGGTGCGATTACGACAAGGCCGGAGAAGTATTCGGGCCGGGCTGGGAAAACAGGGTGGCGACCAGGGAGCGGCGACCGGGTGATTTCATAAGGATAAAAGGGGGAGGAAGAAAAAAAATACAGGATCTTCTGGTGGATATGAAGGTGCCGAAGGACAGAAGAGACCGGGTGAAAGTGACAGCGTGCGGGAGTGAGGTTCTGGCCGTAGTGATTGACGACAAAAACGTCCGCTATACATCCATGTACAAGGTTGACGAGACCACAAAAAAGGTCATTAATATTGAAATAAACACCAGGTTATGATAAAATGATAAGACTGTTTTGTGAAAAAATACAAATTCCTGAGACCGGACTTTGTTAATGATAATATAGGAGGAATAGACCACATTGAAGAAATTTGCTAAGAATATAACTATATATCTGGTGATTTTTGCCGTAATCGTAATGGCGGCTCTCTTTTACAGGGGAACCGGAGAAGGCGAAGTGCGTCAGGTAAAATTTTCAACGTTCACTGAATATCTGGCAGACGAGAAGTTTTCGGAAATTAATATTACCGATACCAAGCTTACAGGTACGCTGAAGCAGAGCCAGAAAGAGAAGGAAAGCGGAGCCTCCGCGGAGGTGGTATATGCATATGCTCCGTATCTTACGGAAATAAGCTATCTGGAACAGACATATATCTTTCCGCAGATGGAGGAAGGAAAGCTGGATCTTGACACCGATACGCCGAAGTCCACTTCCGTAATCCTGAATCTCCTTCCTACCATTATAATGGTAGTAGCGCTGGGCTTCCTGTTCTATCTGATGATGAATCAGGGCGGAAACGGAAAGGCGTTCTCCTTCGGAAAGAGCAAGGCGAGACTCTATAAGGGCGACGGCAAGAGGATAACCTTCGACGACGTTGCGGGACTTAAGGAAGAAAAAGAGGAACTTATGGAAATCGTGGATTTCCTCAAGGATCCGAGAAAATACAGAGAGGTTGGAGCCAGAATTCCAAAAGGCGTTCTTCTCGTGGGTCCTCCGGGAACAGGAAAGACCTATGTTTCCAGAGCGACGGCGGGAGAGGCCGGAGTTCCGTTCTTCACCATAAGCGGTTCCGACTTTGTCGAGATGTTCGTCGGGGTTGGAGCTTCCCGAGTACGTGACCTCTTTGATCAGGCGAAGAAGAATGCACCGTGCATCGTGTTTATAGACGAGATAGACGCCGTGGGAAGAAAGAGAGGCGCAGGCCTTGGCGGCGGAAATGATGAGAGAGAGCAGACCCTTAACCAGCTCCTCGTTGAAATGGACGGATTCGGTGAGAACTCCGGAATCATAATCCTTGCGGCTACCAACAGACCTGACGTTTTAGACCCGGCTCTCTTAAGACCGGGCAGATTCGACAGACAGATTGTAATAGGCGTTCCTGACGTAAAGGGCCGTGAGGAGATAATAAGAGTCCACTCCAAGGACAAACCTCTTGCGGACGAGGTATCCCCTGAAATTATCGCAAGAAGAACTCCCGGATTTACTCCGGCCGACCTTGAGAACCTTCTCAACGAAGCGGCTCTCATTACGGCAAGGAGAAACGGCCTTAAGATAAGGATGGAGGAGATAGAGGAGGCCACCACCAAGGTTATAGCGGGTCCTGCAAAGAAGAGCAGAGTTATAAGTGAAGAAGAGAGAAAGCTTACCGCTTATCACGAGGCCGGACACGCTGTTGTGATGAGAAGTCTTCCGGGATCCGACCCGGTGCACCAGATTACCATCATTCCGAGAGGAATGGCAGGCGGCTTCACCATGCAGCTTCCTGAAAAGGATAAGGCTTACGAGACAAGGGGCAGCATGATAAATGCCATAAGGCACCTTCTGGGCGGTCGTGTGGCAGAGCTGCTCACGCTGGACGATATAAGCACCGGAGCCAGCAACGATATAATGAGGGCAACCGAAATAGCCCGCGACATGGTTACCAAGTACGGCTTCAGCGAGAAGATAGGGCCTGTAAATTACAGCAGCTCCGATGAGGTGTTCCTGGGAAGAGATTTCTCAACGAGGCAGAACTTCTCCGAAAATGTGGCGTCTGAGATAGATCACGAAGTGAGAAGAATCATCGACAGCGCATTTGACGATACTAAGAAGATTATCAGCGAGAACATGGAAAGACTGGAAAGAGTGGCTCAGGCGCTTCTGGCTGTTGAGACCCTCGACGGTGAGCAGTTTGAAGCTCTCTATACAGGCGAAATAGACGCCGAAGGTCTTGCTGAGCAGGTGAGGGAGCAGGAAGAGAAGATAAGAAAGAGAAACGCCGAGGAAGCGGCGGAAAATGAGCGTCTCCGCAAGGAAGAAGAGGAAAAGTTAAAGGCTGAACTGGCGAAGTACGATACGGATTATATGAATGACGGTTCAGACGGAGTTCTGACCAGACCTCTTACGGAAAGTTACAGGTTCGGAAATACAGGCGACGGAGAGGAAACCGAAGAGAAAAGCGGAGATAACGATCAGCAGGACGAGAGTCATGAGGATGACGGAGGAAATAAGTAGCCTGCAGATCCGGAGGTGTTAAATGAAGATTACAGTGAGCGATTGTCTGAAACTGGATGCTTTTAATCCGTCTATAGTGGCAGCAGGAAAAAGGGGATTGTCTAACAGAGTAAGATCCGTGTCCGTCATGGACGCTGTGGACCTTAAGACTGCTGTTGAAAACAACGGCGTCAGAGAACAGATGGTGCTGACGTCATTTTACGGGATGAAGGGAAATGAAGCTCTTCAGACGGAAGTTGTGAGAGAGCTTGCTAAATGCGGCGTGAGTGCTCTGGTGGTATTCCACGCAAAAAACGGGATAACCGCTGCGGACGCCGATATTCTGGAAGCGGCCGAATCCATGGCGCTTCCGCTCATTCTGATTCCCAACGGCAATGAAAGCGAGTATTCGGACGCCATAGAGCAGGTAATGGATAAAATACTCTACGGCGATAATTTCAAGAACAGCCTCGTAAACAATACAATTTATCACCTGCTTAATTTTGAGAAGTATACCAGCTTCCAGACGGCCCTGAGGGAGGCTGCCGTAAACAACGAATTTCAGGCTGTGCTCCTTTCAAAGGACTTCAACCCTATCCTTGTCATCGAGACGAGACATAAGATTACAGTCTCTGAAGCAGTCAGAAAGATTAAGGAAAGAAAGCCTGAAAAATCCGGAATATACTCCATGGTCGATGTGGACGGCGTTCTCACATACTGGGGCACGATCAACATAGGACGCGAAAAGTATTTCATGCTCATCGTGGATAACGAGGATAATTATTCCGCCGGCGAGCTGACCAAGCTTGCAGAGATAATCGAGCTTGCGGCAGGAATGTGGAAGTTCACCCCGGAAAGAGATGTAAAGACGGAATTTATCAAAGCTCTGATACGCGGAAATAAATCTCTGGCATACTCCCTTAAGGACGAGATGAGCATAGAGCCGGGAGCGCTTATGAGCGTGTTCTACGCCAAAGGTATAGACAATACCAGGTGCAGGGACATCATTTCAGGCTTTGAGGAGGAAGAAAACTATGAGGTTCTCAGAATCTTCGAGGGTGAAGAAATCTACGGCATCGTGATGAAGTGCGGAAGCGATGCGGAAGATGGCAGCGGGAAGCTTACATGTCTCAAGCTGTACGATGGACTGAAGGGCGGAAACAAAGGCGTCAGGATATTCCACTGCACAGGTATAGACGGAATCGAGGGCGCTGCGGACGCATTCAAGCTCATATCCGAGACGTGGACCTTCGTGGAAAGCGTATTCCCGTATAAGAGAGTATTCACAAAGTATGAACTTGTTCTGGCTTCAAACTGCATCAACATCCAGGTGCAGGGAGGATATATAAAGAAGAACTACGTTGAACTTTTAGAGCCTTTCAGCAAAGAGATGGGGGAAAACAAGGCCCGTCAGCTTCTGGATACACTGGAGACCTTCGTACTGGACGCGGGAATGAACAGCGGAAAGACGTCGGAATTCATGGGCATCCATACCAACACCGTACAGTACAGGCTGAAGAAGATCAACGAGGTTCTGGGGGCGGAAATCACCGGAAATAGAGTAATTCCGGGACTTACCATTGCCCTTGCACTTAAGCGTCTCGAACGCGTGGTTAATTAAAGGAGAACACATGTTATTAGCTTTTGACGTGGGAAACAGCAACATCGTACTTGGAGTATTCAAAGACAGAGAGTTGCTTACCAACTGGAGAATCGAAACCGATACCAACAAGAGCGCCGACGAGTACGGCATGGTCGTGAACCAGCTCTTTCAGTTCGAAGGGCTTAAGATGGAGGATATAGACGATATTATAATATCTACTGTAGTTCCTTCTGTACTGTTCACCCTGCAGCATCTTTCGATGAAGTATTTCAACAAGAGGGCCATAGTGGTGGAGTCGGGCGTAAAGACCGGTCTCGTAGTTAAGTACGACAATCCGAAGCAGGTAGGCGCCGACAGGATAGTAAATGCCGTTGCGGCATTCCATAAGTACGGAGGTCCTCTTATCATACTGGATTTCGGTACCGCAACCACTTTCTGTGCGGTCACCGACAAGGCGGAATACCTTGGAGGAACTATCGCCCCGGGACTTAAGATTTCCTCGGAGGCGCTGTTTGAGAAGACATCCAAGCTTCCTAAGGTAGAACTGGAGGAACCGGGCCTTACCATATGCAAGAATACGATTCAGAGCATGCAGTCCGGACTGGTTTACGGTCACATGGGCATGGTCGACTACATAGTCAGAAGGATGAAGGAAGAGCTCAAGGAAATCTGCGGAAGCGGCAAGGAGCCTTTAGTGGTTGCCACAGGCGGACTTTCCACACTTATCGACAGCGGCGTCGACTGCATAGATTACGTGGATAAGATGCTCACCCTGGAGGGCCTTGAGATTATATACGAAAAGAACAGAAGAAATTCCAGAAATAAAAAGTGCGACGAGTCACTTTAGAAAGGTAACGGATGCTGAAAATAGGAAATATCGAACTTGATAGTCCTTTTTTTGCAGCGCCTCTTGCCGGAGTTACAGACGCCCCCTACCGCAGACTTTGCAGACGGTTCGGGGCGGCTTTGGTATATTCGGAGATGGTGAGCGCCAAGGGACTTTACTACAACGACAAAAAAACAGAGCAGCTTCTGTATGTTTATGAGGACGAAAAGCCTACGGCCTATCAGATTTTCGGAAGCGACCCGGAAATCATGGCCTATGCCGCAAGAGAGCTTGAGGGAAGGGAAAACGTAATCCTCGACGTGAACATGGGCTGCCCGGTTCCCAAGATAGTAAAAAACGGCGAGGGAAGCGCCCTTATGAAAAATCCCGAGCTGGTGTACAGGATAATTTCCGCAATGACAAAAGCGACAGACAAGCCGGTGACGGCAAAGATACGCGCAGGCTTTGACTCCTCGTCCATAAATGCTGTGGAGGTTGCAAAAGCCATAGAGGCAGGCGGCGCAGCTGCGGTGGCCGTTCACGGCAGAACGAGGGAGCAGTACTACAGCGGAAGCGCCGACTGGAACGTAATCGCAGACGTGAAGAAGGCTGTAAATATTCCCGTAATCGGAAACGGCGACGTGACGGACGGAAAGTCTGCTCTTGCCATGATGGAGGAGACGGGGTGCGATTTCGTCATGATAGGAAGGGCGGCCCTCGGAAATCCGTGGATTTTCAGTCAGCTTAAGGCGGCATGGAAAGGCGGGGAATACGAACCGCCGACCCTTGAAGAGAAAAAGAAGGTTATGCTGGAACAGCTCGATATGATGACCGAACTTAAAGGGGAGTACGGAGCCGTTCGGGAAATGAGAAAATTCGTGGGCTGGTACCTTAAGGGTGCGCCCGGAAGCGCAGCCTTTCGCGGCAGCGTGAATCAGATAACGGACGCTGCGGAGCTAAAGAGAGCCATAGAGGAGTTTTAGGGAAGCAGGCGCAGTTGTTAAAGTTGACCTGTTCAGGACGATTATGCAGGAAGGTTAAGCTATGAAAATTGGAATTTTGTGCGCCGGTGACGGTGAGGTTGCACCGGTTCTTTCAAGAATGACGGATATTAAGCCGACAGTCAGAATAAAGCTGAGGTTTTACGAGGGAAAGCTGGACGGACACAATGTAGTAACGCTTTTTTCAGGCGTATGCAAGGTGAACGCGGGGGTAGCGACACAGGTTCTTATAGACGGCTTCGGCTGCGACGCCGTAATAAACTGCGGAACCTGCGGCGGAATAGACGAGAACGTGGATCTTTTTCATACGGTGATAGGGACGAAGTCTTTCTACCACGATGTGAACGAGGAAAACTTCACCGATTTTCATCCGTGGCTTTCGGAACCGGCGTTCCCTTCGGATGAGGGGCTTATAAGGGCCGCCCGGGCGGTAGAAAAATCTCGTAAGGCGGAAAATCTTCACTTCGGACTCATAGTTTCGGGAGAAAGGTTCATAGTTCACGACGAGAGGCAGAAGATAATAGAAAAATTTCATCCTCTGTCCGTCGACATGGAGACGGCCGCAGCAGCCCACACTTGCTATGTAAACGACATTCCCTTTCTTGCGGTGAGGACGGTTACGGATACGGGAAAGCACCCGGGACTTGACGAGTTCGAGGCCAACTGCGAAAGGGCGTCGGATATAGCGGCCGAGGTGACGAGACTGATAATCGGGGAGTACGGGAGTACGATCTGACGCGGGCTGGGCAATTTCTGCTTGCATCACATAGTCTGCTGTGGTATAATATCAGCGTTCTATGTGAAGTAGACATTTTGTTTTAAATATTACGGGCGGTCCTCTGCTTGCGGGAATAAGGAATTGGCAGCACGAACGTCTTGGAGGGAAGGAGGATACCAGACAATGAATATTTTAGATTCAGTTGCACAGGATTATCTGAAGGAAGATGTCCCTGCATTTAACGTTGGAGACACCGTAAGGGTTCACGTTAAAATTAAGGAAGGAAACAGAGAAAGAATCCAGAACTTCGAAGGATTCGTTCTGAAGATCCAGAACGGCGGAATCGCTAAGACTTTCACCGTTAGAAGAATTGCATCCGGCGTAGGCGTTGAGAAGACATTCCCTGTCCATTCACCATGGGTTGAGAAGATCGACGTTATCAAGCGCGGTAAGGTTAGAAGAGCAAGACTCAACTACATGCGCGGCAGAACCGGTAAGGCAGCCAAGATTAAGACCAGAGACTAATCGAAACGAGAAGGAAGACACTCCGCTGGAGCATGTCTTCCTTTTGGCTTTTTGTGCCGTGAAAAGGCTGCATCTTTTGAGGGAGGAAAGACGTGGAAGAAAGAACCGTAAGACTTTATACGAGGCAGAACGACAAAACCCTGAGCCAGCTTGAACGTGAAGGCAGGATAATAAACAGAAGGGAATACGTAAAGATGCACTTTGGCGACGTAGCGGACCTTTTTCTGGAAAGCTATGACTGGTTTACCGAGGAGGCATCGAAGAGATTGCCGAAGCCTGAAGACGTTCATGCGCCCATATGGTGTTCCATAAGTACGGAAAACTGCCTGAAGCCTATTCCGGGAACCGTGGTATATGTCCTTGACGTCCCTGAAGACAGGGTTATTTATTTCGACGATGTAAAGTGGGATTATGTGCTTAACAGAATATACCTGCCGGAGAACGGGGAAGATGAGGCCGCTTATAAAAAGCATCTTAAAGATCTGGGTGTGGAGAACAGGTTCGAAATTCTGTCGGGGAAATATAAGGGAATGTTTCCCGATGAGGAGGATAGGATCCGTGAAAGCTGGAAAAGAGCGTTTGAAATCGACGAATGGACCGTTTTCAACGTCTGCGGCAACATCTGGGAGATAAAGAAAGAGTGGGTGAAGAAGATAGTGCACCCGGGCGAGACCATAGAGTAGCGGTTCCTTAGTTTTTGGCGTATCTGTTTAAGAGAAGCAAAATAAGTAGAATAGTAACATTAGATATATTGAAATCCGTGGCGATATAAGGATAGTCTTTTATGAGGCCGGTGCAAGTGAGGGGTAACCGTTGCCCAAGAGCCTGTGGACAATTCAGGTGTGTATGTATTAGTACCTGATGACACGTTGTGGATTAATTATGATGGTGGTCTTTCAGTTGGACCGGACTCGGATACAAATACTGGCGAGTGGACATTGTTTAAGCCAATATTCGTGACATCTTGCAGGAGGTGGTTCTTTGCATAGTGGATATATGAAACAGATACGTGCACGAATTCTGTCTGCAGAAGACGGAACCATCCTTGCTACTTCCGACTTCGCATATATTGCTGATTCGGCGACTGTACGACAAAGTTTGAACCGTCGTACAGGCAGGAATATTACGGCTCATTCTTAGAGGAATTTTTGAAAAGCCGAAATATAGTAGTGTTCTCAATGAGTTTGTAGAAGTAAATCCAGATGCAGTAGCAAAAAACTTTGGCGCGTACTTATCACTGGACAATCGCATCATGTGGAAACGCCGCTCGATACCTGTCAGGCTTATCAAACCAAAAATCTGCAATTTGGTCCTATATCAGTACCAGGCCATATAGAATATATGAATGGAATTCAATTAGGATTGAGTTCAAGCACAGAACAAATAAAGAGTTCATCGGATTATCTTATCCGGCTTTATAAAAATGGTGTGGCTTAAAGCAAAATCTGATGTGAAATTTGATGTACAAATTGAAATTCAGTGTGCAATCGGAGAAAATCCGGCTATGTGCTATGAGTGGTATGTCTTGGGTGAGCTTGACTTTGATGAGCTTAGGTCAAACAACAGAAGCTTCGATAAGCCGCTGAGGATCAAAATGGATGTAATACGGAAAAAATTACTTTTATGGGTTATGCTATTAAAAATTTGATGCTATTTTAGAAGGTGAGAAAAACTATGGTAACAGAAAAAGCAGGTGGATATATTTCAAGACTTGAATTTAACACTGGCGAATCACTCGATGTTAAACAAAACGATATTGTTGTGTTTGTTGGTCCTAATAACGCAGGTAAAAGTCAATCTCTCAAAGATATTTATACCTTATCATCAAAAAAAATATCAACTATTGTTGTCTCTGATATTGAGATTACTAAAAGTGAAGAATCACTTCTGCCTCTACTACAGAGCCTTTCAAGCGGAAATGACCAAGGCTCATACACGAATTATTCTGTTCTTGGGCATGATATCAATTATTGGAAAAAATCTTCAGATAATTCATTTTTGAAAGACTCATATTATGGCGAGTTTCGTGATTTATTTGTCGCAAATCTAGATACAGCAGCACGTTTAAAAATTTGTACTCCTCCCAAGAGTATTAACAGGAACGCCTCTAAGCAACATCCAATCCACTATGCTGCGTTTGATAGAAAATATCGAAAGTGGTTGTCCGATAATTTCAAAAAAGCTTTTGGAATAGAAGTGACTCCAAACACTCAATATGGAGCCACAATACCGCTATGTATTGGAGAACCAGTAAAATTATTGGAACAATATGATGATGAACAACAGAGATTAGAAGCATATGCTGCAATTCTCGATACTTATAAACAAGTTCAAAATCAAGGTGATGGGATAAAGAGCTTTACTGGTATATTACTTTATTTAATGCTAGATTATTATCGAACCTATTTAATTGATGAGCCGGAATCATTTCTCCATCCACCGCAGGCTCGAATTATGGGACAAATTATCGGGCAGACATTGACAAATGATCAACAGGCATTTATTTCCACACACAGTGAAGAAATCATAAAAGGATTGCTGGAAGCTTGTCCTCAACGTATAAAAATTGTTAGAATTACTCGAAAAGAAGACACAAACGCTTTTTCTATTCTAAGTAACGAAAAATTTGATGAGGTTTGGAACGATCCATTACTTAAGTACTCAAACATTATGTCGAGTTTATTCCATAAAGTTGTTGTGTTATGCGAAAGTGATTCGGATTGTAAGATGTATTCTATTGTAGAGAACTTTATTAAGCAAACTGAAGGAAAGTATTCTGAAGCGCTTTTTATACACTGTGGTGGTAAATATCGCATGGCAAAAATTTCAACTTCGATGCGTGCACTAAATATTGATATTCGGTTGATTCCAGACATTGATGTTTTAAATGATGAAACAATATTTAAGAATATTGTAGAAGCATATGGTATTGATTGGACGAGTCTCCAAAGTGATTATAATATTATCGTTTCAAACCTACATAGTGCAAAGGAAAAGATTAACAGAAATGATGCTAAAACAACAATCAATAGAGTATTGGACGCCTCTGAAAATCGAGAATTATCTAATCGCGAAATAAGAGATATTCGATCAGCCATTAGTACAACTTCAAAATGGGCTGCCTTGAAATCCTCTGGAATTTCAGCTATTCCAGCAGGCGATGCATCTGTCGCATTTAGAAAATTGGAGCAAATTCTACGGAAAAATGGAATATATATTGTCCCAGTTGGCGAACTAGAAGGGTTTGTGAAGGAAGTTGGTGGCCATGGTCCCGATTGGGTTAACAAAGTTCTTGAAAAATACCCCGATTTAAGTACAGAAGTGTACGCACAGGTAAAACAATTCATTTCAGAAATGAATCTATGAAATTAGGAATCTCAAGCTATCCAAGTGCTGATAGCTTGGGATTTCCCGTTGTCAGAATTATTTTTTGTCATGGGCTTGACATAAGGGTGGTGGACGATTTGAGAATGTGCAATACATTGTTCATAATACAGACGTCGATAGAGACATTACTGTTGGTAGAAATGCGTTGCTTCAAGGATTAAATCGGCATTACGAAAATAACGCCCAGGTAACTATGCATATGGATGAATATTCAAAGAATGCTGTGAAGATAAATGTGCTGCATTCTGCAAATGCTAAAAAAGAAGGTTCTGCGTTAAGAAGCCAAGGTTATAACACCTCGTTACCTTTCACAGTTAAAATATCCGATATACTCGATATAGTTAACGAAATCAATTCAGACATTTTACCTGAATCCGTAGCTGAACACTATGGAAATGAGCGACACAGGCCCTGATAAAAAGGGTTGCAAGAGGCGATGTATTTTATGATATTACTAGGGTCAATACTGAAACGTCTATTCCGAATACAGACTTTGGATGTAAAAAAGATGTTACCGAGGACATCATGAGCTCATGCGGAAAAATCCGAAGTCTCAATTCCTCAGAACATCTTCAATAAATATTATACCCGATAATCCGAGAAAAGCAAACACTTCCCTTCTGATGACGCATATGGTTATGCAGGCGGATATGGCGGCGTAAGCATGAATAATATTCACTGACCGGTGTCAGTATTTTGCCCATGGTTGACAAATCATAATAATCGTATTACATTTTGAGGAGATTCTATATGATTGTGTGTTCATAATTACGATGCGAAGGTGTGAAAAATGTCGTCTGATGTTATACTTTTCCCAGATTTTGAAAAGCTGAAAGCCGAGGTGGACAAGCTCAGAACTGAATTATCCATGCTGATTTATGAAAGGGATGAACTGGTTCTTGTCGAGTGCAAAAATCTTGAGATGGAGTATATGCTCGCCCTGGGAGATCTGGAGTACAAAGCATATGAACTTCATTGTACGGTTCTGCGGTTAAAACGTAAGACAGAGCTGATTCAGGCCCGTAAAAACCGACAGGAGAAAATTATTCTTTCCGACATTGAAGCCGCACTGGATGAGGAATTCGCAGACTATCAGGCAAGGCTTGAAGAACAGATAGGAAAGATGAACGATGCTATAGAGCGTGAAAAATGCCCGACTCTTTCTGAGAAGGACTCACTGGAACTGAAAAAGCTTTATCATGCCGTCGTAAAGGCACTGCATCCTGATTTGAACCCCGGAATCGGACCGGAAAAACTCACCCTTTTTCATAACGCAGTCCGCGCCTACGAACACGGAGATTTAAAAGGTTTGCGTCTTATCAGCGCCATGGTTTGTGAGCCGGCGGCTGTGATGCAGACAGAGGACGGCCTTTCCGCGTTGAAACAGGAACGGGAAAGACTTTGCGGTCTCATTGCCGGATTGCGCGAGGAGATTGCGAAGATTAAAAGCGAATATCCGTATACTGTGAAAGAACTTGTCGGCAGCAGGGATAAGATTGCCGAAAAGCGCGCTGAACTGACAGAACTGATTGATCAGCTCCGTGAAGTTGCCGCCGCCTATGAAAAAACGTTAAAAGAAATGTTGAGGTGACCCATGAGCGATATTATCAAAACGGGCGGAAAAGACATTGTGAGCCTTATGCATGGCAAAAACGGTGAACTTACCGTGCCAAAGCCTTTTGAACATGAAATATTTTTGTTTGACACCTACGTTGCCGGAACGAGCCATGTGACAGGGATTGAGGATCTGGCGCCGCATCTGGCAGTAGGAGACAGGCTGGAATTCTTCCGCGAGCCTGAAAATCTTTACGATAATCAGGCGATTGTAGTAAAAAATGCCGACGGCATTAAAATCGGATATGTTCCAAAATCTGATAACGCTGTGTTTTCGCGCCTGATGGATGCCGGAAAGCTGCTGTTCGGTAAAATAACGTCAAAAGAAATGAAAGGAAAGTGGCTGAAACTGGGAATTGGAATTTATCTGCGGGATTAGGAAACGCGGTCACTTTGATAAGTTGCAGAAGGTCTGACAGGAGAGTGATTTCCGTGACAGAGAAGAAGAAAAGAAAAAAGAAGGACGGTAGAATCGCTTCGAGGAAAAGGATATTTCAGAATTTCGGTGCGGTATTTTGCGTGATACTCGCCGTTTTGGGAGTGTGTCTGGTCGTGTTCAGAGATCAGCTCGATGAAGAGGCGAGGACGATGTATCTCTTTATCGGCTTTTTTCAGACGGTTATGAGTCTGATTGCACTGCTCATGGGAATGCTGCTTCCGGAAGAGGGCAAAGAGCTGACCGGCAGGGCGAAAAAGATAATGAGGGTCATTGCAACTTTAGCCATGCTGGGAGGAAAGGGAACCAGCGGCGTTGCCGCGTACAACATGCTTAACGGCACGGTCATTCTTCAGCGATTCTGGGAGCCTGCTTGGTTTTTGGCATGGCTGCTTTTAGAGGGTATGATCCTCTGGTTCTATCCGGCAGGAGGAGCCCTTGGCATAATGGTGGCTCTGTCCATAGCGCTTCTCATCGCGCTGATAGGTACGTCCGTCGGCTGGAGCATAATGTACAGAAAGGAAACGGACACCCTGAAATGGTATTTGATCGTGGGCCCGAGCCTTTTTATACTCCTTTTGTTCGGAATCGTATTTCTCGTTACATTTATAAACGACGTGAGACGGGAGCCTGCGCTTACGGAAAAGCTTGACGATGCCAGAACGGAGATAGAAAGAGCCCTGGAGGACTACGAGGACGGAAGCTACAGTGAAGAGGCCATAGACACTTCGCGAATGACCATGGACGACATAATCGGCATGCTGAAAAACGACGTGGGCGGAGACGTCTGCTACTGCTGGGTTCCAGGCGATGACGATTTGATAAGCGTTACGGCATGGAGCGACGAAAGCGATGACGTCTACGTATACCAGTTTACAAAGAGTGACGACACGTACATCCTGAATATGGGCTTTATCTCAACCAGCCTGACAAAGGATGACGTCGAGGGAAAGGAGCACGGCGTGATTCCCGCCGTGATTCCGGACGAATAGTTTTTGACAGCGCGCCGCCGAGCGGATTATAATATAAGGTAGTTTAAAGTGAAGTAATAAAGCGAGGAGATAAAAATGGACAGCAACAAACGTCCGGACGATATGGTCCGTATCACAACAAAAGAAGCCGCAGAGGCTTTTATCGATGAACAGGTAAAGGCGGTAAGAGAGCAGGTTGGAGATAAGAAGGTGCTTCTGGCCCTTTCGGGAGGCGTGGATTCCTCCGTGGTGGCGGCGCTGCTCATTAAGGCCATAGGAAAGCAGCTGGTCTGCGTTCACGTAAATCACGGCCTACTCAGAAAAGGAGAACCGGAGCAGGTTGTAGAGGTTTTCAGAAACCAGATGGATGCAAATCTGGTTTACGTAGACGCCGTAGACAGGTTCCTTGACAAGCTGGCGGGAGTCGACGATCCCGAAACCAAGCGAAAGATTATCGGAGCCGAGTTCATAAGAGTTTTCGAGGAAGAGGCGAGAAAGCTGGACGGCGTGGAGTTCCTTGCACAGGGAACCATCTATCCTGATATTCTGGAAAGCGACGGAGTAAAGGCTCATCACAACGTAGGAGGACTTCCTGAAGACCTTCAGTTCGAACTAGTAGAGCCGGTAAAGCTTCTCTACAAGGACGAAGTTCGCGTAGTGGGAGAAGCCCTGGGACTTCCTGACAATATGGTTTACCGTCAGCCGTTCCCGGGACCGGGTCTTGGCGTAAGGTGTACGGGAGCTATAACCCGCGACCGTCTCGAAGCCGTAAGAGAGGCAGACGCCATCGTTCGCGAGGAAATCGGAAAGATGGAGAAAACCCCTTGGCAGTACTTCGTGGCAATCCCTGACCTTAAATCGACCGGCATCAAAGACGGCAAGCGCTACATGGGATGGGCCGCAATCATCAGAGCAATCAACACCGTAGACGCAGTAACGGCTCAGTCGGTGGAAATTCCTTTCGACATGCTCTGCCGCATGCGCGACCGCATCATCGCCGAAGTTCCGGGCGTGAACAGAGTACTGTGGGATATTTCCGATAAACCTGTAAGCACTATAGAGTGGGAGTGAAATGAATCGCCGTAAAAACCCAGTGTTTATGCGGGCTTGCGGCGTTCGGAGAAGTCTTAGATAAAAAAAGAATATTTAGGATGTGTGAAAGGAGGAAAAGGGATAGTATGAGAAAAGCCTTATGTGTAGGAATAGACAGCTATCAAAATATATCCGATTTACATGGTTGTGTTAATGATGCAAATTCTGTTAAATCCGCTTTAGAACGGAACGGGGATGGAACTCTAAATTTTGCTATAAAAATGATGTGTGCCACAAGTGAAACTACATATATTTCAAGAGCTCAACTAAAAGATGCTGTTGAAGAATTGTTTAGAAGCGAAACAGAGATTTCTGTATTTTACTATTCTGGGCATGGATCATTTGACACATCTGGGGGCTACCTTTGTACAAGTGAAATAAGCCGTGCTGATGAAGGCCTTTCATTGGATGACATCATGGGAATTGTAGCTCGTTCAAAAGCACAAAACAAAATTGTTATTCTTGATAGCTGTTTTAGTGGTGCAATTGCTAATCAAACAGAAATGCCCAATTATTCGTTGTTGAAGGATGGCACTACAATCTTGGCGGCTTGTGGAGAAAATGAATACGCAACGGAAAAAAACGGACATGGCGTTTTTACTTCGTTATTGGTTGAAGCGTTATATGGTGGTGCAATGAACTTACTTGGTGAAGTATCACCTGGCAGCATTTACTCTTATATTGATCGCTCACTTGGGGCTTGGGAACAACGCCCCGTTTTCAAAGCGAATATAAAAAGTTTTGTTTCTCTTAGAAAAAATGCTCCTCCTATTCAAATCTCTGAATTAAGGAGGATAACTGAAATTTTTCCGAATCCATATGATGAATTTGCATTAGACCCAACTTTTGAGCACGATAAACACGAAGCAGATACACAAGAAGTAAACAAGGTGAATGAAGAAATCTTCTCAGTTCTACAACGATATGTAAAATTAAACTTAGTAGTTCCCGTTGGTGAGGAACATATGTATTATGCAGCTATTAACCGCAAGTCTTGCAAACTAACTGCTCAAGGACAGCATTATTGGAGCCTTGTAAATAAAAAGACTATTTAGAAAAGAGGTATATTATGAAAATTAATGTGTTTATTCCACACAGATGGAACAACGATGACTATTCTGAAATAAGTGCATTACTTGACAGAACAAAATATGCGGTGAGAGATTACTCTGTTCCGGAGAGTTCGCCTTTTGACACTATTGATAAGAGATATAATGTCGATCCTCAGATTCAGAAGCAAATCAAGTATGCCAGCGTAGTTGTGTGCTCAAACAGGCCAGCGAATAACAACGGGATGTCAATTGATGAAATAAAGTTTGCGATTAGTATTGGAAAACCTGTGGTGGCCGTTAAAATAACGGAGAATTCCAGTTTCTATATGTCTGAATTAGGTATTCAAGTAATTCCAAAACGGCGGGATTCCTTGGAAAATTGGATATCTCAAAACGCATAAGGTGTTAGACATTATTCCACAGCTTTGGGTTACTGTTATCAATCCCGATAACAAAATGATAACGTTAGCCTGTATTGGCAGGATAATATGGATGTATCAAAGAATCAAAAGCGCCACGAAAACGGCAGAGAATAATCTCTAAACAAAATTGATTAGGCTTTGCCGAGTGAGAATAGCAGTTACGACCCCGTAACCCTTTAAATCAGAGGGATTGCGGGGGATTTATTTTACTCGCGTCCTGAAAACACCCCAAAAGCCTGCCGAATGTACCATTATAAATAAGATAATATCTCTTTAAAAAGAAAAACATTTATTGTATCATTTCATATAGTAAGACGATGGTTTGAGGAACAGAAAAAACGGAAGGTGTTCATGAAAATAAAACAAAAGATATTGTTTGCAGTAATAAAGATTGCAAAAGGTGTAATGTCACTTATATACGCCGCAATGAAATTGCTGCCGGTTAAAGAGGGAAATATATTGTTTATAAGTCGCCAGTCTAATGAGTTGACACTGGATTTTAAAATGCTGCGAGAAGAAATCAATCACATGGACAGAGGCGTTAATATAATGATTATATGCTGCAGATTGGATGACAGCAAAAAGGGCGTATTAAGGTTTGTCTTGGAAACAATGCGAAGTATGTATTATCTCGCAACATGCAGGGTATGTGTGCTGGACGCATATTGGCCTGCTGTCTCTATGCTGCATCATAAGAAAGAACTGACTGTAATACAGATGTGGCATGCTTTGGGAAAGATAAAGCAGTCGGGATATCAAACACTGGACAGGAAGTCAGGAAGAAGTGAATTCATGGCGGAAGCTCTGTCTATGCACAGAAACTACGATTACGTAATCGCCGGAGGCAGTGCGTGGAACGAGTACTACTGTAAATCTTTCGACATAGATTCGGACAGAATATTGAATATCGGTCTGCCGAGGATAGACTACCTGATATGCTCGGAGGAGGATAACAAACGTCGTATATACGAAAAATATCCGGAATTTGTAACTAAACCGGTTATTCTTTATGCACCTACATTCAGGCGAAACGGTACGGGCTCGGCTGAAAAGCTTATCAGCATGCTGCTTGACAATAACGTGTACAGCGTTGTGGTTAAGAGTCACCCGAATCAGCCGCTGAATTTCTCCGATGACAATGTGTTTTTCTGCCCTGAGTTCTCCTCAATGGAAATGCTGTCTGTATCGGAGTATGTAATAACAGATTACTCGGCGATTGCGATTGAAGCGGCTATTCTTGACAAAAAGACCCTGTATTATTTATACGATTATGAAGAGTACGTTGCGAATAACGGTCTGAATGTAGATCCGATGGAATCGATGCGTGGTTGCGCATTTAAGGATGCGGAAAGTATAGTTAAGATAATAAATGAAGGTTCGTATAATATGGATGTCCTGGAAAAATACCGAAAAAAATACCTGCCGGATGAACTGGGCACTTCTACGAAAAAGCTTGCGGAATGTGTGCTGAAATTTGCTGGAAGATAGAGAATCCGATAAGTCATGAATACGTTGCGACGTATTCAGACATGCACAGGACAGTTAGTGTGTAGGGCGGAACTTATTGAAAAAGTTTATATGCCAATGTATAATGTTACGAGAAACAATTAGGAGCAAATGTAAGTCCCTATGATGGTATTTTATCTGCGGGTAGGTTTTAATGCGACAATATGGTTTCAGCCAAATCAACGCACAAGGAGTAGATTGTTTGGTAAGTTCAATGGAAATCAAGTATAATAGAGTAAAAATACGAATCGGCGTAGTGATTGTTTCTATGTTTACTATGCTCTTGTTGTCGTTTTTTTGCGCAGATAAAGCGTATGGAGCGAATGCTGATAATGCAAGTGCTCAAATTACATCGGCAGTCGGAGCGAATATTAGGAACAGTGCAAGTATTAACGGGTCGGTTGTTGGGGCAATACCATATAATGCGGGAGCGGATGTAATCTTTGAAAAGTACACTAAGAAAGGCAGTACTGACGTTACAGATATATGGTATAAGGTTTCCAGCATTTATGGAAACGGCTATGTACGTGCGGATTTGGCAACATTGGATTACAGCGGTACCACGGGGAAAGCTACAACAAACGTAAATGTACGCGTTGGTCCGGGAACTGAATATGAAAAGAAAGGTATACTTACAGAAGGCGAAACAGTTCAAGTCGTATTAGATGTTATCAATGCTGATGGGGAAAGTTGGAATAAAGTTTTTTATGGTGATGGATATTATTATATTTCAGCCCAATACATTTCAGGGGTCAATGACATAGACGGCGAAGAAGGCGATGAAGAAGGTGATTTTGAACAGTTACTCGCAGAATTTCCAGACAGCTACAAAGCGGCATTGACTGCCTTGCATACCGAGCACTCAAATTGGACCTTCAGAGCAAAAAAGCTTGACTATACATGGCAAGAAGCTCTCGATGCACAGTGCGCTAATGTAAATGCCAATCTTGTTCAAAACAATTTTGCTGATTCATATAAAGCAGTTCAGTGTGGAACATATGATTTTACAAATCATAAATATATAGGCAAGGACGGAGCAAACTGGGTAGCAGCATCCAGGCAGGCGGTGGCCTATTACATGGATCCAAGGAACTGGTTGAGCGAGGATTATATATTTATGTTTGAGCCGCATATATATGATCCATCGTATCAGACTAAAAGTCTTGTAAGTAATATATTGTCCGGTACAGCTTTACCTAATGTAGATACAAATGCGGCGTCATATTATATTGAGGCTGCGAATGAATATGGGATAAGTCCGGTTTTTTTGGCGTCAAAAACCAGATTAGAACTTGGAACAAGCGCATTTTGTGTAGACGGACACAGCTTCACATATAACGGGAAGAATTATTCGAACTGCTACAATGTATACAATATAGGCGCAGTTGATAGCAGTGACGGTAGTGCAGCAACGAAGGGACTGGTTTACGCTGTATCCGGGACAAGTTACGGCAGACCGTGGAATACGCTGAAAAAAGCCGTAGTAGGTGGGGCATCGTTTATTGCGAATGATTTTGTTAATAACAATCAGTACACATCGTATACAGAAAGGTACAATGTATACAATGGATTGGGAAGCGTAGGTACGCACCAGTATATGACATCGATTTTTGCTGCCACCACTGAAGCGTCGATAAGCCGAAACACATTCAACACTTTTGGCGTTCTGGATGAACCGTTTACGTTTGAAATACCTGTATATCAGGATATGCCATCATCGGCGGCTAAAAAACCGGGAGCAGGCAATAATAACAATTATCTCGATTCTTTAGCAGTATATGACGGAACCATCCAGAAGGCGTTAGATAAGACCTTTAACAGATTTGCCACATCATACAAGCTTAAGACAGAAGTACATTCCGACGTAACATCTTTAGATATAGTGGCAAAAGCAAACGCGTCTGATGCAAAAATATCGGTAGGCGGCAACGATAATCTGAAGATTGGAGAAAATACGATTACCATAAAGGTTACGTCATCGAGCGGCCTGGTTAGAAACTACTATATAACTGTGGTGAGAAGCACTGGCACGCCTACGGAGCCGGCAGAACCATCAGCGCCGGAAGTTCCGGGGAATGTAGAAGCGACGAGAAAGAGCAGCACAAGCATAGGAATCACATGGACAGGATGTATCGGGGCTACGAACTATCAGGTATATAAGTCAACTACGGGGAAGGATAAGACGTTCTATCTGCTGTCCACAGTAGGAGCAGATAAGAGATCTCTGACTCATATAAACCTGAAGACGGGCAGCAAGTACTATTACAAAGTACGCGCATATAAAGTGGTAGACGGAAAGAAAGTTTACAGTGAATTTTCACCCGTAGTCAGTGCGACAGCAACACAGTAAGTGGGGATAGTAATTCGAAATGATGAATAAGTAGTGTTTTTTAGGACATGAGTGCATTGCATGCAGATGCTCATGTCCTAAAGTTCTACAAAATTCAGAGCAAGAGGGAAAAGGAGAACTGTATATTGAACATTTTAAAAGAAATACTGTTGGGTCATTTTATATACAGAAAGCAGCTTTTTAAATTGGCTAAAGCTGACATTGTAAAGACATACAAAGGTGCGGCACTGGGATGGTCATGGGCCGTAATAAGACCGGCAATTACTATATTTGTATATTGGTTTGCATTTTCGATAGGTGTACGCGTGAGCCGTGACGTTAATGGGTATCCGTACTTTTTATGGCTTATAGGTGGAATGATACCGTGGTTTTATATGCGTGATATATTTGTTGGAGGTGCCAGCTCACTTCGAAGGTATACATACCTTGTGACAAAGATTAAATTTCCGATATGCACGATACCTACATTCGTAAACTTATCTCTTTTCCTGATAAACTTAGGGCTTACAGTGATAATGCTGATACTGTATGCGGCTTTTGGGTATATGCCGGATATGTATTATCTACAGCTTCCGTTATATATGCTGATGATGTTTTTGATTTTTAATGCATGGGCTCTTTTTTCAGCCATGATATCGGCAATGAGCAGAGATTTTTTGAATTTGATTAAGTCAGTAACTATAGCTTTGTTCTGGCTGTCGGGTATAATGTATGATGTAAGTACCATAGGAGTAGACTGGATCAGAAAACTAATGCTGTTCAATCCTATAACCATAGTTGTAAACGGTTACAGGGACAGCCTTGTATATAAGCAGTGGTTTTGGGAACACCCGTCTCAGATGCGAAATTTCATCATAGTTTACATTGCCTTGATAGTGTTGTCTGTCTGGGCGTATAAGAAATTGAAGAAGGATGTGCCGGATGTACTATAATTCCGTTTTCCCGCGGAACAGATTAAAGGATGTATTATAATGTGTGATAATGTAGCCATAAAATTTAATAGTGTAACGAAGGAATATAAGCTGTATAAAAATGATAAGCAGAGATTGCGGGCGGTTTTTTTCAAAAAAGTAAAACCAAAATTGAAAAAGGCTATCGATAATGTAAGTTTTTCCATCGAAAAGGGCGAATCTGTAGCACTGTTTGGCAGGAACGGCGCCGGAAAATCAACGCTTTTGAAAATGATTACGGGCGTCATATATCCCACATCAGGCGATGTGACAGTAAACGGTCGAGTAAGCGCACTGCTCGAGCTCACAGCGGGCTTTGACCCGGAATTTACAGGACGGGAAAACATTTACTTCAGAGGTCAGCTTATGGGTATGCGAAACGAGGAAATAAAGTCGATTGAGGATGAGATAATAGACTTTGCGGATTTAGGTGATTACATAGATCAGCCTGTAAGAACTTATTCAAGCGGTATGAAAGCTCGTCTGGGATTTGCCATAAATGCTAATGTTAGACCTGAAATATTGATAGTGGACGAAGCTTTAAGCGTGGGGGATAAGGCCTTCAGGATTAAGTGTAATCGTAAAATCAACGAAATAGTAAACAGCGGTGTAACATTTTTGTTTGTAACACATTCCACGAACGTCGCTAAAAACTTCTGTAAAAGAGGAATTGTAATGAAGAACGGCTCTATTAAATATGATGGAAAAATAGATGAAGCTGCGGAGTTTTATGAAAAGATGGTAGACTCTGAGATAGCAGATAAAAGTAAATCAAAGAATAGAGCAAAATGAGGGTACATAGTTCTATAAAAGGTGTGGTTAACAAAACTTAAAAATAGATTGAATATTCATTGTAAATATGATACTCTGATATCGAAGACGTGTATTTGTCTAGCGTGCAACGAGCATGTTTTATTAGCAGCACTGAAGAAGTGATATGTTGTTTGATAAGAATGTAAGGAGGATTGTGTAATGCGATTGAAAGGCAAAAGTATCATTGCTGTTGTAACAATATTGTCAATGATAGTAACGTTTTTTCCTACAATGGTTTATGCGCAGCCAATTGAAAGCAGCAAGGAAAGAAGTACCGGAACATGGCAAGGTATACCAGACGGAGATATTTTAATTAATGATACCATCACAGATATTGCAGATGGTGTTGTTGAGCACGAAATTATTACAAATAATGAAAAGGGTGATGATCAGAAGATTGACTACGTTTGCGAAATCACTCCGAATGATAGCATAGAATTTGTTGCTGGATACGCAAATAATAGTACTGATAAATGGGATCTTGCCCAGACAACAGAACAGGCAGAAGCATATGAGCAGGATAATCCAGGCAAAACAGTAGTAGCTGCTGTTAATGCGGATTTCTTTAATATGGGTACAGGACAGCCGAGAGGTGCTCTTGTCAGAGAAGGTAAGCAGATTCAAGGACCTAATGGCTGCTATTATTTTGGTGTGACAAAAGATGGTAAACCAGTAATCAGTAATAGTTCAGACATGTCGAACCTGCAAATGGCAGTAGGAGGCGAGAGTTTTTTATTAGTGAAAGACGGAGAAGTCAACAATGAGGCTTCTGACTATGGCAGCATAGATTATAGCCGAACTGCTGTAGGTGTAAGAGAGGACGGCAGTGTGCTTTTGCTAGCCACATATGGTTTCAGAAATCCTATTTCATGTGGTCGAAACTATAAAGAACTGGCTCAGATTTTCCAAAAAGAAGGATGTGTAACGGCTCTGGCACTTGATGGTGGAGGCTCGAGTACGTATTGTGCGCGTCCTGCAGGAACGGATACGCTTGAGGTAAGAAATACACCGAGTGATGGGCAGGAGAGAGAAGTCAGCAGCACAATTTTGGTTGTTTCAAATGCTGTACAAACTGGTGTTTTTGAAAAAGCAGTCATTGAGCCAAATAATGAGTACTACACCCCTAATACCCAGATAGAATTTAAGGCAAAAGGTGTAGATACAGCAGGATTTCCTACTGAATTACCCGAAGGATGTGAATTTACACTTGATGACAGCAGTGCCAAGATGGGAAAGATTGATGCGAAAAGTGGTTTATTCGAATCGAACGGAACTGCTGGAACGGTTGCTGTAAATTTAGTTCATGAAGGGGAAATTATAGGCAACACCAGCATTAGCATACAGGCGCCGGATGAATTGTTATTTTCATCTGAAGAGATAAGCCTGGGATTTGAAGAAACGACGGATTTCGGATTAAAAGCGCGATATAAGGGCAATGAAGTAGCATACAAGGATGGGGATTTCAAATGGGAAATATCCAATCCTGAAATGGGAACCTTTAAAGGTAATTTATTTACATCAGCAGATGGAGAAAGTTTAGAGGGTACTGTAACGGTTATATCTGCATTTGATAGTGATGTAAAAAATGATATTAAAGTTATAGTGGGGAAATTACCAACTGTAGTTTGGGATTTCGAAGATCGTGAAAATCAGGACGCGAGCGAATATTATAATTCTATTTTAACACATAGTAATTACGGAAGAGGTGGAAAGGAATCAATAGAGATAGTAAGTACAGATGACGACGAGCCTGTTCGGTTTGGTAAGAAATCCTTGAAATTAAACTATGATTTCACAGAATGTGGTGAAGTCACGGAAGGTGCTTGTATCGGAACGAAAGAGGCTATGGATATTCCCGGAACACCAACAGCAATTGGTGTGTGGGTGTATGCCCCGGAGGGTGTTGGCATAGAATATAATGGAGATGGTTCACAAGCCGGATTCTGGCTTCGCGGATATGTGAAGGACGGTTCGGGGACACAGGTGCCGTACGATTTCACACTGGAGCCTAAAGCAGAACCAGTCGCATCTGGCGAACAGCAGCCGGGAATATATTGGGAAGGATGGAAATACTTAGAAGCTGATCTTACAAAGATTAGTCCACCGTATTCCATTTCCCAGGGAATGACATTGCGGTTGATGTATGTTGCTGGAACCAAGATGGGTACAAAGACTGCAAATTCCATATATTTTGATAATCTTCAGTTTGTGTATGGAACTAATATAGACGATACTGAAAATCCAATTATTGATTCGATGCGAATCAATGATAAGGAAATCTCTGATCAATCCAAAGTTGATACATCTGTTGTAAATATAACTGCGGAATTCCATGATGTAGATGGGAAGTATATGTCGGGTATCGATTCAGAAGCGGTACGTATGCAGATAGATGGTGTCAATGTAGTTGATAATGACAGGTATAATTACATAATTTCAGGTAATACCTGTATGGTAAATAATTTAGAGTTGACTGAAGGCACCCATTCAGTGACTGTTGTAGCTAAGGATGTCGCTGGCAATGAAACTTCAGAAACCAGATATTTTACTGTAGATACGAACAGTGAAGAAAGAAAGCCGGCGATAAGTGTAAACCTTAAAAATGATGCGGCAGTGCTGGGACAAACAGTATCTCTTGATATTAGAAGTATCGGAAAGGGAGTTGGAGAAAGTTCGACGTCTATTTCCTTAGGAAATATGTTTAAGGAAACTGAAGTCGTTGGGTCAGATGCATATGAAGTTGATTCGAAACTTAATAAATTAACTAATACTATTACCGTTAATGCTAAGAAAAGAGGGGATATCGAATTAACAGATGATGAGCTTATCGCTACGATAACGGTTAAAGTTCCAGAAACTTTAAAAGAAGGCGATGAATTTACATATTCAGTAAAGGGCGGTTATTACATTACGGAAGACAATGCGTATGGGACTTTTTCTTCAAAAGGAGGCACCATTCCTGTTAATGCGCCGCTTAACATAGTTGCGGAAGATGTCACAATTGATTCAGGCGAGAATACAAAGATTCTGGTAGAGGATTCAGAGGGTAAGCCTGTTGAAAATGCAACGATTTACCTTATTGAAGAAAATGGGGAAAGAGAAATAGGGACAACAGATTCTTCAGGTATACTTGAAACAGATGAATTCGGAAAAACTGCTGCAACATACACCATATATGCAAAGAAAGACAATTTGATATCGTTTAGATATGACATTTCATCGTATGATGCGCAGGGTGATAGCAGCGGTAAGGCATATAGTGTAAGAAACAATGCGGTACGTGATTCTGCAACTCAGAGAAGTATCAGCTGGTTTAGTAATCCGCAAGTTAAAGAAAAGCAGATAATTAAATATGCTGAAGAAGGGAAAGACGACTGGAAGACTTTAACTGCTGAAACTAAGGAGATAAAATTCACTAAAGGCGGAAACAAAGTGGCTAACGTGAGCAGTGTAGAATTGAGTAACCTGACGCCAAATACCACGTACGTTTACCGTATAGGTCCTGAAGGAAATTTGTCAATAGAATACGAGTTTACGACCGATGCGGCCGGAAAGAGTCAGAACAGTTTCTTTGTAATAGGAGACATCCAGAGTGAAGATAAAAGTAATCTGTATGCCATTGTAGACAAATTAAAAGACGGAAAATATGATTTTGGTATTCAAACAGGGGATGCCACAGATGATCCGATAAACTATGATGATTGGATAAAATTAGGGGAAGCGCTTGGTGTTAAAGGCCTTGGAGATGCTGAGCTGATTAGCGTTATGGGAAATCATGAGTTTAACGCAGACCCTACAGGATCTATAGCTTCTGCTGTATATAGTAATAAACACAGTGGCCCGGGCCAGGCTTACTCGATTAAGGTGGGAAACGTGTATATAGCTGTAATTAATTATGCAACCACCTTAACAGAGATGGAAAAAGCCGCAGAATGGCTTGTAGATGATGCAAAGAATACTAAAGCAACTTGGAAGATTCTTTGCACGCATCAGCCACCATATTTTACAAATTCAGTTGGAGGTAATGACATAGTATATAGCGTATTACCTGATGCTGCGGAAGAGGCAGGAATTGATGTTGTTTTCTCTGGTCATGACCATAGTTTTGCTAAAACTTATCCTTTAACTGATGACAATGTGGATAAGGAAAACGGAACAACATACTATATTGTAGGTGCTACTGGTGGCAAGGCTTACCCTATAACAACTCAGGATAAGTTTGATTATGAAAAGATATTTGAAGTGCAGCCTACTATAGATTATACGGCAACGTATTTGACGGCAACGGCAGATGAGGATACGCTTACTATCAGTATGCATGATTTACAGGATGGAATCATTAATACCACAGTGATTGATTCAAAATGTCATGTTCCGATGTATGATGCAGAAACGGGAAATGTGGTATGTGAGCGTTGCGGAGATACATTGGAAAAGTATACTGGTGAAGTCAAAGATGGAGAAGGCAATGAATATTATTTGCTTAATGGAAAGATAAGAACAGGATGGATTACAGAAGGAAAGGAAATCAGATTTTATAATAGTGAGGGCATTCGCGAAAACGTATCCGTTCTGAAAGAAGTTGAATCCACATGCATAATAGATGGATATTGCATATATGAGTCAGAAAGCGGAGACCAGTATAAGCTGGATTACAACGATGCAGGCGGACATGCATATGTAGAGAAAGATGGCAAGTGGGTATGCCAGGAATGTAATCATGTGCGGGTAGAAATGGAAGATGTACAGGTTTCATTAAAAAACTATGACTTTACTTACACTGGAAAGGAGATTACTCCTTCAACTACAGCCATAGCGCCAGATGGAACGAAACTTTTAAAGCGCACGGAAACCGCATATCCGGATTACTACTCAGAGTATATTGACAATGTCGAAGTGGGTGAAGCTACAGTTAAACTTACTGCAGCTAAATACGGTTACTATACCAACATAAATGATTGGTTCGGAAACTATAAAGGTTCCACAAGCGTACATTATACTATTCATCCGGATTTACCAAAAAGTGCAAACCTGGTTTATAAGAATGATGAAGCGATTTTAAGTTGGGAAGCAGCTAAAGCAGCGGATGAATATGTTATATACCAGTCTGTTAACGGAGGTAACTGGAAGGAAATAGGTAAAACAACCGAGAACAAGTATGTTGTTAAAAATGTAGATCAAGAGCATACTAAATTTTCGATTGGTACCAGAACAAAAGCTGATGGAAAAACATACGACTCACTTATAAAAAGGTTAGCGATAAGTATTAAACCTGATGTGGTAGTTAAAAATAAAGTGGACAGTGGATTACCTGCATTGAGTTGGGACAATAAATCCGGCGTTACTTATGAGGTATATCGTTCGACTTCATCGAATGGAAAATTTGTAAAAGTATTTGAAACAAAAGGCTCCACATATACACATATTTCAGCTGCATTAGGCAAGACTTATTACTACAAAGTAAAAGCTATAATGAGTAAAAATGAAGTTGCCTACAGTGATGTATATAAAGCCACCGCACGTTGCGGCAAGCCGGTGGAAATAACTTCGACTAATCGGGCTGTAGATGGAAAGCCGTCAATGAAATGGTCAAAAGTTGAAGGAGCTGGCAAATATGAAGTGTACCGGTCAATAACTGGAAAGGAGGGTACTTTCTACAGGCAATATGTAACTACAGGCACATCTTATGTAAATACTTCGGCTGAAGCGGGAACAACATACTATTATAAGGTAAGAGCAGTTTCCAATGGAACAGTAAAAGGTGTATTTAGTGACGTTATAAAAGTTACATGCATAAATAAGGAAATTGAGCTCATCAGAGGGCATCGTGTAACAGATGGAAAACCTACGTTAAAGTGGAATGATGTTGGAGTAAAGGGTGAATATGAGGTATATAGATCTGTAAGTGGTAAAGAAGGTACTTTCTATCGAATATTTACCACAACTGGAACCACATATACGCATATATCAGCGACTCCATATAAGACTTATTATTACAAAGTCAGACTGAGAACAGAAGACGGCATTGCCGGACAGTTTAGCGATGTTACATGGAATACCTGTGCAGATATGAGACTTGAACCGCAAAAGGGAAATAACTCTGAGGGCAAACCTACTTTGAAGTGGGAAAAAGTCGATGGAGCTGTAAAGTATGAAGTTTATCGATCAGTGAGTGGAAAACCAAACACCTTTTATAAGAAATTTACCACTACTGGAACGACTTACGCGAATACAGGGGCAATTGCTGGAGATACTTATTATTACAAGGTCAGAGCTGTATTCGAGAACGGGAAAAACGGTGTGTTCAGTGAGATAATCGAGAATAAAGCTCTTTAAGCGTGACTTTTAGTATTTGAAGGATTCGTTTACTGGTTACGAGCGGATATCGAAAGTTTGCCTAAAAAACAGAACCCATTTATGTATGGAAATGCATGCATGGGTTCTGTTTTATTTATCACTTTATCGGTAGCCGCTGCTATTCTTGACATCTCCAGCAACGACTTTTATAATGTACTCGATGAGATGTTTAGCAATATAAGTTACTGTATATATCAAATAATATGGAGGTTGGCTTATGGCAAAGTTAAAAAGAAGTGTTGTCGTGTGCATTATATTCTGCATGACTATTACGTGTATGCCAGGTAATTTGGTTCATGCCGCTAATGTGGATAATACAATGACGATAAATACCAAGGCAGTTGAGAAAAAGTATTCGTATACAAGTTCAGATACCTTTTCAGATGACAGCGTACGAATGCAGATAAGTAGTAATCAGATAAAACTGGAAGGTACTACGGAAGTAGATGCAAGTGTAGTAAACTTTTATCTGAGAAATGCCGATGATACAAATGATAATGTCAAGTATTGCGAAACAAAAGTAGATATATCAAACAGAACATATAATGCGAATATAGATTTAAATAATCTGAGCAGGGATGGCAATTACTATGTAATAATGCGTCTGGATGATAGTTGGGATACGTATTTTAGAGATTTGGTGCTGAGGAAAGAAAGCGGAGATGTTTTTTTCATATCTAACACAGATATTTTGTCTAATAACGAGAGAATAAGAGAGGAAGGAAACAAAGTAAATCCAGAAAGTTATTTGGATGTATCTCTCAAGGATGATTATATCTATGATGGAACTTTGAGTAAAGAACAGATAGAAGAACTTAGGATTTTTACCAACGGTATTTTGTCCGGTGTTGAAGGCGATTACCAAAAGTTAAAAGTGATATATAAATATTTGGGTGATAATATTTATTATGATAACGAAGGTGCTAGCAATAGTACCGCAGTGACAGATGTATATAAATTGTATCAAAGTCTGAGTGCTGGAAAAAAGACGAAGACTGTATGTGATGGGTATGCGGGACTGTTTGTAGAAATGTCGAGATTGGAGGGCATTCCAGCTCGTCTCGTTCAAGGTGTAGTGATGCAAACCCCAGATAAAGTATGGGACGATATGAATCTAAATAAAATCAACCATACTTGGGTGGAAGCTTATGTAGATGGACGATGGATAATTGTTGATCCCACGCGTTCGACAACCAAAAGATTTGATAAAGACAGTACTGGCGCATATACATGGATAGATGCATCGAATCCGTCTTCGAAGCTTACGGGGACTGTTAGATATATTTATTTTGACCCGTCGATAGAATCATTTTCCAATGCATATTATTATCATAGATACAGAAATGGTGCTCTTGATGGAAAATATTTGAGCGATTCAAGTGAAGTCAATAAGCTAAAAGCATTTTTGGGTAACGCAGATAACGGGAAAAATATAAATTCTGCTTACAGTCCTGATGATATTAGTACTTGGTATAATTCAAAGGAGAACGATGATAATAACAAAATACAGACAGATGGATTTGGCAATGCCGCTTACATCGCATGGGCTGGAAAAAATTTAAGCGGAAACCTGGATGTGAGCGAGTTTAATGAGCTTAAAACATTACTTGTGTATAACAATAAAAT